>NZ_JBEYAL010000021.1:0-164264 GCF_040631655.1 Streptomyces sp. NPDC019937
GAGAGCGCGGCGGCGCTGCGTGCGACGAGCGCGGGGCCGCGAGGTGCCGCCCGCCGCGGCAGCGGCTGATGTCACAGCGGCGTCGGGAGCCCGGCCTGATCCACACGACACCCCCTAACCCGCCTCGTGGCGCCGCACCACGCGCCGCCACACCCCCGGCGCCACGCTGACGGCCACCGTCAGGGCCACGGCCGCCACCACCCCCTCCCACGGCTCGCGGAACAGCGAGCCGCCGAGCAGGCCGATCAGCTGGTACGTCCCGGCCCAGGCCAGCGCCGCCGGGGCCGCGCCGCGGGCGAACCTCCGCAGCGGCCAGCGGGCCAGCAGGCAGGCCAGCATCACCGGGATCCGGCCCGCCGGGACCAGCCGGGACAGCACCAGCACCGCCACCCCGTGCTCGCTCAGCTTCGTCTGCGCCTGGTCCAGCCGCTCCGGCGCCGCGTGGTCGTGGATGCGCTCCAGCCACCGCGAACCGTTCTTCGAGCGCACCCCGCGCCGCCCCAGCCAGTACAGCGCGAGGTCCCCCAGGAGCGCGGCCAGCGCGGCGACGCAGAAGGAGAACAGCAGCGAGAACGGCGAGGACTGGTGGATCGCCACCACGGCCGCCGAGCTGACCACCGCCCCGGTCGGCACCACCGGCACCAGCGACCCCAGCACCACCAGCAGGAACAGCGACGGATAGCCCACCGCCTGCTGGGTGGACTCGGCCGGCAGGCGCGCCAGTTCACCTATCACCTGGCAGGCTCCAGCCGCACACACTCGCCGTGTCCCAGCCGGTGCACCGAGGCGTCGGGGGCCAGCCGCCCCGCGTGGCGGACGAAGTCGTCCCCCGGGGCGTGGAATTCGTGCGGCCGCACCGCGTCCATGCCGATCGGCCAGTACGTCCCGTAGTGCACCGGCACCGCGCTGCGCGCCCCGAGAAGGGCCAGCGCCTGGGCCGCGCGGCCCGCGTCGAGGTGGCCGTGGCCGAGGTACGGGCCCCAGCCGCCGACCGGCAGCAGCGCCACGTCGCACGGGCCGACCGCGTCGGCCATCGCGTCGAACAGCCCGGTGTCGCCCGCGAAGTACGTGGTGGCCTCACCGCGCAGCACGTATCCGAGGGCGGGCGACCGGTGCGGCCCGAACGGCAGGCGGCGGCCGTCGTGGGCGGCGGGCACGGCCCGGATCCGCAGGTCGCCGACCGTCACCTCGTCGCCCGGCCGCACCTCGGTGACCCGCAGACCGCCCGCCGCGGCCACCCGCCGCAGCCCCGGCACGGCCCGCCCGGCGCCGTACGGCACGACCAGCCGGGTGCCGGGCCACAGCTGGACCAGCGAACCCAGGTGCAGATGGTCGGCGTGCAGATGCGAGACGAGCGCGACGTCCGCCACCGCCGCGTCCGGCGTGGGCACGGGCCCGCGGCGGCGCCGCAGATGGGCCAGCCGCCGTACGAAGAGGGGGTCGGTCAGCACCGTCACGCCGGAATCCCGCACGGTCGCGGTGGCATGCCCCCACCAGGTGATCTCCACCGACACGCGGTGCCTCCCGTCGCGCACGAACCACACCGTCCGCACCGATCCTCTCACCCCGGCGCGGCGGGCCGGGGGCCCCGTATCCCGCCCTCATCCCAGGACCAGCACCAGCTCGCGGATCTCCCGCCCCCGCGCCACCGCGAACGCCCGCTCCTCCCGGGCCACGCGGAACCCGCACTTCTCCAGCACCCGCCGGGAACCGGCGTTGTCCGCGGCGATCCGGGCGTACAGCGGGCGCATCGGCACCTCCTCCAGGAACGCGGTCAGCGCGCTGGTGGCGATCCCCTTCCCCCAGTGCTCCCGCCCGATCCAGTAGCCGACGGACGGATCACCGTACTGCTCGAACCCCAGCACGTTCCCGGCCACCCGCCCCTCGTACAGCACCGTCCGCTTGACGACGGTGTCGTCGCCGAGGATCCGGTCCCAGCGTTCGTCGAAGGCCTTCCGGTCGTCCGGGTCCTCGGCGGTGAAGGCCGCCATCCGGTTGGCCTCCTCGTCCCGGTGGTAGTCGAAGAAGACCGTGAGGTCGTCCCGGTCCACCGCACGCAGTCGCACCCTGGGTCCGTTCATGTCCTCAAGTCTGCCCCGGGAAATCGCTCGCGCGGGTCGTCACCGTCAAAAGGCCGCTCCGGTCTTTACTTATGACTCATGTCGAGCAACGAGCCGAGCAGGAAACCACGGTCGGACGCGTGGAAAACGGCGCTGACCACGCTGCAGACGGCAAAGCCGCCGTTCGTCCCGGAGGGCGTCGACGTGATGACCGTCCTCGTCGAATTCCCCCCGGGTGATCCGGGCACCCCGCCGCACCGGCATTCCGGTCCCGCGTTCGGATACATGCTCGAAGGGGAAATGCTCTTCGAGCTGGAAGGCGAGCCGGAGCGGGTGATCAGGGCGGGGGAGACGTTCTGGGAGCCGGGTGGCGACGTCATCCATTACCAGGACGGGAACAACCGTACGGATTCCTGGAGCCGTTTCCTCGTGACGATGATGTGCGCTCCGGGCCGGCCCATGCTCACCTTGGTGGACGACGAGGAACTGGCCCAGCGCGCGGACCGGCGCGCTCCGCGGAAGCGAGGATGATCATGAAGATCGCGGTTGTCGGCGGTACCGGCCTGATCGGATCGAAGGTCGTGCGGAAACTGAGCGCGGCGGGCCACGAGGCCGTACCGTGCTCACCCTCCACCGGGGTCGACATCGTCACGGGAAAGGGGCTGGAGGAGGCGGTGGCCGGTGCCGACGTCGTCGTCAACCTGACGAATTCCCCGACCTTCGACGACGCGTCCGCGGCGTTCTTCCGGACCTCGATGGACAATCTTCTGGCCGCCGCCCGGAAGGGCGGTGTGCGGCACGTCGTCATTCTGTCGATCGTCGGCGCGGAACTGGTGCCGGAACTCGACTACTACCGGGCCAAGGTGCTCCAGGAGGACATCCTCAAGGCCGGGCCGATTCCGTATTCGATCGTCCGCGCCACCCAGTTCATGGAGTTCATGGACGCGGTCCTGACCTGGACGACCGACGGCGACATCGTCCGACTTCCCGCCACGCCGATCCAGCCGATCGCCGCGCAGGACGTGGCCGACGCCGTCGCCGAAACCGCCGTGGGCACCCCGCTGAACGGCACCCGCGACATCGGCGGACCCGATGTCTTCACCCTTGACGAACTCGGCCGGGTCACCCTGCGCGCGCGTTCCGACGGCCGCGAGGTCGTCGTGGACGACACCGCCGGGATGTTCGCCGCCGTGCGCGGCGATGTCCTCACCACCAAGGGCGACGCCCGCCTCGCCCCCACGCATTACACTGACTGGCTGTCCTGAGCAGGCCGTGGGAGGGGAAGCAGAGCGCTGCCACGGCACCGCCGTCGCATGCCGCGGCACGGCCCGAACCCTCCGCGTCGACGGCCGGAAGCTCTCCCACCGCTCTGACGGCTGTGCAGAAGGCGCAGGAGGAGGCAGGCCGGGAGCGGGTCGCGGCGGCTCCCAGCGGCGTTCCGGTCACACCGGGGGACGGCAAGGGGTCGCCGTCCGCGTCACCGGCCCGCAAGGATTCGATGCGACGGTTCGCACGAAGAGCGAAGGGGTCGGCCTGTATCCGGGGACTTCGTGGCCCACCGAACTCACCGCCCGGGATCCCGGGAGCCCGGTACCGGAGAACCCCCGGGTGGCCATCGTCAAAAGCACGAAGTCGCATCCGTTTGGCTGAGCCGGGTCAGGAGGTCAGGTCGCACCGGCCGTTGAGGAGCGACCGGCCCAGACACGTGGCCGTGTGAATCACGGAGTTGCGGTGGCGTCGGCTGGTGATCAGACCGGCTTCGCGGAGGACGGCGGCCTGGTGGCTGGCCGTCTGTAGGGGGGTGCGGATGCGCTGGGCGAGTTGGGTGGTCGTGCAGGTGCTCACGGCCACGGCCTCCAGCACGCGGGCGCGGGTCGTGCCCAGCAGGGCGGAGAGGGCCTGTTGCGACGTGGAATGGGCGGGCGCCAGCCAGTTGAGGTCACGTTCGACGGGATAGATCAGCACCGGAGGCAACCCCGTGTCGAGCAGGGTGGTGGGGGCGCCCCAGCAGAAGAACGACGGCTGGAGGACCAGGCCACGTCCGTTCAGATGGATATCGTGATCGGCGGGAAAGGCCAGTTCCAGTACCGGATAGCTCCAGGAGGCCGAGGGATGCAGCGTGGCGAGCACGCCTTCCCACCCGCGTTCGGGACCGCGTCTGCCACGAGTGCCACGGCCTCGGGCGTCCCCTCCGCGAGCCTGCGCGTCCATCGCGGGAAGGGGCGCCCGGGGTGCCGCCGGGCAAGCTCCGCCAGATCGTTGCGTAAGCGCGTGCGCGGAGTGCGCCGCAGGGCATCCGCGCCGGCGGACAAGGAGGAACCGGTGCCCGCGGGGGTCAGGAAGTCGACGGCATAACCTCTCAGCGGCGCCAGCGCGGAGAGCACCCGGGCTTCCGGCCCCGTACGCCGGACGACGTCACGCTTCCACGGCCCGAAGGTCACGGCCCCTTCCTTGCGCCGCAGCCGATACGAACTCAGCAGGACTTCCCACAGTGGATCAGCTCCCGGCGCCAGGGTGATCCGTGCCAGATCGTCGCTGGTGAAATGAATCCTGAGCATGCCCCCTGCCTTTCCGGCGTGGGGTCGGGCGGCGCCCTCGATGCGCTGACCTCCCTCTTCCCACGTCCGTGGGAAGACGTTGCCGCTGTCACGGCCGCTCGGACAGTCTTGTTTCGGCCCTTATAGGAGTGCCCGTTCGAAACGCGAAGAACGGGCCGGGATCGTCACCGACAGGAGAAATCGCATGTTCGCTCGATCCATGGCCGTGCTCGCCGCCGCGGCGGGGCTCGCCACCGCGGCGGTCGTGGCCGCGCCCGCCGCTCAGGCCGCGCCGTCCGGTTGTAGCTCCGGCGCGCTGTGTGCCTACTTGTCCGAGAACTACACCGGCGGCACGCCGCAGCGCGTCTGGGAGGACAACGACGACCTCACCCCATATGTCTACTTCTACTACATTCAGGGAGGTTCGCTGTACAACAACGGCTCACAGTGCAATGTGAAGGTCTACACCGGCACGTACCACGGCGGCTCCGGCTACTGGCTCAACCGCGGCACGGGGTGGAAGGCCATCGGCTCCAACCTGCCGCACGTCGCGTCCAACTACTGGTGCTGACGGACGAAGACTTCGCCATGAGGAACCGGATCAACGCCGCCTGCGCGACGCTGCTCCTCGGGATCCTGGGTGCCGCCGGATGCGCCAACTCCGGCGGCACCCCCTCCGAGCCTGTGCTCCCGCGCCCCTTCGGCGGCGTTCTCGCCTACGGGCAGCACGAGCGACAAGCCCTGCACACCGCGAACGAGCGCCTCATCGCCGACTGCATGCGCAGGCGTGGCCACGTCTACGAACCGGAGGGCCTCGCGACCGGCCGCCCCGACCCCGAGGACGGCAATCCGTACTGGCTCCTCACCACCGAGCAGGCCCGCCAGGACGGTTACGGCATCACCAGTGCGCGGCTGAACACGCGGATGCCCCGTGACCCCAACAAGGCCCGCTCCGGTGAACGTGAGTGGCGCGAGGCCCTGCTCGGAACGACGGCGCACCGGGTCCATGTCCGACTGCCGGGGAAGCAGGAGTTCTTCTACAACGCCGACGCGTGTCTCACCAAGGCCCGCGACACGTTGTACGGAGCCGACTACGAGCGCCTGTACAACACCTACCAGGTGCTGGCCATGCAGGTCGTGTCCGCCGTACACAAGGATTCCCGGTATCTGAAGGCCCAGCGCCGATGGAGCGGCTGCATGCGCGACGCGGGCGTCCGGGCCGGCACGCTCGACGACCCGCGGAGCTCCGTGGATCGACGGCTCCGTCGCGCCGCGGCGGACCGGGGTGGCCTCCGCGCCGTCGCCCGCCACGAGCTGAAGCTCTCCCGGCAGGACGCGAGTTGCCAGCGGAAGACTGGTCTCGCGCGGACGGTCACCGAGGCGCAGAAGCGCGCGGAGAAAGCGGTGGCGGGCGACCGGCGGCCCGCCCTCGTACGGCTGCGCACGCTACGGGACGCTGCCGTACGACGCGCCACCGGCACCTAACAGGGCCGGTTCTCCCCGGCGGTCACGAACGCGTCGATGGTGGCGAGCACGGTGTCCGGTGCCTCCTGCCAGGGGAGGTGGCCCGCGCCGGGGATCACCTCGAAGCGGGCGTCCGGGATGGCGGCGGCGTACACGCGGCCGAAGTCGGGGGTGACCACGGCGTCGTGCTCGCCCCATACCGCCAGGGTGGGCACCGTGACGCGGGCGAGACGGTGCAGCAGCTTCGGGTCGGCCAGGTCCGGGCGGGTGTAGGCCAGCATGGTGCGGATGGCTTCCGGGGACGGGCCGGGGACGCCGGGCGCCGGGGTCGGCATCCGCACCGCGTGCCCGGGGACCTCCGGTCCGATGGCCCCCGCCAGCACCAGCTGCCCGATGCGGCGGCGGCCGCGGTCGCGTACGGCCATCTCGGCGGCGAGCCAGCCGCCGAAGGAGCTGCCGAGGACCAGGACGTCGTGCAGCCGGAGGTCGTCCAGCAGGTCCAGGTAGGTCTCCACGAGGCCGTCGACTCCGGTGAACCAGTCGGGTCGAGGGGCGTCGTTCCAGCCCGGGTGGGTGGGGGTCAGCACCCGGTGGTCGGGGGTGAAGTGGTCCGCGATCGCGGTCATGCTCGCCGGGCCGGCGCCGCCGTGCAGCAGCAGGACGGGTCGTCCCTCGCCCACGTCCGTCAGGGTCAGCGGAAGGCCGGGGTAGGGCTGGAGCGGCGGAGGGGTGGTGGGGTGGGTGGTCATCGGGTGTCGTCTCCTGAGTTTGACGTGTGTGAGGCGAAGAGGTCCCGCGCGATGCGCAGGCCGTCGGGGCTGAGGAAGCCAATGAGGTTGGCGGCCGAGAGGGCGGCCGCGGTCTCGGCGCGCGGGAAGAGGGCCGTTTCGTAACGGGTCAGCGCCGCCTCCAGGTCGTCGTGCGCGGCGATGGCCCCGGCGAGTTCGGCCCCGTCGAGCATGGCGAGGTTGGCGCCCGCGCCCGCGAAGGGGGACATCAGATGCGCGGCGTCGCCCAGGAGGGTGACGCCGGGCACCCGGTCCCAGCGGTGTCCGACGGGCAGGGCGTGGACCGGCCGCAGGACGAGGGGGTCGTCGGTGTCGGTGATCAGCGCGCGCAGCGCGTCGTCCCAGTCGGGGAAGAGGTCCAGGAGGCGCTTGGTGACGGCCTCGGGGGCGGCGCCCTCCGCATCGGCCCACCCCTCGGGGACCTTGACGGCGCCGTAGACGCGGATGCGCCCGCCGCCGTTGCGCTGCGCGACCACCGCCCGCTCGTCGCCGAGGGCGAACATCGAGCCGTGGCCGACGAGTTCGGCGAGGGCGCGGTGCCGGGTGTCGACGTCCTCCAGCCGGCCGTCCGACATGGTCACGCCGGAGTAGACCGGCACGGCGTCGGACAGCAGCGGCCGGACCCGCGACCAGGCCCCGTCGGCGCCGACCACGAGATCCGCTTCCACGGTCCCGCCGTCGGACAGGGTGAGCGTGGGGCGGCCCGCCGGAGGGGCGGCGACGGCACGTACCGCGCGCCCCCAGCGCACCGTCCCCCTGGGCAGGGAGTCCAGCAGCAGCCCCCGCAGCGCGCTGCGGTCGATCTCGGGGCGGTCGCCGCCGCCCTCCGGAGCGGGCGAGTGGAGCACGGTCGAGGCGTCCTTGCCGAGCAGGCGCAGCTCACCGCCCTCCGGGCGGCTCAGCTCCCGGAACTCCTCGAGCAGCCCGGCGGCGCTCAGCGCCCGCTGTCCGGACTCCTCGTCCAGGTCCAGCGTGCCGCCCTGGTCGCGGGCGGTCGGTGACGCGTCCCGTTCGTAGACGGTCGAGGCGATGCCGTGGGTGCGCAGGACGCGGGCCAGCGTCAGCCCGCCCAGTCCTGCTCCGACGATCGCGATGGTGGGTGCCGTGGACATACGTCGCCTCCTCTGCGAAGCGGTGGATTCCCGTCGTGCCGGACGCGAGGAGAGTAGCGGGACGAACATGTTCGTGGCAAACGCGTTCGTCACGAACGCGTTCACCGACGGATAGCATGGGCCCATGAAAGGGAACTCCGCCGCGCGCCCGAGCCGCCGCGAACGTCCGGCGAAACCGGCCCTGACCCGGGAGGGGATCGTCGCCACCGCGGTCGACCTCATGCGGGCCGAGGGGCTGGAGCGCGTCACCATGCGCCGGCTGGCGCGGGAGCTGGACACCGGGCCGGCCTCGCTCTACGTGTACGTCCGCAACACCGCCGAACTCCACGCGGCGGTCCTCGACGAACTGCTCGCCGGGGTCGACCTGAGCCCGGCCACGGCCGAGGGCGACTGGCGCGAGCGGCTGGTGCGGCTTCTCATGTCGTACACGGAGCTGCTGTTCGAGCACCCGGGCCTCGCCCGCTCCGCGGTGGCCGCCCGCCCCTTCGGCAAGCACTTCCTGAACCTCACCGAGGCGGTGCTGAGCCTGCTGCACGAGGGCGGGGTCGCGCCCGACCGGGCCGCGTGGCTGCTCGACGCACTGCTCCAGTACGGCACCGCGACCGCCGCCGAGCACGCCTGGCGGGGCGCGGACGAGGACAGCCAGAACGAGGAGGACTGGGAGGCGATGGCCGCCGGGGTGATGGGCGCCTCCGAGCGGACCCATCCGCGCATCGCCGCGCTCGGTGCCCTGCTGCTCTCCGGCTCCCCTCAGGAGCGGCTGGTCTGGGGCTTCCACGTGCTGATCAACGGCGCGGCGCACACCCCCGTACCGGACGTCCCGAGGCCGCTGTAGGAGCTGGGAGCGGCTCATGCCGGCCGCCGGGCCCGGCGGCCGGCATGAGGGCCGGCGTGGTGGCGTGCGGCGCTACTTCGTCCAGTAGCGCACGTTGCGGAAGCGGGCCTCGGCCTTGCCCGAGCCGTGGTGATAGACGCCGTTCTTGAAGTAGCGCGTCGCCTCGCCGCGGTCGTCGGCGGTCAGCACCAGCTTGTTGTCGGCGTAGACCTGGATGGTTCCGGCGCTCGCGTCGTGGGCGACCTTCAGGTTCCACCAGGTGTTGTAGATCCCGGTCTTGATGACCTCGTTCGTGTAGCGCTTGAGCGTGCCGCCGTTCGCGCTGGACGCCCGGAACATGATGTCGGTGGCCGGGGTCCCGGAGGGGCGCTTGGTGCGCAGGATCTGCATGATGTCCGCGCCGTTGGTGCCGGACGGCACGTACACGTCGGCGTCCCACATGTGCTTGCCCGAGGTGTAGTCGATCTTCCAGCGCATCTCGGTGCGCGGATTGGTCGAACTGCCCTCCTCGAACGGCTTGTCGGTGGAGTTCACCCACATGGTGTGGGTCTTGGTGCCCGAGTCGTAGCTGTACCGCTCGCCGAGATCCAGGTCGTACGGCTTCTGCATGCTGTACGAGAACGACTTCTGCGTCCAGCCGTCCGTCGGGTCGGCCGCCGTCGCGCCCCGCGCGCTCGTCGTCCCCGCCAGCGCGGCCACGAGTGCGCCGACGGCGACGCCGGCCCTGACCCGCATGCGTAACGCGGGCATACGCCCACCTCCAGTCCAGTGGTTCCCTCTCGGTTACGGATCATGGTCCGGACCAAAGGTCAACGTAGGGCAGCGGCGGTGACGTGTCCATATCAATGAACGGAATTCTTCGTCTTCACGGATTCCGTTCAAGTACGTGACCCGATCAGCTGCTCACACCAGATGGTCTTGCCCGTGTGGGTGTGCCGGGTGCCCCAGCGCTGGGTGAGCTGGGCGACCAGCAGCAGACCGCGGCCGCCCTCGTCCGACAGACGGGCCCGGCGCAAATGGGGCGAGGTGGAGCTGGCGTCGGACACCTCGCAGATCAGCGTCCGGTCGTGGATCAGCCGCAGCTGGATGGGGCCCTCCGCGTGCCGGATGGCGTTGGTGACCAGCTCACTCACCACCAGCTCGGTGATGTACGACGCGTCCGCGAGCCCCCAGGCGTCGAGACGGCGCGACGCCCACGCACGGGCGGTCGCCACCGTGACCGGATCGGCCGCCAGATCCCGTACGGCGTACCGGTCCGTGCCCAGGGCCTGGGTACGGGCCATGAGCAGCGCGGCGTCGTCGGCGGGGTGATCCGGGAGCAGATCGCCGATGACACGGTCGCACAGCGCGTCGAGGGAGGGCGCGCGCTCGGTGAGCGCCTGGCACAGCGCGTCCAGCGCGCCGTCCAGTTCGCGCTCCCGCTCGCGGAGTCCGAGCAGCCCGTCGGTGTAGAGCGCGAGCAGACTGCCCGGCGGCAGCTCCACCTCCGCCACCTCGAACGGCAGACCGCCCAGGCCCAGCGGGGGACCGGCGGGCACATCGAGCAGCCGCGCCTCGCCCTCCGGGGTGACCACGGCGGGCGGCGGATGCCCGGCCCGGGCCAGCGAGCACATCCGGGACACCGGATCGTAGACCGCGTACGTGCAGGTGGCGCCGAGGATGGCGGGATCACCGGGGGCGCCGGGCCCGCCGGGGGCGTCGGCGCCCTCCGCCTCGGCGGCGAGCCGGATCACCACATCGTCCAGATGCGTCAGCAGCTCGTCCGGCGGCAGATCGACGTCCGCCAGGGTGCGGACCGCCGTGCGCAGCCTGCCCATGGTGGCCGCCGCGCCGATGCCATGGCCGACGACATCCCCGACGACCAGGGCGACCCGCGCCCCGGACAGCGGAATCACATCGAACCAGTCGCCCGCCAGTCCCGACCGGCCTCCCGCGGGCAGATAACGGGACGCGGTCTCGACCGCCGCCTGTACCGGGGTCCCCCGCGGCAGCAGGCTCTGCTGGAGGCTGAGCGCGGCGGTGCGCTCGCGCGCGAAGCGGCGCGCGTTGTCCAGACAGATGGCGGCCCGCGCCACCAGCTCCTCGGCCAGCAGCTGGTCGTCCTCCGTGAACGGCTCCTTGGTCCGCCGGTAGAACATGGTGATGCCCAGGGTCATCCCGCGCGCCCGGATCGGCACCCCCATGATCGACTGGAATCCGAACTCCCGGAACTTCTCCGCCCGGGCCGGATCCCGCGCCAGCCAGTCCCGCATGTCCCCGTCCGTGACCCGGTGCCGGGCCGACCGGCCCGTCGCCATGCAGCGCACGGCGGGCGTGTACGGCGGGTAGAAGTCCACCTCGCCCGGCTGCCGCACCGCCTCGGGCGCACCCTGGATGATCGACTGGTTCGCCGCCCGGCGCAGCGCCACCACCCCGGTGAACGGGCCCGGCTCATCGCCCCTGAGCAGCGTCTCCAGCAGATCGACGGTGACCCAGTCCGCGAGCCGTGGCACCGCGGTGTCGGCCAGTTCCCGCGCGGTGCGCATCACGTCCAGCGTGCTGCCGATCCGGGTGCTCGCCTCGTTCAGCAGCGTCAGCCGCTCCCGTGACCGGATCTGCTGGGTGGCGTCGGCGACCGTCGTACAGAGCCCGAGCGTCTGACCGTCCGCGCCCCGCAGCGCGGAGGCCGTGGCCAGGAGGACGCGGTCCTGGTCCGGATCCGCGGGCAGCCGACCCCGCATCTCCCCGCTGAACGCGGTCTCGCCCGTCTCCAGCACCCGCCGCAGCCGCTGCTCCCACGGCTCCGCGTCCGGCCCCGACAGCACGTCCGGCAGCCGCAGCCCCTTGCGGTCGGCCTCGGAGATCCCGGTCAGCCGCGTCATGGCGGTGTTCTGCCGGATGCACCTGAGGTCGGTGTCGTACATGGTCACGGCCACCGGGGAGCGCGAGAACAGCCAGTCCACGACCGCCCGCTCCACCTCCTGCCGCAGCGGCCGCGGCCGTTGCCCGGCGGCGTCCTCGACCGGCGCCACCAGCACCCACTGGCCCCGCGTATCCCGGTCCATCAGCCGGTGCCCCGTCCCGCGCACCCGCAGCACCCGCCCATCGGCACACCGCGCCGAAACCCACCCCAGCCAGTGGTCCCGCTCCGGCGGACCGTCCCAGAACGGCACCCCGCCCTCGGGCACCAGCAACTCCCCGGCCCACCGCCCCACGGCATCCCCGGCGGCATGCCCCAGCACCCGCTCGGCACCGCGGTTCCAGCCCGTGACGATGCCGGACTCATCGACGGTGATCACGGCGGTCCGCGGGGCCTCGGCGTTCATGCGCCCATCTCCTCCCTACCGAGCATGCACCTCCCGCCAGGGGCCTTCAAACGAGCGCGGGGCCTTGTTCGTCACGCTGCTGAAGCATGGGTTGACACACGGTGGTTTGACCGCTTGATGGGAGGATGGTGTCATGGGGTCATGCTGTACCGGGTGCCTGAGCTGGACGACGCCGATGTGCGCGTTCTCGATGAGATCGACGCGATGCGGGGGCGTCTGCGGTTGCACCTTCGGGCGCCCAGGCGCTGGGAGGGCCAGCTCCGCCGCAATCTGACCGCGCGGGCGATCGCCGGGTCGAACACCATCGAGGGGTACGCCGCGAGCGTCGCCGATGTCGAGGACATCATTCTCGGTGAGGCCCCGATCGAGGCCAGCGGGGCGGTGGCCACGGAGATCGACGGCTACCGGCAGGCCATGACCTACATCCAGCGGCTGGCCGACGCCGGCCCCGACTTCACCTACGGCAAGGGAGGCCGGGCACACGCTCCGCTTCCGGGGCCGTGTACGCGGCGATGGTGGGATCCTCGGGCGAGGTGACGTACATGGGGCCGGAGCGCCACCATCCGGGCCGCTTGGGCAGGTGATGCCCCTGCATCATGAAGTGCAGGCTGTTGAGCAGCCTTCTACGTGCACACTACCGGGCCACGCCCCAAGCTCGTCGTCTCCGGCGGAGGGCACCGCCACGACCCCGGACGGCTCATTTCGACGGCGCCTGCTGGACAGGGGTTGGGAGCCAATCCCCACGGGTGACGGCGCCGCCCGGCGAGTAGATGCGCAGAGCCAGGTAGAAGTCGCCGTCCGGACAGGGGAGCCAGTTGGGCGCCTTCGGATCGTTCCGGGCAATCACGATCCGGACCGCCCCGGCGGGCTCGGCGGATTCCAGGTTGGCGCTGCCGATGCAGTAGCGGCCGAGTGGATTGTCGAAGACACGTCCCGTCTCGACGTGGTAGAGGGTGACGCTCCAGAACGCGTCGTTCGGCGGCGGAACGTCGAAGGTCAGGGCGTAGTCGCCATGAGATCCCGCCAACTGGCTTCCCTCCGCGTCGACATGAGTGTTGAACGACGTGTTCTCCTCGACGACGTTGGCACCGAGTCCAACGTGGTTCATGACTGCGCGCGCGAGGAAGTTGTGCCCGTGTGCCCCCTTGCCCGAAACGCGTGTCCAGCCGGTACCCGTGTCCGCCCCCAACTGGCGTCGAGCCGATCCCACCATGTCCATCGCCGCCTCGAAGCCGGCCGCCATTGCGTCAGCGGTCGTCGGATCGAGGGCGGTCGGCTCCCAGGGTTCCTGCCCCAGCAGACCGAGTGCGCGGAACTGGTGAACGTGGGCGCGCTCCTCGCTGGGGTACATGTTCAGTCGTATCGCCGCGTCAAGGGCGCGGAAGTACGCCCGCCAGTCCTCTTCGACCGACAGCCGATCGACGAGCGGCCCACGCGGGACGTGGACCTGTGAGGTCGGCCTGATGGTGACGGCATTCTGCAACTGGTGCACTGCCGCGACATCGCCGCCGACCACCTGGATCCGCATCAGCAGCCACACGACGGTGGTCGGGACGCGCACGACCGTCACCCCTTCAGGTACTGGCCCGGCCCACTGCGCCGGGACCAGCCAGTAGCGAGCGGCAGCCGAGCCGAAGGTGCGGTTACTGATGTTGATGGCGTTGCTGTAGGCGTCGACCAGTTGCACAGTGAAGTAGCGGTCACCGAAGTCCGGCGTCTGGACCTCTACGGCTTGCCCGCGTAGGTACAGCCATGCCGTGGAGTAGAGGGTGTCCACGTTCGGAGCACGAAACGCGGTGAAATCGGGCCCGGCCAGGGTTCGCTCATGCCGGAACGTCGCCATGCCGGGAGTCGCGCCCGGGGCCAAGGCCTCCGCGCACATCAGTGCGTACTGCAGCGCCGACGGCAACCCGTACACCACCGCCTGGAGGGTCAGACTCTCCGTCCAGCGCCGTCGCCAAGCGGCCTGCGCCGGCACAATGTCCGGCTGTTCGGCCCTGCCGAGCTGCTCCAGGCCAGACGTGTCGTAACCGCGCCAATCCATGGCCACCTTCTCGATCACATCGATTCCAGCCCCTCGGCCGAGGCGCCGACCATGAGGACCCCGTTGGCCACGGAGCCACTGCTACCCTAGTTGTACTGAATTAAGTTCAACAAGGGGGCCGGATGGAGCACACACCCGAGGCGACCCTTGAAGCCGCCAGCCGAGACGTCCAGGTATGGTCTTATCCGTTGATCTTCGCTCAGCGGGTACGCCTCAACTTCGTCCAACCTCTCGATCCGTTCGGGCCTCGCCAGGCGACCTCTGCCGGCGCGCCCGTCAACACCTTCGGCCACCAGCGGCGGCTCTCCGATCCGACACTGACCGTCGGCGTCGCCCCCAACGTCGACACGCTGTACTCAGTCGCCTGGCTGGACGTCCGGCACAACGAGTTCGAACTGCGTCTGCCTGATTTCGGCGACCGGTACGCCAGCTTCCAGGTGGCCCTTCCGGATACCACCTCACCGATCGTGATCAGTCGAGGTACGCCGGGCGAACCCTTGCCCACCGTCAAGATCGGCAAGGGAATGGCGCGCCTGGAGGCGGATGGCGGGGAAGTCCGGCTGCGCACTAACTGGCGGTACGTCATGATCGTCGGACGCATCCTGGTGGACGGGGCCAACAAGCTCGATTTGGCCGCCGCCCACCAGCTCCAGGACGCGCTCACGCTCAGGAGCACACCGTACGGGGTGCCCCCCGAACCAGCGGCCCGCGACGTGGAACTCGCAGGCACGACCCGGCAGGCGGAGATCGAGGACCCCGCGACCTTCGCCCTGGCGCTTGCCCAGGTGCTCGACGACGCCGACCCGGACGCCATCACCGACGAGCTATGCCGTGACATCAACCGATCACGGATACAGGGCATCGCCGGGCTATCCACCGCGTCCACGAGTGCGATCGCCGACGGCCTGGCACAGGGATGCGACGACATCGAACGACACGTACGCTCGTTCGGCCGCTCCGCGAACGGCTGGGCGATCAACGACGTCGGAACAGACTTCGGAGACAATCGTCTCCTGCGGGCTGCGGTCGCCCATTCCCAGATCTTCATCAACCCGGTGAGCGAGGCCCTGTATCCCGTCTGCGAGGTGGATGCCGCCGGCAAGCCGCTCGATGGCGAGGGCTGTGCTTACGAGATCACCTTCGCCGCCGGATCGCTCCCGCCGGTCCAGGCCTTCTGGTCACTCACCATGTACCACGCCAAGGGCCTACTGGTCGACAATGAGATCAATAGGTACGCCATCGGAGACCGCACGCCGGGGCTTCGGTTCGGCGACGATGGCTCCTTGGTCATCCGCCTCCAGCATTCCCGTCCACCGGACGACGCCAACTGGCTGCCTGCGCCGAGCGGCCCATTCCGCCTCATGCTCCGCCTGTACCGGCCGACGACCACAGCCTGGGACCCACCCGCGGTGGTTCGCGTTGACGCAGCCTCACGGTGAGCGTTCCTATTTCATGGCAATGGTGACATTGTCGACCTGGGTTCGGGTTTCCCTGCCGCAGGTCTGGTAGCCGAGATCCCGCCACGTGCTCATCGAGCGCGTATGTCGATGTTGCACCCGCTGCGGAGGATGCCTTTCTCCCGACCCTCGCGAAGACGGCACTACCGGACCTCCGGCACGTCACCGGTCGACAACGAGCCGTCCTCGGCGACTCCGGTCAGCGGTGCAGCGCCCTCCCGTGGGTATCCGGCGAACAGCGGAGGGTCGCGCTCCTGGGTCCGGGGAGCAACGCGGCCAACTGCCGCGCGGAACCTTCCAGCTTATTGAACTGAGGTAGGTTCGAGTCTAGTGTTACGGCGCAACATCACGGCCACGGGACGGCCGTCCACATCGAAGCGCGAAGGAGCGCCGATGTCGCAAGCACTGCCCGATCGAGACCGAGTAGCTCGCAGAGCGAGCCTGGCCGCCGCCGTCGGTACAGCTATCGAGTACTACGACTACGCGAGCTACGGCTACCTGGCAGTCGTGCTGGCTCCCCTGTTCTTCCCTGACCAGAATGGCTTCCTCGGGTTGCTCAGCACCCTCGGCGTGGTCGCGAGCGGATCCTTCGCCCGACCACTCGGCGGACTGTTCTTCGGTCGTCTGGGCGACCGCCATGGTCGCAAGACGGTCCTCACGGCGACAGTCACGCTGATGGGTGTGGCTACTGTCCTCACGGGGCTGTTGCCCACCTATGCGGCGATCGGTGTCGCCGCACCGGTTCTGCTGACAATCCTGCGGATCATCCAGGGCTTTTCCGCTGGTGGCGAGGTCGGCGGAGCAGCATCGCTGTCCACCGAGTCAGCCCCCGCCCGGCGGCGTGGCCTGTTCGGCTCGGCAACTTCGATCGGGATCTCCCTCGGCCTCGCCGGAGCAGCCGCCACGGTCGGGGCACTCAGCGCCGTGATACCCGCCGAGCAGATGAGCAACTGGGGCTGGCGGGTCCCCTTCCTCATCGCCGCACCGCTGCTGGTGGCTGCGGTGCTGTACCGAATGCGGGTGGAGGACTCTCCGCTGTTCGTGCAGATGGTAAAGGAGGCGGCTCCCCCCAAGGCACCACTGGTCGAGATCCTGCGGGCTCACAGGGCCGGTGTCCTCCGGGTCGCCGGGATCGCCTATTCGACAATGACCACCGGCGGGATCGCGTCGGTCTATCTCGTCGTCCATCTCTCGGCGGTGCTGCGGTATCCGATGGCCGGCGCCCTGTGGCTTGTCGTACTGATCGTGCTGATGCCGCTGGCACTCATCCCGTGGGCAGGCTCCCTGAGCGATCGTTTCGGACGGCGACGCGTCCTTGCGGCAGGCCTCATGGGATTCGTCGTCCTCGCCGTCCCCTGTTTCTGGGTCATGCAGCAAGGTTCGCTCCCACTGGCCATCGTCGCCGCGTTGATCCTGAACCTTCCCTTCAGCGTCCAGCAGGGCGTGGTCTATACGCTGTACTCGGAACAGTTCCCCACGCGGGTGCGCTACACCGGCGTCTCGCTCGGCTTCAACATCGGTGGTGTCATCGGCACCGGACTCGTTTCGCTGGTGGCGACGTCGCTGGTCGCCCTCACCGGTGCCACCATTGCCCCGGCGTTCTACATCATCTTCGCCGCGGTCGTCGGGCTGATCATCATTGGGACCATGAGGGAGACCTCGCACGACCACATGGAGACCGCGCCACGAGCGAAAGCAGACAGCCCGCCCACTCCGACGGCAGAGGCCGAAGCGTGAGCTTGCTGGCTAACGCCCGATTACCGAGACCGGGACGCGTCCCAAACTTGTCGTTTCGGCCGACGGTCGCGGAGTGGCCAGCCATTTGGATCCTGCCTGTTGGCCGACCTCGCTGACGCCACGGGCCTGACCGGCGTCTTCGCCAACGCGCTGCGCCGGTTGCGGTCGCGCGGCACCGGCCACGATCCCGGCCGGGTGGCGATCGACCTGGCGGTGATGCTGGCGGACGGCGGCGAGGCGATCGCCGACCTGACCCTCCTGCGCGACCAGCGCGAGGTATACGGTCCAGTCGCCTCCACCCCCACCGCCTGGCGTGTCCTGGCCGCATTCTCGGCGCGGAGTAGCACCCGGCGGCCGGCGTGGGCGGCTCAGGTGGCGGCCCGTCGGTCGCGCTTGGCGTTCCGGCGCAGGTGGTCGACGAGGGACGCCGCGCTGAGGCACATGCCCACCGCGGCCACCACCGTCAGCCACACCGCTCCATGGCTGTGCAGGTTGTCCACGAGACACATGCCGAAGAACGCGGTGCCGGCTGCGGATCGCACGTCGTCGCGCCGCCACCAGTGCTGCCGGGGCGTTTCCGCTCTGGCGAGCCGGCGGGCGTAGGCCGCCACGGGGCCGAATTCGTCCTCGGGCTCGCACCCGGTTTCCGCGAGGTGGCGGCTCGCCTCCCGGGTGAGTTCGGCCGCGCGGGCCCGGGGGAGTGCGTGGCGTCCTTCCAGGAGTTGCGGCAGCTTGCGCAGCCACGCTTCGGACGGCAGCCGGTCAGGGGCGGGGGCGGTCGGCGGGCGGGAGAACAGCACCCACGCGGGGAGCAGAATGCCCAGCGCGCAGAGGGCGGGGGCCGGTACGTGTGCGATCACGGTGTCGGGCGCCTCGAGGAACGTGACCGCGGCGAGGACGACGGCCGTGATGGTGGCCAGCCCGCAAACGATCGCGCGGGTGCGGGACCCGGCGTGCAGGGCGAACCGCGCGCCGTACAGGGCGGCCACGGCGGCGGCGATGGCGACGCAGCCGACGAGGGCGGCGGTGGTGAGATCGACCATGAGGCCGCTCGTCACCAGCTCGTACGCCCCCGCCAGAAAGGTCATCAGGCCCAACTGCGCGGTCACGACGAAGGCGTACTCGGTAGCCGTCCACGCGTCGGGGTCGATTCCGGCCCGTACGTCGGCGGGCAACCGCTCAGCCGCCACCGACTCGGCGAAGTCGTCCGGCAGGCCGAATGCCTCCTCAGGGCTTTCGCCGCTCTCCGCGCAGTGCGCGGCCACTTCCGCCAGCACGCTGTCGCTCACCTCCTCTCCCACGGACCGCTCGGCAAGGGCGAGCCGGGTTCGTAACTCCCACATGTCCGCGGTTTCGCTCATCACAACTCCTGCTCGGTCTGCTTCATCAGCCGGTCCATCGCGGCGGAGAACTCCTGCCAGCGCGCGATCTCGTCACGCAGCGCGCCGCGTCCCGCGTCGGTGAGCCGGTAGACCTTGCGCCCCGGCCCGCCCTCGCCCGGCTCCCAGCGCGACGCGACCAGGCCGTCGGTCTCCATGCGGCCGAGTACGGGGTACAGCGCTCCGCCGCGCACCGTGCCCAGGCCGTGCTCCGCGAGCCGTTGCACCAGGGCGTATCCGTGCCGGTCGGCCTCGGCCAGCACGGCGGCCACGCTCAACTGCAAGGTTCCGCGCAGCCATCCGGCCGAGGGGTCCGTCGGTGCCATCTGCCCTCCCGGCGGATTACTCGCGATCCACGACTAGTTCGTTTTCAGAGTAGCCGAAGATGCCCATGGCCGCGCCGGGCTCCCTCTGAGGTCACCGGGTGTTCAGTGGTGTTCCAGCCGGTGAGGATCCGCTTCCAGCGCCGCGCGGTCCCAGTGGGCCAGTTCGGCCGTCGCCGCGTACGTGGTGTGCAGGAATTCGCTCAGGGCCCGGTCCGGATCGGGGGCGGTGGCGACGGCCTCGTAGGGGAGCACGAATTCGCCGGATTCCCGCTGGTAGGACGCGGCGGCAGGGCGGATCGGCTGGTCGGCGAGGCCGGCCGGCTCGGGGTAGGCGTAGGCGTAGAACGCGCCCTCCTCGCCGCCGCCGGGCCAGAAGCCGCAGCTGGACAGCTCGACGGAGTAGGCCTCCTCGGTCACCCAGTCCGGCAGGTTGGGCAGGCCGTCGGGCGGGTGCGGGGGCGCGGGGCGGCCGGAGAAGCGGGTGGTGGCCAGGTCCATGGAGCCCCAGAAGAAGTGCACCGGGCTGGCTTTGCCGACGAACTCGGACCGGAATTCCTCGAAGGCCCGGTCCGCGCGGGTGAGCTGGCCCCAGAAGAGGCGCGCGGCGTGCGGGTCGTACGTCGCGTGGCGGTGGTCCTCCGCGAAGGGGATCGCCGGGTCCACCTCGTTCGGGCGGGGATGGATGCGGGTCCGGATGCCCAGGTCTCCCAGGGCGTCCATGACCTCGGCGTAGAACTGGGACACCGGTTTGGACTCCAGCGCCAGCTCGCGGTGGCTTCCGTTGCTGACCCGCACGCGCAGGCGGTGATCGATGAAGTCGAATTCGATGTCGAATGCACCGGTCCGGTACGGGATCGCGGACGTGCTCAGCCCTCGCGGGGTGACGTACAGCGTGACATGCCACCAGTGGTTGGCCGGCGGGGCGTGGGCCAGCCGGATCTTGCCGACGATCTGGGTCCACATGTGCAGCGTGTCCCGGGCCTCCGCCCAGTCCGCCACGCGGAGCCGTGGCCAGGCGCCGGCCCATGGTGTCCTCTGCTCGGCCATCTCGCCTCCCGCGTGTCGGCGACTCCCAGCCGGGGCCGTCGAGTACCCGTGTCCCGGCGAGTGAAAAAACTTCCCGGATTCCGGGGGGTGTGGCGCGGTGGTGGCGGCGTGATCAAAGCTGGGTGCCGTGGACGGAATCACGGTCGGTACGGTTCTCGCCCTGGTCGGCGTTCTGCTGGGGACGACGGGGACCCTCATAGGGCAGCAGTTGGCGAACCGCGTCGAGGTGCAGCGCGACCAGCGGCAGCGCGCTGACGCGGCGCGGGCGGAGCGCAAGGAGGCCATATCGGGGTATCTGAAGGCGGTGCAACGGGTCGAGCTGATCCTGGACCGCCGAAAGCTCGGCATGCCGACCCTCGACGATCCCGAGGACGAGAAGCTGCACGACTTATGGCTGGCGAAGAAGGCGGTCGAGCTGGTGTGTTCCGCGCGGGCCGCCCAGGCCGCGCACGACTACACCACCGTGCTGCACGCGCTGATGCGCAGCGAGCAGGGGCGGTCGCCGGTCAAGCGGGAGCGCCGTGAGGCGTTCATGGAGGCGGCCCGCGAGGAGTTGGAGAGCGGTCGCGCGCGCATCAGGAGGTGAGACGTTCCCGCGGACCTCCGAGGATCTCTAATGATCTCCCTGATCCTCGGCGTGGACAATGCGATCCGAGGTGGCCGACTTCCCCCCACCCGGCCGCCAAGGAGGATGCATGACGTCCGCCCAGCCCGCCGCCGAGCCCCTGCCCTATCCGTTCGCGGCTGAGAAGCTGAACCTGGCCCCGCTGTACGAACGCTTGCGCCGCGAGGAGCCGTTGGCCCGGGTCCAGCTTCCGTACGGCGAACCGGCGTGGCTGGCCACCCGCTACGAGGACGCCCGGCTCGTCCTCGGCGACCCGCGCTTCAGCCGGGCGGCGGCCGTCGGGCGCGACGCGCCGCGCGTACGGCCGTACGCTCCCGGCCCCGGCACGATCAGTACGTTCGACCCGCCGGAGCACAGCCGGTTGTGCCGCCTGGTGACCAAGGCGTTCACCGTGCGCCAGATCGACCGCATGCGGTCACGCGCCCAGCAGATCGCCGACGAACTGGTCGACGTGATACGGGCCGACGGCGCCCCCGCCGACCTCGTCGAGGACTTCGCCCTGCCCCTGCCGATCACGGTCATCTGCGAGCTGCTGGGCGTGCCGTTCGAGGACCGGGGCGACTTCCGGCTGTGGTCCGAGGCGTTCCTCTCCACGACGAAGTACACGCTGGAGGAGATCAAGGGCTACCGGGCCCTGCTCCGGGACTACATGGCCGGTCTCGTCGAACAGCGTCGCACCGCGCCGCAGGACGATCTGCTCAGCTCCCTCGTCGCGGCGCGCGACAACGACGACCGGCTGTCCGAGGACGAACTGCTCTCGCTGGCGGAGTCGATCCTCATCGCCGGCCACGAGACCACCGCCACGCAGATCGCGAACTTCCTCTACGTCCTGCTCACCCAGCCCGAACACCTCGCCGCCCTGCGCGCGGACCTCGACCAGGTGCCGCAGGCGGTCGAGGAACTGCTGCGCTTCACCCCGCTCGGCTCCGGCAGCCTCCAGCCCCGGTACGCGGTCGAGGACGTCGAGGTGGGCGGGGTGACCGTACGGGCCGGCGAGCCGGTGGTCGTCGCCATCAACTCGGCCAACCGCGACGAGAGCGTCTACACCGGCTCCGACCAGCTCGATCTGAGCCGCCGCGAGGCGACTCACATCGGCTTCGGCCACGGCCCGCACCACTGCCTGGGCGCTCCGCTGGCCCGGATGGAGCTGCGGATCGCCCTGCGGACACTGCTGGAACGGCTGCCGGGGTTGCGGTTCGCCGACGCCGAGCGGGACGTGGAGTGGAAGGTGGGCGTGTCCACGCGCGGCGTGCGGAGGCTGCCGGTCACCTGGGACGCGTGAGGGTCTGAGCGTCAGTCCTTGAGGGCCCGCGCCACGCGGTCGAGGTCTTCGAGGAGCCCCGCGAGACGCTCCGCGGGGACGGCCCGGACCATGCGGGCCTCGATCGCGTAGACGGAAGCCTGCGCGGCGTGCAGCCGCCGCCACCCTGCCTCGGTGAGCGTGACGGGGCGGGCGCGGCCGTGGCCGACGGTGTCGGGGCGGGCGAGCAGCCCGTCCTCCTGCAGCCCGCGCAGGACGACGTTCATCGACTGGCGGGTGACGAACGTGGCGCGGGCCAGCTCCGCGTTGGACATGCCGGGCCGGGCCGCCAGGACCTCCAGGCAGGCGTACTGCGGCACCGTCAGGCCGTGCTCGCGCAGCGCCTGGTCCATGGCGCCGCGCAGCGCGGCGTGCGCGCGTTTCAGCCGGTAGCCCACGTGATCAAGTACGTCCTTTGCCGGGTGCGGCGGCTCCGCCTGCGAACTCTCCTTCATGTCAATACTTTGACACACGTGTGGGCCACGTCTAGCGTTGGC
Organism: Streptomyces sp. NPDC019937; assembly: GCF_040631655.1. Lineage (NCBI taxonomy): Bacteria > Bacillati > Actinomycetota > Actinomycetes > Kitasatosporales > Streptomycetaceae > Streptomyces > Streptomyces sp. NPDC019937. The sequence continues at coordinate 22,514 of NZ_JBEYAL010000021.1, forward strand.
GCATGTCAAAGTCCTGACATTGATTCGAGGAGACGCCCATGTCCATCAGCATCGACGGCCCCGACTTCGTGGCCCTGCAGGTCCGTGACGTGAAGGCGGCGGCCGAGTTCTGCGAGACCCACCTCGGCCTGCGCCGCACCCCCGCTTCGCCGCCGGGCGCGGTCGTCTTCGACACCAAGCCCTGTCCGATGGCCGTGCGCGAGCCGCTGCCGGGCACCGACCTGGACTCCGGCCGCCCGGGGCTGGGGGTCGCCCTGTGGTTCTCCACCCCCGACGCCCAGGCGCTGCGCGACAAGCTCGTCGCGGACGGCGTCACGGTCCTGACGCCGCTCGCCGACAGCCCGTTCGGCCCGTTCTTCTCCTTCGTCGGCCCCGAGGGCTACGTCCTGACCGCCCACGGAGCCTGACCCGTGACCACCGCCTCCTTCACCCCCCGGGGTCCGTTCTCGCTGGCCTCGTCCATCCGGTTCCTGGAGGGCTTCACCCCCGCCTCCTACGACCACGCGGCGGATGGCCTGCTGCGCCTGGCCTTCCCCGCCGACGACCACGACGGCGTCATCGGCTGCGCCCTGCGCCAGGAGGAGGCGGTCGGTGAACACGGGCTCGTGACGGCCGAGTTCACGGTCCACGCCGACAGCGCGGCTGGGGAGGCCGCCCGGAACCAGATCGCCCGGATCCTCTCCCTGGACATCGACGGCACCGGATTCCCCGCCGTCGGTGAGAGGGACCCCGTGGTGGCGAGCCTGCAGGCCGAGTTCCCGGGGCTGCGGCCCGTCTGCTTCCACTCCCCGTACGAGGCCGCCGCCTGGGCCGTCATCGGTCACCGCATCCGCAAGACCCAGGCAGCGGCCATCAAGGCCCGCCTCGCCCGCGACCACGGCCGGCCCGTCGACGTCGCGGGACAGCGGCTCCACGCGTTTCCGACCCCGGCGGTGCTGCGGGGCCTGGCCCGTATCCCGGGCCTGACCGACGTCAAGATCGAACGCCTGCATGCCATCGCCGAAGCCGCCTTGGACGGGGACTTGGACGCCTCGGCGCTGCGGGCGCGGGACGCCGACCAGGCCCTCAAAGACCTTCAGTCTCTGTCTGGGATCGGCCCGTTCTCAGCCGAACTCATCCTGATCCGTGGCGCGGGGCACCCCGACATCTTCCCCACCGCCGAGCCCCGGGTGCACCGTGCGGTGGCCACGGAGTACGGCTTGGGCGAGGCCCCGGGCCTCTCCCGGCTCGCCGGGATCGCGGACGCGTGGCGCCCCTACCGCAGCTGGGTCGCCCTTCTGCTGCGCGCCCGCATGGCGGCTACCGGGGGTGGGTGACGGTCGTCAGGAAGGCCGACCAGGCGTCGGCGGGTATGTGGAGGTTCGGGCCGTCGGGGATCTTGGAGTCCCGGACGTGGATGGTGGCGGGGGTGTGTGCCACCTCGACGCATTCGCCACCGCCGGAGTCGCTGTAGCTGCTCTTGAACCACACGAGTCTGCTCATAGCTCACCCATCAACTGCTCGATGAAGCGTACGGATTCGTTTGGCCCGAGAGCCTGGGACCTGATCATGGCATAGCGGCACGCCAGTTCGTTTACCTTCTCGGGCTTGGAGACCAGGATGCTCTCGCCGTGGCTCTCCATGTAAACCAAGGTGGTGTGGTCGGGAGTCTCAAGGACCGTAAACGCGCCTCGAAGGCCCGCGTGTTCCGCATGGCTTGTCGGCATGACCTGGATGGTCACGTTCGGACGGGCTGCGCACTCGATGAGGTGCTGGAGTTGGGCGCGCATGACCTCCGTGCCGCCGATCTCTCGCCGCAGTGCCGATTCCTCGATCACGGTATGGAACAGCGCCATCGGCTTGCGATCGAACAACGCCTTGCGGTCCATGCGAGCCTCGACCAGCTGATCCAGCTCCTCGGCCTCGAACGGCGGGTAGTTGCTCCGGAGTAGGGCGTCGGCGTACTCCTTCGTCTGCAAACGACCGTCGATCACCTGCGTGCAGTACGACGACACGCTGAGAGCTTCCTGCTCCAGCTGTACGAATCCCTGGAAGAACTCCGGATAGCGCTCAAGCCGCAGAAGCCCGATGGCGGCCCTCAGCAACCCTCCCGCGTCCAGTGCCTTCTCGGCCGCTTCGATGAACTCGTCCGTCGGCGGCTTCGCACACGTCTCCACGGCGCTCACGGCGGAGCCGGTGTAACCCATCCGCTCGCCGAGCTCGCCCTGCGTCAGTCCCGCCTGTTGGCGCAGCAGCTTCAGCACGGCGGCGAAGTACTGCACGGTCGACGACGCCGCGTCTCTCTTCTTCGGGTTGGCCACCTCTGCCGCCCTTTCAACGCCTCTCAACGTCACTCAACGGGTGTTCGACTGGACTCGACGCGTGGCCGCGTTGAGTCGTTTCCCCTGGTCAACGTAGCCATTGACACCCACAGTTGAGAAATGAACGCAGAAAGTCACGGCGTCGTCCCCATTCATGGCTGGATGAAGAGGTTCACGCCCGTACCCCCGTCGGTCCATCGCACCCGCCATGCAGTCGAGGCTGCTCTCTGCAGGTGGGGCGTGGCCCCGGGGCCGTCTCAGGCCGTACTGCTCGTCCTCTCGGAGCTGGCGACGAACGCGGTACGGCATGGCCGCGTACCCGGGAGGTACTACGAGGTGCGTATCGCATACGACGCAGAGAAGTTGGTCGGCGTCGAGGTGTCCGACCCCGGCGACGGCCTGCCGGTGATCGGTGACGCGGCGCCGGACGCCGAGCGCGGGCGCGGGCTCGCGATCGTGGAGGCGTTCGCCGAGGCGTGGGGCGTACGGGAGCGCGTCGTTGGAAAGACCGTCTGGGCGCGCGTCCGTCTCTAGGTCGGTGCGGCCGTGTCCGCCCCACATTCTCCGACGCCAACGGCGACTGGCAGACCCCGGACTCCTTCTACACGGCGGTGGTTGTGGCGGTCCTGGCGGCGGGTGCGAGCCACGTGGTGAAGCGGTTCCGGGAGGTGCGGGGCGGGGCAACGGCCGACACCACACGGTGAGCACCGCCCGCCACTCCGGGGACGGCCAGGCCGCGTCGATCAGGCCGAGCGTTCCAGGGCCGCACGCCATACCGGGCTGTCGACGTAGTGGTTGTCGAAGCGCTCGGCGGACTCGGCGATCTCCTTCGGGTCCGCCTCGCCGCGCATCACCCGGCCGAGCAGGCGCAGATAGTCGAACCTGCCCATGCCGGGGGTGAAGACGAACAGCACGTCCGCCTCGGCGTCCGGCGCCGCGGCGAAGGCGTGCGGGGTGTGGGGAGGCACCGCCAGGAAGTCGCCCTCGCTCAGGACGGTGACCTCCTCGCCGATCAGCACCTGGAGCGCCCCGCTGACCACGAAGAACAGCTCGGTCGCCCTGGTGTGGAAGTGGGCGGGTGCCCCCACGGCCCCCTGGGCGAAGGTGGATCGGTAGCTCGTGAAGCCGCCGCCCGCGCCATCCGTTTCGCCCAGCAGGGTCATCACACTGCTGGGGTCGGCGCACGTCTCGGCGTCCGCGTGGCGGGTCAGCGTCGCTGGGGTTCTCTTCGTCATGATGAGGACTCTATGGACGTGGGGTGACCTCTTGCCCGGGGCAATTGGCTACCGAAATCGTGGGTCAATCGTCCGTTGATCAGCCATGCGCCCGTTATCCGTGGCTCGTGCCGGTCTCCAGCGGTGATTCCTATGCTGCTGCCCGGAACTCCGGCCTGAACGAAGCAAACGAAGGAGCGGCGTGCTGATGGTGGAATCCCGCCCCGCGCGGCGGGCGTTGGGGCGAGCCATGGCGGCGGACTGGGCGCCCACCTTCGACGCCGTGGACCGGGCCGCGTTCCTGCCCGACCTCATGTGGCCGTTCGACACCCGCACCCACACGGCCACCGCCGTCCGCCGGGCCGAGGACCCCGACGCCTGGTATGCCGCCGCCGACCGCGACGCCCCGATCGTCACGCAGTGGGACGACGGGGCGCACACCGGCACCGAACCCGGACGGGTATCCACGAGCAGTTCCTCCATGCCGTCCGTCGTCTACGCGTTGCTCCAGGACCTCGCCGTGGACGACGGCATGACGGTGCTGGACATCGGCACCGGCACGGGTGAGACGGCCGCGGCCCTGGCGCACCGCTGCGGCAGGGGCTGTGGCAGGGGCAACGGCGGCGGGGTCGCCACCGTCGAGGTGGATCCCGCCGTATCGCGGCAGGCGGGCGCGCGGCTCCGCGCCGCCGGGTGGGATGCGACCGTCGTCGTGGGGGACGGGGCCCAGGGGTACGCGAACCAGGCACCGTACGACCGCGTCCTGGCCACCGTCGGGGTCCGGGAAATCCCCGGGGCGTGGCTCGAGCAGACCCGCCCGGGCGGGCTCATCGTCGCGCCCTGGGGCACGCACTTCACCCACGCCGACGCCGTCGCCCGGCTCACGGTGCGCCAGGGGACGGCGTCCGGCCGCTTCACCCGGCCCGTGGAGTTCATGAAGGCGCGCGCCCAGCGGCTGACGCTCCCCGACCACGGCGCGTACGCACCGACCGATGGCGCCGACGCCTCCACCACCGACGTGACCGAGGCGGAGTTCGTCACCGGGCAGTACAGCGCCCTCCCCTTCGTGCTGGGTCTTCGCGTACCCCGGTGCGTCCAGGTCGTGGCGGGCAAGGAGGACGGGGCGCGGCCGGTGTGGTTCTACGGGCTGGGCGACCGCTCCTGGGCGTGCGTGGTGTTCCGCGACGGCGCGGACGGGGCGCGCGTCTGGCAGGCGGGGGAGCGCCGGCTGTGGGACGAGGTGGAGGGCGCGTATCGGTGGTGGACGGGGCAGGGCGCGCCGGGCCACGGTCGGTTCGGGCTCACCGTGACGCCCGAGGGGCATCGGGTGTGGCTGGATGATCCGGCGGCCATCGTGTCGTGAGCGGCGCAAGCGAGGCCGGCGCACCGAGACGGGAGACGTGTCAGCGGGAGGTCCGGGCAGGCAGCAACTGCACGCAGTCCCGGCGCAGTGGAGTCAGCATCGCTTCGGCGAGGTCTTCGAGCTGCTCGGCCTGCTGGGGATCCAGGTGCCCGAAGACGTGCCGGCGCACTTCCTCGGCGTACCCCGGCTCGGTGCGGCTCACCACCTGCGCGCCCGTCTCGGTCAGTCGTGCCAGCGTCCGGCGGGCGTCATCAGGGTCGCTGCTGCGGGTGATCCACTGTTGCTTCTCCAGCCTGGCCACGATGCGCGACAGGTGTGAGGGGGTGACGCTGGCCGTGGCGGCCAGTCGGCTCATATGGACCTCGCGGTCCTCACTCACCGACAGCCAGCGCAGGACTTGGTACTCCGCGTGGCTGATCCCGGCTGCGCGTTCAAGGTAGGCGTCCAGCTCGGCTGGTAGCCACATCATCACCCCGACCAGCAGGGACCAGGTGCGGTCCTGCTGGGGCGAGAGGTGCTGAGGGTCTGCCATGGCGTCATCCTACCGTTGCTTGCCGCGGAAATCATCTATACGGACGGTTACTTGCCACGGAAATTATTTAGACCTACCGTTACTTTCCGCGGCAAGAAATGCCGCGCCCATCGAGTCCGGGAGACCTCCATGCAGGCTGCGCGCTATCACCGTTACGGCGACCCCGACGTCTTGGTCGTCGAGGACGCCCCCGAACCCCACGCCGGGGCGGACTCGGTACGCGTCAAGGTCCGGGCCACGAGCGTGAACCCCATCGACTTCCTGCTGCGCGCCGGCCACCTGCAGGACGTCCTCGCCCTCGAGTTGCCCGCGGTGCCCGGTCGTGACGCGGTCGGAGTCGTGGACGAAGTGGGGCCGGGTGTCGAGGGCACGCGTGTGGGCGACCTCGTCTTCGGCCTGGGCGGAGTCAGCGACACCACCGCGCAGTTCGCAGTGCTGAGCGCGTGGAGTGCCGTCCCCTCCAACTGGTCGACCGAGCAGGCCGCCGCGGCCGGACTCGCCTCGGTCACCGCGGCGGGCGTCATCACCGCCCTCGGTGACCTCGACGGGCGGACCCTGCTGATCGAGGGAGCCTCCGGCGCGGTGGGCAGCGCCGTCGCCGCCTTCGCCCTGGCCGCAGGGGCGACGGTGATCGGCACCGCCCGTCAGGCCAACCACGCCCACCTCGCAGACCTGGGGGTCCGGGCGACCACGTACGGCCCAGGGCTGGGCGAACGGGTCGCGGCTCTGGCTCCGGCCGGCGTCGACGCGGCCGTTCACGCCGCGCCGTCAGCCTCGCTGCCGGATCTCCTGGACCTCGTCGGCAACCCCAGCCGCGTCGTCACGGTCATCGACACCGAGGGCGCGGCACGGCTGGGACTGCGCAAGATCGATGCCCGCAACGACTCCACCCTCCTGCGGCAGGCCGCCGACCTCGGCCGCCGGGGGCTGTACACCCCCCGCGTCGAGCACGTTCTGCCGCTGGCCTCCATCGCCGAGGCCCACACGCTCGCCCAGAGCGGCAGCGGCAAGGTCGTCATCACCCTGTCCTGAGCGCTGCGACGAACCGGCCCCGCAATGTCGTGCACACCAACGGCTCAGGTCGTCCACCCCTGCTGAAGGAACACCGATGATCATCATCGCCGGCCGAGTCCACGTCGACCCACGTGACGTCACGGAATTCATCGCCGACGCCAAAGCCACCTACCCGATCGCCGCGGCGAACCCCGGCAACGTCCTGCTGAGCTTCTGCATCGACGACCTCGACGCCGGAACCGTCACGGTCCTGGAGCAGTGGACGTCGCAGGAGGCGCTGGCCACGCACCTGAGCACTCCGCAGGTCCAGCAGATCTTCGCCAAGTGGGCTCCGCGTATGCGCAACGAGGTACGGAAGTTCGATGCCTCCAACGAGCGCGATCCCCGCGCCTGACGCCACGGCGATCCCGGCGCAGCGCAAGGCCCGCCGCGAGCTCAGTGGCCGGAGGGCGGCTCGAAGCAGCCGGTCTCCATGTAGGGCCCGTTCGTACTGACCTGGTAGTTGGTCTTCTGCACGAACGCCGTGACGCATGCGTCACGGCGGACGCGCAGGCCGACCCGGGCGCCCTCGGGCGTGATGTAGTGGTCGGTCTCGAAGCGCGGTTCCATCCCCTGCACGGTGAGCGTCCCGCCGAGCAGCTCTCCCTTCGGCCCGGTCCGCTCCTCCTCGTAGCCGAGCCTGAGCATCGCCGTGCGCACGCTCTTGGGGTCCCACTTCTTCTGTCCCCACAGCCGTTTCAGTACGGGCTCGATGCGGGCGGCTTCCTTCCGCGCGTCCTTGGCGCTCGCGGGGGACATCTCGCCGGGGAGGCGGTACGCGTTGTTCTCGCGGTAGTGCGGGGCGCCGTCGTGGGATCCGGGTTCCACGTAGGGGGAAGCGGCGGGGGAGCCGGGGCTGGAACTCGGGGGAGCGCTGGGGGCGTCGGCCGTCGTGGCGCGCTGCTCGCCGCAGGCGGTCAGGGAGAGGGCGGCGCCCAGGAGGAGAGCGGTCGCGGCGACGCGTCTGCGCCGCCCCGTTAATGAGGTCTGCATGCGCGTGACTCTACGGCGCGGTAGCCGAACTGGAGCGCCGTGCGGAGGGAACCGCGGCCGGGAGCGCTGTCCCAGGCCGTGCCCGCGGGGCGGGCGCGTGGAGCCGCTTCGGTGACCGCGATCGCCAGTTGCTTCTGGACCGCTTCGGGCAGCCTGCCTCCCTCGATCGTGCCGACCAGGTCGCGGGCCAAGCGGTGCACCTTGGTGTTGGTGTTCTGGGAGGTCTTGACCAGCGCCTTCCAGGCCGCTTCGGCGCTCAGGCCGAACGAGACCATCAGCATGCCGCGGGCCAGGTCGATCGTCGGCCGGGTCCGCATGGCGTGGCGCAGTTGCCGCACTTCGGTGCGTAAATCCTGCCTTGTCTCCTCTCGTGGGTTCGCGTCGTGGCGCGCGGTGGGCGCCGTGCCCCCGTCGTCCGGGCCCGGGGGAACGAACAGATCCCAGGTGCCGGTCACGTCCAGCAGCCGCTCGACGGCCGGGCTGCTGCCCCGGACGACGACGGTCTTGCCCTGGCCGAGGGCCCGTAGGCGCAGGTTGAGCAGGATGTTGAGGCCGGAGCAGTCGCAGAAGGTCAGCGCGGTCAGGTCCAGATCGACGCCGCTTGCCGACCGGCGCAGCGCTTCGTGCAGGTCGCCCCGGAGCAGCTGCCCGCTGAGGTCGAGTTCCCCCCGCAGGCTCACGCGCATCCGGTCGCCGTCCGGCGCGATGTCGGCTGCCGCCGGGCAGGGCGTGGGCGCCACCGGCTCGCCGTCGCCCTCCGCGTGCCCGACGCCCTTCTCGACGACGGGCTGTGCCGGTTCCGGCATGGCGGTGCCCTCCCCTTGTCTGATCACCGACCTCGGCTCTCAGACTCACCTACCGGCCCCACACACGTCAACCGATACATGAAATGAGTTACGTGTTTTTGGCTGCGTGCATGGTCGGTCGCTAGAGTTGGGCCATGGACGAAGTGCCCGAGCCGCACACCGGATGGACGTTTCTGACCAACCATGCCCGGGTGCTGGCAGCTATCGCGGACAATCACAATGCCCGCATCCGTGATATCGCGGTGCACTGCCGACTCACCGAACGCGCCGTTCAGAAGATCATTGCTGACCTGGAGCGGGACGGTTACCTCTCCCACACCCGGGAGGGACGCACCAACACGTACCAGCTCGACCCGGGCAAGGTGCTGCGCCACCCGGCCGAAGCCGGACTGACGGTGGCGTCGCTGCTCTCCTGGCTCGTCCAGGACGAGGCCGAACGCACGACGCTCCCCGACGGCCACGCCCGGTCCCACACCTCCGCCTGACCGAGGCGGGGTTCGGCCGCGGCCCGTCACCATGTCGTAAGCGGAACGGTTCGCTCCCCGTAACCTCTTGCCCGCCGGGACGCACCCACGCTGTGTAACGCTGGGACTCGGCCCGCGCGCCCAGCGCGGGCCGGAATCCGAAGTGAGGCCAACGGCGTGCAGAAGCCCCGATGGAAGACCGTGGGGGGAGCCCTGCTCCGGGTGGCGGCCGTGTGGGCGGTGTCGACGCTCACCATGCTGGCGCTCGCGGGCGTCCTGCCCGATTTCCGCTTGCAGGCCGCGGACGGCGACAGCGCGACGAGGGTCGCGGTCACCGCCGCCAGCGGCGCGGGCGCCTTCGGCGTGCTGAGCGCGCTGGTGTGGCCACTGCTGGTGCGGGCGTTGCTGCTGATGCCCGCGTTGGTGCTGGGGCTGTTGGTGTTCGTGCTGAACGGCTCGCTGCTGCTCCTCGCGATCGGCCTGATCCCGGACGGGCGGGGCACGGTGGAGCCGGAGACGGCGGTCGTGGTGGCGGCGGTGATGTCGGCCGCGTCCTCGGCGACCAGCACGTTCCTGACCGTACGGGACGACGGCGCGTACCGGCACAGGCTGGCGCGGCTCGCGGACCGCAGACAGCGGCGCAGCGGGGAGGACGGGGGCCGGGCGCGGCCGCCGGGGACGGTGTTCCTCCAGCTGGACGGGGTGGGGCATGCCGTGCTGCGGGACGCGCTGCGGCTCCGGGACAACCGGCCGCCCGTGATGGAGACCGTGTCGACGTGGGTGGGTGGCACCCACACCGTCACGCCGTGGCGCACCGACTGGTCCAGCCAGACCGGCGCCAGCCAGCTGGGCATCCTGCACGGTTCGAACGAGGACGTGCCCGCCTTCCGCTGGTACGAGAAGAAGAGCGGCGAGGTGATGGTGAGCAACCGGCCGTCGAGCGCGGCCGTGTTGCAGCGCCGGGCCGCCGCCCGCGCCGGGCACGAGGGGCTGCTGACGGTGGACGGGGCGAGCCGGGGCAACCTGTTCACCGGGGGCGCCGACGAACTGGCGCTGGTGCTGTCGGTCGCGGCGCGGCGCAGCAAGCGCAACCGCTCCCGCAGCGGCTACTTCACGTACTTCTCCGACCCGGCCAACGCCACTCGGACCGCGGCCTCGTTCGTGGCCGAGGTGTGCCGGGAGATCTGCCAGTCCACCCGCGCCAAGCTGCGCCGGGAGACGCCCCGGGTGGGGCGCGGCGGGCTCTACCCCCTCATCCGGGCGTTCGCCACGGTCGTGGAGCGGGACGTGGTGGTGGCGGCGGTCATCGGGGACATCCTGTCGGGCCGTACCGCGATCTACGCCGACCTGGTGGCGTACGACGAGGTGGCGCACCACTCCGGGCCGCGCAGCCGCGATGCCCAGCAGGTGCTGGCCCGCTTGGACCGGTCGATCGCGCTGATCGCCAAGGTCGCGGAGCGGGCGCCGCGCGAGTACCGCATCGTGCTGCTGTCCGACCACGGCCAGAGCCCGGGGCCGACGTTCGCGGGGGCGTACGGGCTGACGCTGAAGGACCTGGTGCGCGCCGGGTGCGGGCTGCCGGTGCCGAAGGCGGCCGGGCGTACGGCGAGCGGGGCGGAGGCGCGCGTGGCGGCGCGGGCGGCTCTGCACCGGCCCGAGAAGGACGAACCGGAGGGAGAGGAGGGGGAGTCCCGGCCGGTGGTGCTGGCCTCCGGGAACCTGGGGCTGATCTCGTTCCCGGACGTCCCCGGCCGGATGAGCCGCGAGGCCATCGACCGGCGCCACCCCGCCCTGCTGCGCACCCTCGCCAACCACGCCGGGATCGGCTTCCTGCTCGTGCGCTCCGAAACGGAGGGCGCGGTGGTGCTGGGCGCCGACGGTGCCGAGCATCACCTCGACACCGGCCGGGTGATTAAGGAGAGCCCGCTCGCGGTCTTCGGGCCGGGTGCCGCCGACGCCGTACGGCGGACCGCGCACTTCCGGAACACCCCCGACATCATGGTCAACTCGGCCTACGACGCGGCGACCGGCGAGGTGTACGCGTTCGAGGAGCAGATCGGCTCGCACGGCGGCCTCGGCGGCGAGCAGGGCCATCCCTTTCTGCTGTGGCCGGTCCAGCTCTCCGCGCCCGTCGCGGCGGGGGAGGAGCTGGTGGGAGCGGAGCGGGTGCACACGGTGCTGCGGCGCTGGCTGCGGGAGGCGGACGGACCGCAGGTCCCCAAGGAGCAGGCACCGCAGGCGCGGGTCCGGGCGGAGGAGGCGCCTGAAGTGCGGGTTCCGGGGGACGTCTTGTCTGACGGGTCGCAGGGACTCGCGCAGGAATCCCGGGTTCCGGGCCCCGTCGCCGTACCTTTTCCGGTCCCCCGCCCTGTTCTGCCGGACAAAGCCCGGTGATTTGGTGCACCGTACATCGTCCATGACGATATTCACATGCTCGACCAGCACCACACGCGCCGCTTCGGCCTGCCCACGGCGACCACGCTCGTCATGGGGAACATCATCGGTGGCGGCATCTTCCTGCTCCCCGCCTCCGTCGCCCCGTACGGCACGCTCAGCCTGCTGGCCTTCGTCGTCCTGACGGTCGGCGCCATCGCGCTCGCGCTCGTCTTCGGGCGGCTCGCGCGGCGCGACCCGAGTACGGGCGGGCCGTACGTCCACGCCCGCGCCGCCTTCGGCGACTTCGCGGGCTTCCTGTCGGCATGGTCGTACTGGACGATGACCTGGGTCAGCAACGCGGCGCTCGCGGTGGCGGCGGTCGGCTATGTGCATGTGCTGGCCCCCGGGCACGAGTCCAAGGGCATGGACCTGGCCATCGCGCTGCTCGCGCTGTGGCTGCCCGCGCTGGCGAACCTCGCCGGGACGCGCTGGGTCGGTGCCGTCCAGTTCGTCTCGACCGTGCTGAAGTTCGTGCCCCTGCTCTTCGTGGCGGTCGTCGGGCTCTTCTACTTCGACCCGCACAACATCGGCCCCTTCAACGCGAGCGGCGGCAGCGCGCTCGGCGGCATGTCGGCGGCGGCCGCGATCCTGCTCTACAGCTACCTCGGCGTGGAGTCGGCGTCGATGAGCGCGGGCGAGATGGAGAACCCGGAGCGGAACGTGGGGCGCGCGAGCGTGCTCGGCACGGTCGGCGCGGCCGTGGTCTATCTGCTCGGCACGGTGTCGGTGTTCGGCACCGTCGCCCACAAGGACCTGGTGAACTCCACCGCGCCCTTCTCCGACGCGGTCGACGCGATGTTCGGCGGTACGTGGGGCGGCACGCTGATCGCGCTGGCCGCCGTGGTGTCCATCGTCGGCGCGCTCAACGGCTGGATCCTGATGAGCGCCCAGGCGCCGTACGCGGCCGCGCGGGACGGGCTCTTCCCGGCCGTGTTCACGGTCAAGCGGCGCGGGGTGCCGACGGTCGGGGTGTTCGTCGGGGTGATCCTGGCGTCGGTCCTCACCGTGGTCAACTACACCTCGGGGTCGAACGGGGTCTTCGCGACCCTCGTGCTGATCACCACCTTCTCTGCGACGGTCCCGTATCTGCTGGCGGCCGGGGCGCAGCTGTACTTCCTGCTGGCGGGGCGCCGCGAGAAGGTGCGGACCGGGCGCTTCGTCTGGGACCTGGTGCTGGCGCTGGCGGGCTTCGGCTTCTCCTTCTGGCTGGTCTCGGGGGCCGGGTACGCGGCGGTGTACCAGGGGGTGCTGTTCCTGTTCGCCGGAGTGCTGGTGTACGTGGTGATCGCGGCCCGCCGCCAGAGCCAGGGGGCGGGCCGCGCGGTGGCCGAGGACGGCACGGCGGCGGAGGCGGGTACTCAGTAAACGGCGCATGCGAATATCTTTTCGTAATCGCCACATGCTGTTTCTTGCCCTCTCACTATTCCGCCGGGATATGCGACGACGGTCGGTTCCTTATGCGACGAATGAGGGAGAGGGGGCGGATGTTCTGCTCTTTTCTCCGCCTTTCCTCTTTTCTTGAGCGGCGCAATTGAGCGAAAATCTCTCCTCATGAGTGCCGAGTTGACCTCCGGTTGCCCCTTCCGCCTCGACCCCACCGCCCGCGACATCCACGCCGAGGCGGACCGGTTGCGGGACCGGGGCCCGGCCACCCCGGTGGAGCTGCCCGGCGGGGTGGTGGCCTGGGCGGTGACCGACCCGGCTCTGGTCAAGCGGCTCCTCACGGACAGCCGGATCTCCAAGGACGCCCACCGGCACTGGTCCGACGCCTACATCGACGAGCGCATTCCGCCCAAGTGGCCGCTGCGCCTGTGGGTGGACGTCCGTAACGCGCTGACCGCGTACGGCCCGGAACACGTCCGGCTCCGCCGGCTGATCGGCACCGCGTTCACACCCGGCCGGGTCCGGGCGCTCGCCCCGAGGATCGAGGAGATCACCCGGTCCCTGCTCGACGGGCTGGACGCCACCGAGGACGCCGCCCCCGGCGGGGTGGTGGACCTGCGGTCACGCTTCGCCTGGATGCTGCCGCTGATGGTCGTCAACACCCTCCTCGGCGTCCCCGACGAGCTGCACAACGCCTTTCGCGCCGGGGTCGCCGGGATCTTCGCGACCGGCCAGTCGGAGGCGGAGGCGGAGGCCAACACCCGTGAGCTGTACCGGCTGTTGACGGGGCTGCTGGCCACCAAGCGGCAGGCTCCCGGCGACGATGTGACCAGCGTGCTCATCGGCGCGCACGACGACGAGACCGACTCCCGGCTCAGCGAGCAGGAGCTGCTGGACAGCGTGCTGCTGCTGATCGGCGCGGGACACGAGACCACGGTCAACCTGCTCGACCACGCCATCGTCAACCTCCTCACCCACCCCGGCCAGCTCGCCCTGCTGCGCTCCGGGAAGGCGTCGTGGGACGACGTGGTGGAGGAGACCCTGCGCCACCAGGCGCCGATCGCCGCCATCGTCATGCGGTTCCCGATCGAGGACGTCCACGACGCGGCGACCGGGCTGACCTTCCGCCAGGGCGACCCCATCGTCATCAACTACGCCGCCGTCGGACGCGATCCGGGGACCCACGGCGCGGGCGGCGGAGACTTCGACCTCACCCGGGCGACCCGTCGCGAGCACCTGTCGTTCGGCTACGGCCCGCACTTCTGCCTGGGCGCGGAGCTGGCCCGGCTGGAGGGGCGCATCGGGCTGAGCGCCCTCTTCGCGCGCTTTCCCGGCCTGGCTCTCGCGGTGCCCCCCACCGAGCTCCGCCCATTGGAGTCCTTCATCTCCAATGGACACCGGCACCTGCCCGTCCTGCTGCGGGGCTAGATCCTCTCCGGGACCGTCCACCTCGCATACCTCGCATAGGGCGAGTTGACCATAAAACGGTCCGTCACGTTTTGGTTGCGTACGCCACGTGGCGACTGCTACGGTCGCTTCGTTCTGGAACTGATGTTAACTCGCAGTGTGAATGCTGCGGTTCGCCAAACATCCTGGTAAGACCAGGACGAGCCTTATTGACATCTGCCGTGATGAACTCCCGATGAACCGGTCGACGTGTGGGCGTCGGCGCGCCGGGTAGGAGCAGAGGGCTCGCGTTCCATGAGACGGACGGGGTAAGCGGAAGTCCACGGGGGTGGCCTTGAGCTGGTCATTACTTCACCTTCGCTTCGATGCGGCTGGGCCTGTCGGTCAGCGCCCAGCCCTCCATGGGCAGTACGCCTCCTGATGTCTTTCGTCCATCGCTGTCTTCCATGAAGCACCGGATTGTCACAGGGGGATAGGCACATGAATGGTCAGCTGCTGGCTGACACTGCCGAAATCATGACGCACCGGTCCACCGAAATGGTGTCCCTGAGCGACTTAACGCACTTTGATTCGCCCCGGCTCTCGGGCGCGGACAGCGAACATGTGCGCCTCCTCGCCGAGTCGGACACCGAACTGCCGCCCATTCTGGTCAATCGCAGGACCATGCACGTCATCGACGGGATGCATCGGGTACGGGCCGCGGATCTGCGCGGCCAGGCCAAAATCGAGGCGATCTTCTGCGAATGTGACGACGAAGAAGCGTTTGTCCTCGCGGTCAAGGCAAACGTCTCGCACGGACTTCCCCTGCCACGTGCCGACAGGAATGCCGCTGCCAAACGTATCATCAACTCCCACCCGGAATGGTCCGATCGGGCCATTGCCTCGGTCACCGGGCTCTCCCACAAGACGGTCGGGGCGATCCGCCGCCGTGCGAGTGGGGAAATTCCCCAGTCGAGCACCCGGCTCGGGCGCGACGGCCGGGAGCGCCCGGTCGACGCCGCCGAAGGCCGTATCCAGGCCGGCCGGATACTCGCCGAGCGCCCCGGCGTCTCGCTGCGCGAGGTCGCCCGGGAGGCCGGGGTCTGCGCCGCCACCGTGCGGGACGTCCGCGACCGGCTGCGGCGCGGTGAGGCCCCCGTGGGGCCCGTACGCCGCGAGCCCGAGGCGGCGGCCGCCACCGCGACCCCGCTGCGCCCCAACGCGGTGGCCCGGATCGACGGCTCCGACCGCGCGGCCGACCGCGCCCCCGACCTCCCCGCACTGATCCACAATCTGCGCAAGGACCCGTCGCTGCGGCTCTCCGAGTCCGGCCGCACGTTGCTGCGCCTGCTGGACGCCTGCACGGTGGGCCCGCAAGAGTGGACCCGGATCAGCGACAACGTGCCGCCGCACCGCGTGGAGCTGATCGCCACGGCCGCACGGGAATGCAGCCGGGCGTGGCAGGACTTCGCGACGGATCTGGAGCAGCGCTCCAGTCGGCAGGCATCCGGCTGAGGGTCTCCGGCCCGTCTTCTTCTCCTTCGTCGGCCCACCCCATCGGGTCGATGCCCATCGCATCGTGAGTCAGCTTCTCGGCGCCTAGGGAAGGCAGGCATGACGATCCATCACCCCAGGGGCTTCCCCGACACGGATGCCCGGGATCTCCTCCGCTCACTGGTGGCGTCCGATCCGCCCCCGTTCGCCCTGCTGCGCAGAGCGGGCGCGGGCGGGCACGAGGTGGAGGTGCTGACCGGGACGGTGGCCGAGGTGGGGACGCTCGCCGAACTGCCGTCGCCCGGCCCCGGGGACGGGGACACCGGCCCCGGGGGAGGCGGACCGGCCGAGGTGCTGGCGGTCATTCCCTTCCGTCAGGTCACCGAGCGCGGCTACGCGTGCAACGACGACGGCGAACCGATCCTGGCGCTCGCCACCCGGCGCCGCGCCGCGCTCCCCGTCAAGGAGGCGCTGGATCTGCTGCCCGACGCCGAAGTCGACCTGCGCGACAGCGGGTTCGACATCGGGGACGAGGACTACGAGAAGGTCGTGGAGAAGATCCTCGACCAGGAGATCCGGGCCGGTGAGGGCTCCAACTTCGTCATCAGGCGCTCCTTCCGGGCCACCCTGTCCGACTACCGGCCCGAGGTCGCCATGACCGTCTTCCGGCGGCTGCTGACCATGGAGTCCGGCGCCTACTGGACCTTCGTGGTGCACACCGGCGACCGCACCTTCGTCGGCGCCTCCCCGGAGCTGCACGTCCAGGTCGACGGGGGCACCGCGCGGATGAACCCGATCAGCGGCACCTACCGCTATCCGCCCTCCGGCGCGGATCTGGACGGGGTGCTGGCGTTCCTGGGCGACCAGAAGGAGACCGACGAACTCTTCATGGTCGTGGACGAAGAGCTGAAGATGCTCGCCCGGGTCTGCGACCGCGGCGCCCGGGCCCGCGGCCCCTATCTGCGCGAGATGGCCAAGCTCGCGCACACCGAATACCTGCTGGAGGGCGCCACGTCGCGGGACGTGCGCGAGGTGCTGCGCGAGACGATGTTCGCGCCGACCATCACCGGCAGCCCGCTGGAGAACGCCTGCCGGGTGATCGCCCGGCACGAGGAGAGCGGCCGCGGCTACTACGGCGGCGCCCTGGCCCTCCTCGGCCGGGACCCCACCGGCCGGGCCACCCTGGACTCGGCGATCCTGATCCGCACCGCCGACATCAGCCGCGCGGGCGCCCTGCGCATCGACGTCGGCGCCACCCTGGTCCGGGACTCCCGTCCCGCCGCCGAGGTCGCCGAGACCTGGGCCAAGGTGGACGCGCTGCTGGCCGCCACCGGACTGGAGCGGCGGGCGGGGACCACCGCGCCGGTCCGGCCCGCGGGCGGCGGCGCGCCACTCGCCCGCGACCCCGAGGTGATCAGCGCGCTGGAGCGGCGCAACGCCGGGCTGTCGGCCTTCTGGCTGGGCAAGGAGGACGCCGTGGACGCCGCGCCCGCGCGGACCGCCGGGCCGGAGGCCGGACGGGTGCTCATCGTGGACGCCGAGGACATGTTCACCGGCATGCTCGGCCACCAGACCCGCTCGCTGGGCCTGGACGCCACCATCCGCCCCTGGGACGCGGTCCGCCCCGGCGACATCGACGGCTACGACTGCGTCGTGCTCGGCCCCGGCCCCGGTGACCCCCGGGCCACCACCGACCCCAAGGTGCGCGGCATCGCCGGCCTGATCGGCCGGCTCTTCGCCCAAGGTGTCCCGTTCGTCGGCGAATGCCTCAGCCACCAGGTGCTGTGCGCGCTGCTGGGGCTCGAACTCTTCGCCCGGGAGCGGCCCAACCAGGGCACCCAGCGCCGCATCGACTTCTTCGGACGCTCCGAGGCGGTCGGCTTCTACAACTCCTACGCCGCTCGCCACCCCGCCGGCCGGCTCGACTCCCCCCTCGCGCGCGGCACCGTCGAGCTGTGCCGCGACCCGGCCACCGGCGAGGTGCACGCGGTGCGCGGCGAGCGCTTCGCCGCCACCCAGTTCCACCTGGAGTCGGTGCTCACCGAACACGGCACCGACCTCCTCGCCGACCTGCTCGGCTGGGCGCTGCGGCGACGGCCCGCCGAGCTGATCGAATGCGACGCCGAGCGGTGATCGGCGACGGCACCCGGGCCGCGCCCGGACCCACCGGGCCCGAGGGGACGGTGGCCGCCCAGCAGCCGGAGTGGCGGACCCACCCCGACTACGCGGCGAGCCGGGCCGCGCTGGCCGCCGCGCCCGCGCTGGTGACCGCCGCCGAGCTGACCCGGCTGCGCCGGGCGCTGGCGGTGGTGGCCGGTGGCGGCGCGCGGATGGTGCAGCTCGGCGACTGCGCGGAGAGCTTCGAGGAGACCGGCGCCGATCACGTCCGGGCCAAGACGGCCGTCCTGCACGCCCTCGCCGACGAACTCGCGGACGGCGGACCGGTGTTACGGGTCGGCCGGATCGGCGGCCAGTTCGCCAAGCCGCGCAGCCGGCCCTTCGAGGACGTCGACGGGGTGCCGCTGCCCGCCTTCCGGGGCCACATGGTCAACGGCGAGGCCCCGTCCGCCGCGGCGCGGGCCCACGACCCGCGGCGGATGGTGCGGGCGTACGAGGCGAGCGCCGAGGTGTTACGGGTCCTCGCCCGCGAGCGGGACCGCCGGCGGCACCCCGGCGACGCGTGGTGCGACGGGCCCTGGGCCAGCCACGACGCGCTGGTCATCGACTACGAGGCCCCGCTGGTCCGCGCCGACGCCGGGCAGCGGATCCTCGGCTCCACCCATCTGCCCTGGCTCGGCGACCGCACCAGGGCGCCCGGCTCGGCCCATGTGCGGCTGCTGTCCCAGGTGGCCAACCCGGTCGCGCTCAAGCTCGGCCCCACCGCCGACCCCGCCGAACTGGTCGAGGTGTGCGCCCTGCTGGACCCCGACCGGGCGCCCGGCAGACTCACCCTGATCGCGCGCATGGGCGCGGAGCGGGTCACCGACCTGCTGCCGCCCCTGGTGGCCGCCGTACGGGCCGGGGGCCACCGGGCGGTCTGGCTGTCCGACCCGATGCACGGCAACACCGTCCGGGCGGGCGGGCGCAAGACCCGCCATCTGAGCGCCGTCGTGGACGAGGCGATCCGCTGCAGACGGGTCCTGGAACGGGCGGGGGAGCACCCCGGCGGACTCCATCTCGAAGTCGCCGCGTCGGATGTCACCGAATGCCTCGGCGGAAAGGTCGACGGCGTCGAGCGGCTTGGCGAGCGCTATACGACGCTGTGCGATCCTCGGCTGAATCCCGACCAGGCCGCCGAATTGATGCGCACCTGGATTCGCGCATAGGAATCCGTAGACTCGGAAATACCCTCAGGAGGTGAGGATTTGACCGAGCACAAGGAAACCGCCGGCATCGCCTGCCGGGTCGCACTGGTCACCGGTGCGGCCGGCGGAATCGGAACCGCCATCGCGCGGGCGCTCGCGGGCCGGGGAACCCTGGTGGCCGCCGTGGACAAGGACGCCGACGGGCTGACCGATCTGGTGGAGAAGATGGCGGCGGACGGACTGACCGCCGTCGCCTTTCCCGCCGATGTCACCGACAGCGAGCGCATCAATGAGATCGTCGACCGGATCGAAACCGAACTCGGCGCCGTGGACCTTTTGGTGAACGCGGCCGGAGTGATGCGGGCCGGGTCCGCCCTGGAAATGTCGGACATCGATTGGCGGGCCATCTTCTCGATCAATCTGGACGGCGTCTTCCACTGTTCCCGGGCCGTCGCCTCGCGCATGAAGGAACGCGGCGAGGGCGCCATCGTGACCGTCGCCTCCAACGCGGGCCGGATACCCCGGGTGCATATGGCGGCGTACGGCGCCTCGAAGGCCGCCGCGTCCCTCTACACCAAATCCCTCGGACTGGAACTGGCGGAATACGGAATCCGCTGCAATGTGGTGTCACCCGGTTCGACCGACACCGACATGCTGCGTTCGCTGTGGTCCACCGATGCCGACCGGCAGACCACCCTCGACGGTTCGACGGCCACGTACAAGACCGGAATCCCGTTGCGCCGGATCGCCGAACCCGGAGACATCGCGGAGGCCGTGCTCTTCCTCGCCTCCGACCGGGCCCGGCACATCACCATGCAGGACCTGTGCGTCGACGGCGGCGCCATTCTGGGGGTGTGAGGCATGGGAATCCCCGCCATCGCGCCCTATCCGATGCCGACCGCGGCCGATCTGCCGAAGAACCAGGTCGACTGGCGGCCCGACCCCGAGCGCGCCGTCCTGTTCCTCCACGACATGCAGCGGTACTTCCTGGCGCCCTACGACCCGGAAAGCGCCCTGTACGGCGAACTGCTGGCCAACACCCGCGCCCTGCGCGCCCGGGCCGCCGCGCTCGGCATGCCGGTGGTGTACTCGGCCCAGCCCGGCGGCATGGACCGCGGCGAGCGCGGTCTGCTGCACGACTTCTGGGGGCCCGGGATGTCCGCGCACGAGCGGGACACCGGAATCGTCGAACCGCTGCGCCCGGCCGACGGGGACACCGTTCTGACGAAATGGCGTTACAGCGCTTTCGTCCGCTCCGATCTCCGTGATCTGATGCAGAAGTCCGGCCGCGACCAACTGATCGTGTGCGGGGTTTACGCCCACGTCGGCTGTCTGATGACCGCGGTCGACGCCTTCAGCTCCGATATCCAGCCGTTCCTGGTCGCGGACGCCCTCGCCGATTTCACCGCCGACCACCACCGGTCCGCGCTGGACTATGCCGCGCGATGCTGCGCGGCGATCCACACCACCGAGCAGATGCTGGATTTCCTGGCCGCCCGATAGAGGGGTGCTGACCCATGAGTTCCACGGAAACGTTTCGCGTGGCCGCCACCACCGACATCCGTGCCGATCCCGCCACCGTCTTCGCCTATGTCAGCGACCTCACCCGGGGCGGTGAGTGGAGCCCCGAATGCCTGGGCGGTGAGTGGACCGAAGGAGAACCGGGGGCGGTCGGTTCGGTGTTCACCGCGCGCAATCACCGCGAGCCGGATGTGGTGGCCTGGGCGCCGGTCGTGCGCGGGGACTGGACCACGCAATGCGAGGTCGTGGAATCCACCGCGCCCCGCGCGTTCAGCTGGGCCATGCGCACCAAGGACGGCCGCGCCCAGGAGAGCGTATGGTCGTTCACGGTCGAGCCGACGGCGGGCGGCAGCACGCTGACCCACGCCTTCTGGATGGGCGAACTGACCGAAGGCATGCGGGGAATTCTCCACGGCATGAACGACGCCGAGGTGAAGAAGTTCCTCGACGACTGGTCGGACAAGATCGTCGGCGATATGCGGACATCGCTCGCCCGTATCAAAGCCGCACTCGAAACCGCCTCCTGACGGCGAGGGGTGACGCCCACCGTGATTCTGCAACGCATCGGGAACAGAGGTCTGTTCCTGGGCTCCTTCTTCGACGGTGCCGCCAAGAAGAGCCCGTACCAGAAAATCACCCTCGACCACGAACTCGACATCGCGCCGGAGCTGGGCACCGACCTCACCGTCTACGCCTGCGCGAATCTCGTCGCCGAAATGGCGTCCGCGCTGCGTGATCTGCGGGTGCGTCCGGGAGACAAGGTCGCCGTCTACAAGGAGGACGGCTTCGACATCTTCCTGCTCACCTGCGCGGTCGCCCGCGTCGGCGCGGTGCCCGTCGCCCTCTCGCCCAGCCTCGGCGGCGAGGTCGTCGCGGAGCTGCTGAGCCGCTGCGACTGGCCGCATCTGATCACCGACGAGAAGAAGCTCCTCGGCGAGCTGCCGCCGGAGGTGACCGAGGCGTGCGAGCGGGTCCTCCTGGTGGCCGGCGAGGCCGAGGGCACCACCCCGCTGCGGCGGGACCCCGAGGCGCGTCCACGCCCGTTCACCCGCACCAGGACCACGCGCCCGGCGCTGCTGACCCACACCTCCGGTACGACCGACATCCCGAAGCTCGTCGTGCACACCGCCCGGTCGCTGCGCGCCCGCTACCGCCCGCAGGCACTGGGCGCCCGGCTGCTGATACGCGGCCGCGAAACCCTCGCCGTCCGGGTGTCGTTCGTCCACTCGCGCCTGGTGACCGCGCTCGCCATCGCGCTCAAGCGCGGCTTCCCGATCGTCATCACCAAGGACGCCACGCCCGAGCGGATCGCCGACATCTTCGCCGAGACCAAGCCCGGTGTGCTGGAGGCCCACCCCAACACGTTCGTGGAGTGGGAGCCGCTGGCGCACGACCCGCGCGGTCCGCTGTCCAACGTGGTCGCCCTGAGCAGCACGTTCGACGCGATCCACCCGCGCACCGTGCGGAAGATCCTGGGCGCGTCCCGGCGCCGGCGCCCGTTCCACCTCCAGCTGTACGGCCAGAGCGAGGTCGGGCCCACCGTCGGGCGGGCCACCTCCCGGCGGCGCGCGACGTCCGCCGACGGGCGCTGCGTCGGCTTCCCGTTCCCCGGGATGACGGCAGTCCGGGTGGTCGACCGCGACGGCCGCACCCCAGGGCCCGGCACCCCCGGCTTCATCGAGGTCCGCTCCGACGGCCGGGCGCTCACCTACTTCGGCGAGGACGCCCGCTTCCAGCGGCAGCTGGACGACGGCTGGTGGCGGATGGGCGACGTCGGCTACCGCACCCGCTGGGGCTGTCTGCACGTCTCCGACCGCGAGGTCGACGTCATCCCCGGCTTCGGCAGCGCGCTGGAGGCCGAGGACCTGCTGATGTCGCGGCTCGACAGCCTCCTGGAGGTCGTGGTCGTCCCCGGGGACGAGGGCAAGCCGACCCCGGTCGTGGTGACCCGGGACGGCGGTCCGCTGGACCTCGTCCAGTGGCGGAAGGCCGCCGCCCAACTGGCCCCGATGCGCCCGCCGGTGCGGCTGAGTCTGGACGAACTGCCGCGCACCGCCACCGCCAAGGTGCGGCGGCTGGAGCTGGCGCGGCTGCTGCGGGACCGGACCACCGAGCCCGGGCCGGACGCCCGGCCGACCGACGAGCAGGGGGAAGGCCACCATGGCGCAGCGTAGAACGCCCGATCACGAGCGCGTGTTCGGCTGGCTGGACGACCCGTCGGACGAGCGCGGGATGCGGTTCCGGCTGGACGACGGCTCCTGGCAGCGGCTCACCTACCGGGAGCTGGCGCGGCGGACCCTGGGCGCGGGCGCCGCGCTCGCGGACGCGGGTGTGCGGCCCGGCGACGTGGTGCCGCTGGTGCTGCCGGGCGGGGAGGACTTCGTCACGCAGTTCTTCGGGCTGCTCGCCATCGGCGCCACCCCGTCCGTGCTGCCCCTGCCGCTGGCCCTGCGCGGGGGCGAGGGCTACCAGAACCAGCTGAAGGCCATCACCGCCCGCATCCACCCGCGCCACGCCATCGCCGACCCGCGCTACCACGACGTGGTGGCGGAGAACGTGGCCCGGCTCGGCGGCGCCACCGAGGTGCTGGCGCCGCGTCACGCCGACCGCCCGGAGGAGCCGCCGCGCGCCTGGGGCGAGCTGGCGGTGCTCCAGTTCACCTCGGGCTCCCGCGGCTCACCGCGCGGGCTGCGCATCTCGATGGCCAACCTGGCCACCAACCTGCGCATGATCCAGGGCTGGATGAACCCGGTGGGCTACGGCGCGGTCACCTGGCTGCCGCTCTACCACGACATGGGGCTGGTCGGCGGGCTGCTGGGCGCGCTGACCCTCCAGGTGGAGCACGCGCTGATGCGGCCCGAACAGTTCATCCGGGACACCCGCGGCTGGATCGCCGAATACGGCCGCACCCCGTACTCCAACATGTGCATGCCCAACTTCGGCTTCGAGCGGGTGCTCTCGGCGGTCCGCCCCGACGACCTCGAGGGGCTGGACTTCTCCCCGCTGACCGCCGTGGTCAGCGGCGCGGAGCGGATCGACCCCGCGGTGCTGGCCCGCTTCGCCGCGCTCCTCGGCCCCCACGGCTTCGACGTACGGGCGCTGATGCCCGCGTACGGGCTGGCCGAGGGCACCCTCGCGGTCACCGGGGTGAGCAAGCACCACGCCGCCCGGATGGTGCGGGCCGGCGGCCTGGAGCGGCGGCTGGGGGAGAAGCTGGACGTGAGCGAGGTCGTCGAGCTGACCACCGTGCCCGTCGACGAGCCCTGGACGTGGCAGGTCTCCTGCGGTCCGCCGCTGGAGACCGCGCGCGTGGAGATCCTGGACGAGGACGGCGCCCCGCAGCCCGAAGGGGTGCTCGGCGAGATCTACGTCGAGGGTCCCTCGGTCGCCGACGGCTACGCCGACCCGCGCCCCGAGGACCTGGCCAAGCTGCACGACGGCAAGCTCTACACCGGCGACGCCGGATTCCTGCTGGACGGCGAGCTGTATGTGATCGGCCGGCTCGGCGACAGCGTGAAGATCAACGGCCAGAACGTCTTCGTCGAGGACATCGAACTCGAACTCGTCGCCTCCGGGGCCATCTCCCGGCGGTACGCGACCGTCGTCGCCGGGATCACCGGGGGCGAACCGACGGTGCTGGTGGTCACCGAACGCCCGCTGGGCGACCGGCTGGACGACGCGCTGTCCGTCATCTCGTCGTTCACCGGCGACACGGCCCGCGCCGAGGTGCGGTACGTCAAGCGCGGCACCATCCCCCTGACCTCCAGCCGCAAGCCCCGCCGCCGCTCGCTGTGGCTGTCCTACGTGGCGGGTGAACTGAAGGAGCGTAACGACTCGTGAGTGTTGTGGCCGCAACCGTGGAGCAGACCGCACCGGCCGGTCAGACCTCCCGCCTCTTCACGGCCGGGCCGTTCGGCGAGCGGGTGGAGGACACCCGTGAGCGCGTCGCGGAGCTGCTGCGGCGGGCCTTCGAACCGGTCGCCGAACAGGCCGAGGCCGAGGGGCTGTTCCCGCGCGACGCGCTGGCCGGACTCGGCCGCGCCGGACTGTTCGAGGAGCGCTGGCGCGACGCGTCCGCCGCGGACCCGTACGGCGACCCCGGACTCGGGGTGATCATCGCCGAGGAGAGCGGCCGGCTCGGCCGGGCGAGCCTGTCGGTCGGGCTCAGCCTGCACTGCGAGACGGTCCTGTCCGTCCTCACCCGCTTCGGGGATTCACCCCTGCTGGCCGCGTACCGGGCCGGGGCGCTGGAAGGGCGGCTGGTGGGCTGTCTCGGCGCCTCCGAACCGACCGGCGGCTCCGACCTCAACGGGGTGCGCACGGTCGCCCGCAAGACGCCCGGCGGCTGGCGGGTCACGGGCGAGAAGAAGTATCTGTCGCTCGGCCTGGTCTGCGACTTCGCCCTGCTGCTGTGCCGGCTGGACGAGGGCTCGGGGCCGGTCGACGGCAGGCTCGGGCTGCTCGCCGTACCGCGCGCCGGACTCAGCCCCCGCAAACGGCTCGACAAGGCGGGCACCTCCGCGCTCGACACCACCTGGATGGTCATCGACGCCGAGGTGCCCGACGAGGCCCTGGTCGGGCGGCGCGGCGGCGGACTCCTCGGCGCCACCTGGGGGCTGAACCACGAACGGCTCTCCATCGCCGCCCAGGCCGTCGGCGGCGCGGCCCGCGCCATCGGGCTGGCCACCGCGCACCTCCAGCGCCGCAAGCAGTTCGGCAAACCGCTGATCGAACAGCAGGCGCTGCGGCTGCGGCTGGCCGAGCTGTCGTCCCGGCTGATCGGCCTGCGCTACGCCGTCTACACCGCCGCCCAGGGCGTACCCGTGCCCGGCGGGTGCGGCACCCGCGAGATCGCGGCGCTCAAGACCACGGCGGCGCGGTTCGTCGAAGAGGTGATGAGCGAGTGCATGCACCTGTTCGGCGGCCCCGGCTATCTGGAGGACGAGACGCCGCTCGCCCGCATGTGGCGCGACTCCCGGCTGGCCCGGCTCGGCGGCGGCACCGACGAGATGATGTGGGAGCTGGTCGCCGGGGGACTGGTGCCCGACATCGCCGCCTACGACGAGGATGTCGATCTCGGATGAAGCTGCTGCTGACCGGAATCACCGGACAACTCGGCACCGCGGTCGCCGAGATCGCCCCGAGCCGCGGGGTCGGGATCGTGCCGCTGGTGCGCCGCGCCCGCCCCGGCCAGGTCCCCTTCGAGCGGCTGTTCCCCTCCCTCGCCACGGCACGGGTCGGCGGCGATGTGCGCGAACCGCTGTGGGGGCTGTCGGAGGCGGAGCTGGACGAGCTTGCCGAGGACGTGGACGCCGTCGCCAACCTCGCCGGGGACACCAACTGGGCAGGCAGCGGCCGCGATCTGTACGCCGTCAACGTGCTGGGCGCCCGCAACGGCTACGACGTCGCCCGCGAGCTGCAGCGCCGCTCCGGCCGCCGCGTCGTCTACGGCTACGCGTCCTCGATCTTCGTCGCGGGCGGCACCCTCGGCCGGATCGCCGAGACCCCGCTCGCCCCCGACCGCCACCGCACCGCGTACGAGCACAGCAAATGGCTGGCCGAACAGGAGCTGACGCGGCGGCACGGCCCCGGCGAGCCCGACGTCCTCATCAGCCGCGTCGCCGCCCTGCTCGGCGACTCGCGGACCGGCGCCACCCGCAAGCGCAACTCGCTGTACCTGCTGGCCGAGCGGTGGGACGAGCTGCCCGGCCGGATCCTGCCCGCCATGCGCGGCGCCCGGGTCGACGTCCTGCCGCGCGACCTGGCGGCGGGCACCCTGCTGGACGCGCTGGCCGGGCTGCACCGCTCCGGGCCGCGCCCCGAGCCCGTCGTCACCCATCTGTCCGCCGGGGAGCGGGCCCCGTCGATCCGCGGCCTGCTGGAGGTGGCGCGCGGCCTCGCGCCGCTGCGCTTCGGCACGTGGCTGCGGCTGGTCCCGGCCTCCGCCGAACAGGTGCTGTGGCTGTCCGCCAACGCCGAACGCTTCCTGCCGCTGTCCCCGGCATGGCGCAACAGCGTCATCGGCCTGCGCTACATCGGGCTCGACCGGGTGATGGAACGCGGCAGGCTGGCCGGTCTGGTGGACGGGCCGCTGCCCGAACCCTCCACCGAACTGCTCGCCCGGCTGCTGTTCGACCTCCCGGCGCCGAAGCGCCCCCTGGCCCCCGCCGACAGCGGATTGTCGAGGTTCCTGGCATGAACGATCCCGGCATGAACGTGCTGATCCTCGGTGGCTCCGGATTCCTGGGCACGGCCGTGGCGCAGGCATGCGAACGCGACGGCGCCACCGTCCGGGTCCTCTCCCGCGGTGGCCGCACCGCCGTCGGCGAGGGCGTCCGCGGCGATGTGCGGATGCCGCGCCTCGGCCTGTCCGCCGCCGACCTGGCCCGGGTCCGGGAGGAGACCACCCATGTGGTGCTCTGCTTCGGCTCGGTGTCCTGGACCTCGGGCCCGGGCGAGGTGCTGGAGACGCACAGCTCCGGGATGCGCTCGGCGCTGGCCTTCCTGCGCGAACTGCCCGGGCTGAAGCAGGCCGTGCACATCTCCTCGCTGCTGGCGCTCGGCCGCGCCAAGGGCCGGATCACCAACCGCGAGCTGTACACCGGCCAGCGCTTCCGCAACTGGTACGAGTACGGCAAGTACTGCGCGGAGCGGCTGGTCCGGGACACCGCCCCCGAACTCCCCGTCGGCGTCGTCCGCTTCGGCCCGGTGCTCGGCCCCGACCCGCGCGGCGGACGGCCCGACACCCGGCAAGGGCTGCCGATGGTCTTCCCGCATCTGCTGGCCGGATATCCGGTGCACCTGGCCCGGCGCGGGGAGTTCCCCTGCTGGATCACCGACGCCACCTCCGCCGCGCAGATCGTGCTGAAGGCGCTCACCCAGCCCATCGGCCGGTCCACCTGGACCTGGTTCGACCCCGCGACGCCCACCCTCGGCGAGGTCTTCACCGAGGTGTGCCGCCCCTGGGGCGTGGTGCCGAAGATCGTCGAGGCCGGGCCGCTCGGCCGGCTCACCCGCCTGATCGGCGAACGGGTCGGCACGCCACGGGAGCTGACCGAGTACACCGAGCCCTGGTTCGACCTGGACGTCGACGTCCTCAAGGAGATCCCCGAGCCCTGGCCCGTCCCCGACCCCGACTACCTCGGGGCCACCGGTGAGGCGCTGCGCGGCGGTACGGAGAGGAGGGCCCTCGTATGACCGAGCAGGTCACGGAAGAGTCCACCGAGCGACCCGCGTCCGTGGACACCGACCCGCATCCCTACTTCCGCGTCTACTCGGCGGGCAACTTCGGCGAAGTGGCCCCGCAGCGGCTCTCGCCCATGTCCTGGTCGCTGGTGGGCGACCCGATGGAGCGCGGCACCCGCGCCCTGGCCCGGCGGCTGTGGGGCCGCCCGGCCTGGGCCGAGGGCGGGCACTATGTCTTCGTCGGCTACTTCGGCTGCCGCCCGTACCACAACCTGGCCGCCTACTGTCATCTGTCCGCCTCCATCCCGGGACTTCAGCCGAGCGACGTCACCGACGCCTACTTCGAGGGCATCGACTCCCCGGAGGAGCTGACCGCGCTGCGCTCCGGCCGGGTCCGCCAGGTCGCGGGCAGCGCCAAGCTGCTGGGCGAGCTGCGCGACACCGGGCCGCGGCTGCGCGCGCTGGAGGAGCGGGTCGCCGAGCTGGAGTGGGGGCTGCGCGCCGCGACCACCACGGACAGCCCCATCGCGCTGGCCGGGGTGGAGCGCGACGCGCTGCCCGTCCTCGAGGAGGCGTGGGCGGTGCACATCCTGACCACCTCCGGGCTGGTGCCGGTCCGCGCGCTCCAGCGGCGCGTCTACGGCAAGCTGCTGCGGCACGGCAAGGAGATCGCGCACTGGCTCACCCGCCCGCGCGAACTGGTCTGGGACCGGCTGCACACCGCGGCCTCCACCCTGGACCCGTTCGGCCCCGGTGACTTCCTGGCCTCCTCCTTCTACGAGGTCGCCGACGGGCAGGCCCCCTGGCAGGACTACGCGGTGCGGCACAAGCAGGTGGCGGGCGGCAGCGGCGAGGCGTCCGTGGCGCCGATCGACCCGGCCGAGGCGCTGGCCGGGATGGTCTCGCCCTGGCGCAGCCGCACCGTACGGTCGCTGGCGGTCGCGGTCGGCGAGATGATGGCCGGACGCGAGCACTCCAAGTCCCTGGCGATGCGCACCCTGCACGTCTACCGACGGCTGCTGCCCGCGCTGGCGGGGCACCTGGGCGGCGACGCCGGTCTGTGGCCGTATCTGACGATCCGGGAGTTCACCGAGCTGGCCACCCGGCCGGGGCTGATCGAGCGGGCCCGGCCGCGGATCGAGGCCTGCCGGGCCGCGCTCGCCACCCCGATGCCCGAACACCTCGACCTCACCGGCGACGACGGCGTGATCCGGCCCTGGCTGAGCCAGACGCCCCAGGGACTGCGCGGGGTGGCGCCCGGCATCGGCACCGGCACCGTGATGACCCCCGAGGGCGATCTGCCCGACGAACCCGTCATCATCGTCTGCTCGTCCGCCGACGCGGACATCGCCCCGCTGCTGCCCTTCGCCGAGGGCGTGCTGAGCGAGCGCGGCAGCGATCTGTCGCACATCGCGATCCTCTCCCGCGAGTACGGGATTCCGTGCGTCGTGGGCTATCCCGGCGCGGCCTCGCTGCCTGCGGGCACGGCCGTCTCCATCAACGGCAGTACCGGAGAGGTGAACCTCCTTGACCATTCCTGACTCCGCGCAGACCGCCCGGACATCCGTCAATTCCGAGACCCTGACCGCTTTGGAAGAGGTCTACGCCCAGGTCAAGCGGGTCCAGCGGGATCTGCGGCCGACCGACCGCATCATCCAGGACCTGGAGATCGACTCGCTGGCCACCCTGGAGATCCTGCTGGCCCTGGAGGAACGCTTCGGCGTGGCGCTGGTCGACAACCCCAAGGCAGCCACCATCACGACGGTCGGGGACCTCGTCGGACTCCTCGACGAACTGCGCGCCGACGCCACCACGACATGACGACGGGAGAGACCGTGCTTCCCGACACCGCCGCCTTCGACGTCCTGCACACCCTGGTCATCAAGGGCATGGCGACCGCCGACCCCCTGGTGGCGGGCGCCGGGCACGACCGCGGGCGCGTCCTCGCCGAACTGGAGAAACTGCGGGCCGACGGGCTCGCCACCCACATGGAGCGGCGCGGACTGTGGCGCATCACGGCCGAGGGCCGCGAGCGGCACGCCGCGCTGATCGCCGACGACCTGGCGGGCGACGCCCGGGACCGGCTACGACCGGGATACGAGCGCTTCCTGCCGGTGAACGACCGGTTCAAGGAGCTGTGCACCCGCTGGCAGCTCCGCGACGGCGCCACCAACGACCACACCGACGCGGCGTACGACCAGGCGCGGGTGGCCGAACTCGGCGCCGTGCACGACGAGGTCGTGGAGGTGATCGGCGGGCTCGCCGCCGTACGCCCCCGCTTCGGGGCCTACGCCGATGGGCTCACCCGCGCGCTGACCCGGCTGCGCGACGGCGACCACAAGGCGTTCACCGGCGTCATGTGCGACTCGTACCACGACGTCTGGATGGAGCTGCACCGCGATCTGCTGCTCTCGCTGGGGATCGAGCGGGAGGCCGAGGAACGGGCGGGGACGGCCCGGTGAGCGGCGCGGACACCCGGGCGAGCGGCGCGGACACCGTGCTGCGGCTGACCGGCGAACTCGGCGACGGCGACCGGAGCGCGGTCGGCGGCAAGGCCGTGGGGCTCGCCGCGCTGCTGCGCGCCGGGGTGACCGTTCCCGACACCTGGGTGGTGCCGGTCGGCGCCGAGCCCGCCGCCGACGGCCTCGCCCGGCTCGCGGCGGCCGCCCCGCGCTGGGCGGTGCGCAGCTCGGCCACGGTCGAGGACGGGGCGGCGCTCAGCTACGCGGGCATGTTCCGCAGCGAACTCGACGTCCCCGCAGGCAAGTTGGCCGCCGCCATCGCCGCCGTACGGGACTCCGCGCGCAGCGGCCGGGTCGCCGCGTACCGGGAGCGCACCGCCTCCGGCCCGCTGCCGGAGGTCGGGATGGCGGTGCTGCTGCAGCCGTTCCGTACCCCGGTGCGCAGCGGGCTGTGGCTGGGCCGGGGCCCCGGCCGGGGGCGGTTGGAGTGGGTGCACGGCAGCGGCGACGCCCTGGTCTCCGGAGCCGTCACCCCCGCCTGGGAGGAGTGGACGCCCGAGGGGCCCGCCGGGGGATCGGAGCCGGAGCCGCTGACCGACGGCGGCCGACCGGTCGGCGCGGCGTGCGTCGCCGTGCAGGACGCCCTCGGCATGCCCGCCGACCTGGAGTTCGCCCTGCTCGAAGACGGCCTGGTGTGGCTTCAGTTCCGGCCGATGACCACGGCGCTGGGGGAGTCGCCGGGGCCCGCCGCCGGGAGGGACGAGAAGGTCGTCCACGGCATCGCGGCATCCGCCGGGGCGGCCACCGCCCCGGCGCTGCGGCTGCGGGACATCGACGACCCCCGCTGGGAGCCGGGCGCGGTGCTGCTCGCCGAGCGGACCGACCCGGACTGGGTCCCGCTGATGGCGGAGGCCGCCGCCCTGGTCACCGCCGAGGGCGGCATGCTGTGCCACGCCGCCATCGTGGCCCGCGAACTCGGGGTGCCCTGTGTCACCGGGGTCGGCGCGGTGGCGCTGGAGCGGCTGTCCGCGGGCGGCCCGGTGGCGGTCGACGGCTCGGCGGGGACGGTGGCGATCCTGTGACCCCCGTACGCGAGGAGCTGGCCGATCTCGCCGAGGAGCAGCGGGAGTTCGGCGAGCTGGTGCGGTCCCTCGACGCCACCGACCTCGGCCGTGACTCGGCGGCGGACGGCTGGACCGTGGCCGACCAGGTGTCCCATCTGGCCGACACCGAGGAGGTCGCCCGCGACACCCTGGCGGGCGGCCCGCGCGCGTTCGCCGCCGCCGTCCCCGCGTATCCGACCGCCGAGGACTTCACCGCCGCCGGATGCCGCCGGGGCGACGGGCTGTCGCCGGAGGATCTCGCCGCCTGGTGGGACCGCGCCGGTACGGCGACCCGCCGGCTGCTGGCGGAACGCGCCCCCGGCGACCGCGTGGCCTGGGGCTTCGGCATGAGCACCGAGGTGTTCGCCACCGCCCGGCTCATGGAGCACTGGGCGCACGGCCTGGACATCCGCGACGCGCTGGGACTTGCCGTGCCCGAGACGCCCCGGCTGCGCCACGTCGCCGCCCTCGGCCACGCCACCCTGCGCTACGCCCTGGCCCGCGCCCGGGTGCGCCCGCCCGCCGGCCGCACCCTGCGGCTGGAGCTGACGGCGGGCGACGGCACCGGCTACGCGTACGGGCCCGAGGACGCGACCGATGTGCTGCGCGGCCCGCTGCTGGCCTGGTGCCGGACCGCGACCCGGCGCACCCGGGGCGCCCCGGCGGGGCGGCTGACGGCCGACGGGGACCTCGCCGAACTCGCGCTGCTGCACGCGCGGGCCTATCTGTGAGAACGAGTCAGGAGGGTAGTGTGACCTGATGGTCAAGGTGGAGAAAGAACAGTCAATCGCCTGTACACCGGAAGCCTTCCTCGACTTCGTGATGGACATCGAACGCTACGTCGAAGTCGATGACAAGGTCGGACCGATCTCCTGGGTGCGCAGGAACGGAAACCTCACCGAGTTCAAATTCCAGCCCAAGCTGCCCGGACTTCCCCTTCCGGAGCCGAAGGCCGTGGCCCAGATGCGGCTCACCCCGGGCTCGTGCATCGACATCCGGCTGGCGCCCCTGCCGCTGAACAAGTTCAATCACCGGATGGCCGAGTTCAGCGCCCGGTTCTCCTGTGTGCCGGTGGACGGCGGCATCCGGGCCACCCGCATGATCTCTTTTCAGTTCAACCCGGTCACCCGCTGGATGCTCGATCCGGTCCTGCGGCGCACTCTCCCCGGGTCGGTCGAG
The DNA here is from genome assembly GCF_040631655.1 of Streptomyces sp. NPDC019937. Lineage (NCBI taxonomy): Bacteria > Bacillati > Actinomycetota > Actinomycetes > Kitasatosporales > Streptomycetaceae > Streptomyces > Streptomyces sp. NPDC019937. The sequence continues at coordinate 54,693 of NZ_JBEYAL010000021.1, forward strand.
CGGGAACTGCGGCTGAGCAAGCAGATTCTGGAAAGGGCCGCGAGCGGCTAGCCTTTCGGTCCACGTACGACAGGGGGAAACCCATGGCGATATCGGCGGACGACGACACTCCGGCCCCGGCCGGGGAACAGCACGCGCATGTCATCGTGATCGGCGCGGGTTTATCGGGAATCGCCGCCGCGGTCAAACTGCGACGCGGCGGCATCACCGACTTCCTGGTCCTGGAGAAGGCCGACCGGGTCGGCGGGACGTGGCGGGAGAACACGTATCCGGGATGCGCCGTCGACATCCCCTCGCCGATCTATTCCTTCTCCTTCCACCCCAACCCGGGCTGGAGCAGGAATTTCGTCGGCCAGCCCGAGCTGCTGTCCTACATCGAGGACACGGTGGAGGCATTCCGCCTCGCCCCGGCGCTGCGCTTCGGCACCGAACTGCTGGAGGCCGCCTGGTCCGGGGACCGCCGCCGCTGGATCCTCGACACCAGCCAGGGGCGCTTCACCGCCCAGCACGTCATCTTCGCCTCCGGTCTGCTCCACGAGCCGACCACACCCTCCCTGCCCGGCCTGGACGGATTCCCCGGCGAAACCTTCCACTCGGCCCGCTGGAACCACGACGTGGACCTCACCGGCAAGCGGGTCGCCGTCATCGGCACCGGCTGCTCGGGCATCCAGATCGTGCCGGAGATCCAGCCGCGGGTGCGGCAGCTGTACGTCTTCCAGCGCACCGCCGCCTGGGTGATGCCCCGGCTCGACTTCCGCGTCCCGGGGCCCGTGCGGTGGCTCTTCCGGCACGTGCCCGTCACCCAGCGGCTGTTCCGCGGCGTCTGCGACGGCTTCCTGAAGACGCTCGCCCTCGTCATGCGCCGCGCGCGCTTCGCCCGGCTGCTCACCCCGGTCGGCAAGGGGGCCCTCAGGCGCCAGGTGCCCGACCCCGAGCTGCGCGCCCGGCTGACACCGGACTTCACCATCGGCTGCAAGCGGCTGCTGCTGTCGAACACCTACCTCCCGGCCATGTCCCGGCCCAACGTCCGGCTCGTCCCGCACGCCCTCGCCGGGGCGGACGGCAGCGAGCTGATCGCGGCGAACGGCGACCGGGTGGAGGCGGATGTGATCGTGTTCGCCTCGGGCTTCGAGATGCGCCATCCGCCGATCGCGTCACGCATCCGGGGGCGCGACGGCCGGCTGCTGTCCGAGACCTGGAAGACCAAGAGCCCCGAGGCCTACCGGGCCACCACCCTGCCCGCCCTGCCCAACGCCTATCTGCTGCTCGGCCCGAACATCGTGATGTACAACTCGCTGCTCGCCCTCGCCGAGGCCCAGCTCGACTACATCGTGGACGCGATACGCACCGCACGCGCCCGGGGCATCGACGCCCTGGAGATCCGGCCCGAGCCGTTCCGCTCGTTCAACGACGAGGTGCAGCGCGGCCTCGCCTCGACCGTCTACAACACCGGCGGATGCAGCAGCGTCTATCTCGACGAAAAGGGCAAGAACTTCGTCACCTGGCCATGGTCCACCAAAAGGCTGCGCAACGACCTGGCCCGCTTCGACATCGAGAATTACGCGACGACCCCTGCGGAGCGCTGAATGTACGACTACACCCAGCCCTTGAGCCGGAGCGAGGCGAGCCGGGCCAAAGTGCGGCAGCAGACCGATATCGACGTGGGCGGCGCGCGATGGGCCCTGCTGCCGGATGTGTTCTCCCCGGCGGACTCCAAGTCCAGCCTGGCCCATCTGTCCCTGCTGGAATTCCCGGTCGGCGGCACGTTCCTCGAAATCGGCTCCGGCATCGGGCTGATCGCCGTCCAGGCCGCTCTCGCCGGCTGCCGTTCCGTATATGCCACCGATCTCAATCCGGCGGCGGTCAAGAACACCGAACTCAACGCCGAGCGCTTCGGCGTCGCGGACCGGGTCACCTGCGTCCATAGCGATCTGTTCGACGCGCTTCACGACGACGCACCCGCGTTCGACGTGGTCTACTGGCACTCCAACAATGTGTGGGCGCCGCCGGAACTCGACCTCACCGCGCACGAGCTGGCCTATGTCGACCCCGGATACGAGGCACACCAGCGGTATTTCCGCGAGGCGAGGAATCATCTCGCGCCCGGGGGCCGGGTGCTGATCGCGCTGAGCAGCCGGGCCGGCCGCGCCGAATTGGACGAGCTGGCGGCGGCCGAGGAACAGCGGCTGATCACCCTCGACTCCACCACCGTGGACGAGCCGGAAGGCCCCGTGGTCTACGAACTGCTGGAACTCGTCACACGGTGACCCGGTCATCCGGAAACCCGGCCCATTCCGAGAAGAGGCCCACCCTTGATCTTCGACAAGCTGCTGAGTCTGCCCAGTGACGCCGAACCCTGGATCGTCGACCACCAGCCGATCGCCGTCCCCGCCGAGGACGAGAAGATACGGCCGGGCGATGTCGCCGACGCCGCCGCCCGGGGCGCGACCGCGCTGCGGTCCCACGGCGTCGAGCCGGGACGGCGGTGCGTCGTCTGGCTGGAGTCCCCGACCGACATCATCGTCGCCTACGCGGCCATCACCGCCCTCGACGCCGTGCCCATCCTGATGAGCCCGACCCTCTCCGGCCCGGACGTCGCCGCCATGCTGGGACACGTCTCCGACGTCACCGCCGTCCTCTCCACCGACGACCGGCTCGCGACGAGCGAGAAGACCTTCCCCGGCATCGGCACGTTCATCGACTGGCGCGACATCGCCGCCGAACTCCCCACCCACAAGCGGATATCCCGGCCCCGCGAGGTCGCCTCCGACGCCCCGTACGTCATCGTCCACACCTCCGGCACCACCGGCACCCCCAAGCTGGCCGAATGCTCCAGCGCCAGCATCCGGTTCAACGCCCGCGTCCAGGCCGTCATCCACTGGCTGTCCCGGCTGGACGGCCATCTCGCCCTCGTCATCTCACCCGTGCACGGCCGGACCGTGGTCGGCATCCTCGCCGCCCTCATGCGCAAGGCGCCGCTGATGCTCCTGGAGGACGACTCCCCGGACAACGTGGACCGGATGCTCAAACGGCACCGCCCCAGCTATCTGGAGACCCACCCCAACACCTTCCGCGCCTGGCAGCACCTCGCGCCCGGCGGCGCGTTCCGCTCGATCCGCTTCTTCGGCGCCGGATTCGACGTCATCCACCCCGACACGGTCAGCGCCCTGCTGAAGGGCTCGGACCACCGCTTCGCCGTCTGCGTGGAGGTCTACGGGCAGAACGAGACCGGGCCCATCGCCATCCGCAGCCACCTCAAGGGCACCCAGAAACCGCTGCGCGCCCTGCGCCGGCTGCGCCGCGGCAAGCTGCTGCGCGGCCACCCGGCCGGGCCCCACTTCCCGTTCTGCCGGGTCCGCATCGTCGACGACTCGGGGCGGCCCGTACCGGCCGGCACCCCCGGGCGCATGGTGGTGCAAACGCCCGGCGTCTTCTCCGGATACATCAACCGGCCCGATCTGACGTCCAAGAACTACCCCGACAAGCGCTGGTGGGACACCGGCGACTGGGGCACCAAATCCCGCACCGGACGCATCACCCTGATCGACCGCCAGGTCGACAAGGTCTCCGGAGCGGTCAGCGGCATCGGCATCGAGGACATCCTGCTGGAGAAGTTCCCCGAATTCCTCGAACTCGTCGTGCTGGAGATGGCCGGCACCCTCCAGCCCGTCCTCTCCCTGCGCCCCGGCGCCGCATTCCGGCGCAGGGCCTGGGAATCGGCGTCCCACCGGCTCGCCCCGATGGCCGAGCCCGTGGTCATCCCCGACAGCGAATTCCCCCGCACCGTCACCGGAAAGATCAAACGGGAGCAGCTGAAGAAATCGCTGACCGCACGGCGCCTTTCCGCCGGCGTCTGAGGGAGGGGTTTCACATGACCGCCACCAGCGCGCCCGACACCACCAGGACACCGGTCGCCACCAAACTCATCGGCTACGTCCAGCTCGGCAAGGTCCGGATCTACCACCACGCCTACGGCTGGATCCTCGCCCTGCTCCTGCTGCGCCTGGACGGCCGGGTCGGCGGCGACACGGCGGCCGCGCTCGCCCTGACCCTGCTCATGGTGTGCGCCACCCAGTGGAGCGGAGGCGCCGCCGACGACCTCGGCGGCTTCCGGGACGGCAGCGACGCCCGCAACTACGCGGGCCGCCCCGCCTCCACCGTCGCCAAGAAGCCGCTGCTCACCGGGGTGCTGACGGAAGGGGAAGCGGTCCGGTTCGGCGTCGTGATGTGGCTGATCGCCATCGCCGCCGGGCTCGGCGCCGTGGCCAGCCTGGACGGCACGGCGCCCCTGGCCGCCGTCCTGGTGATGCTCGTGGGACAGATCGCCTCGGTCCAGTATTCGATCGGACTGAAACTCAGCTATCTGCCCGGCGGCCTGGAAGCCACCATCTTCTACGTCATCGGCTGCATCGGCCTGGTGCCGTACTGGCTGATCGCGGGCCACGTCACCACCGAATCCCTCATCACCAGCGCACTGGTCGGCCTGTGGTTCCTGCTGATCGTGTCCTACGGAAACGCGTCCGACAAAGAAGGCGACTCCGAGGTCTCCCGCTACACCATGGCGGTCCTTCTCCCGCCCAAGGGATTCAAGGTATTCCTCACCCTGCTCTTCGCCGCCAGCGTCACCCTGCTGACCCTGCTGTTCACCACCACCCGATTCGACCCGCTGCTGGGGCTGGCCGTCGTGCCCGTCGTCGTGCTCCACGCCGTACAGCTCTATTACGGTGCCGGAAAGGAAGAGTGGCGAAAGGCGCGTTTCATCGGACTCAGCTCGGTCGACCTGGGATGTCTGGGACTGGCGCTCGCTTTCGTTCTCGCATGACCGCTTCGAGTGGGAGAGCAGTGCAGTGAACGGCGATATGACGGCGGCCTACATCACCGGCTTCGGCGGGGCCGACGACATCCGGACCGGGCCGCTGCCCCGTCCCGTACCCGGGCCGGGCGAAGCGCTCGTCCGCGTCGAGGCGGTGGCGGCCAACCATGTGGACACCTTCGTCCGCTCCGGCGCGTACGCCACCGAGGTGCCCTTCCCGTTCGTCATCGGACGCGACCTGGTCGGTACGGTCGAGTCCGGCGCGGGCTCCTTCGCCCCCGGCGACCGGGTGTGGTGCAACAGCCTGGGCCACGACGGCCGGCAGGGCGCGTTCGCCCAGTACGCCGCCGTCCCCGTGGACCGGCTCTTTTCCCTGCCCGCCGGGGCCGACCCGGTAGCGGCCGTGTCCGTGCTGCACACCGCAGGGACCGCACACCTCGGCCTGTTCCGGGAGGCCCGCCTGCGGGCGGGGGAGACGGTCCTCGTCGAGGGCGCGGGCGGCGGCGTGGGCAGCGCCGTGGTCCAGCTCGCCACCGCGGCCGGGGCGCGCGTCATCGCCGTCGACCGCGCCGAGAACGCCGAGTGGTGCCGTGGCTGCGGCGCGGACCAGGTCCTGGACCGCGCCGATCCGGAGGTGCACGCCGCGGTGCGCCGCCTCGCCCCGGGCGGGGTCGACGTGCTGTGGGACTGCTCCGGGCGCCATGACCTCGAGACGACGATTCCGCTGCTCGCCCGGGGCGGCCGCGTCGTCCTGATGGCCGGGCTGCGGGCGCGCGCCGTACTGCCCGTCGGCGCCGTCTACACCCGCGACATCAGCCTGCACGGCTTCGTCATCAGCAACGCCTCGGTGGCGGATCTCGCGGAGGCCGCCGGGACCATCAACCGCGAACTGGTGAGCGGCCGGCTGCGCGGCCGGGTCCGCGCCCGGCTTCCGCTGACGGAGGCGGCGCGGGCCCACCGCCTGCTGGAGGGCCGCGAGGGCGGCCCCGGCGGCCCGGGCCGCATCGTGCTGATCCCCTGACCGGAAGAGAAAGGAAGGCCGTAGGTGTCCCGTCCGAACAGCAAGCCGCGTCTGCTCAGCAAGGAATGGTGGGAACAGCGAGTCTTGCGGATGTACGACTCCTGGCGGGACCCGGTGACCTGGCATGTCACCGCGACCCCGAACGGCCCCGGTGATCTGCGGCAGTTCAGGCGCCGCCGGTTCGCCCTGCTGGTCACCTACAAGCGCAGCGGCGACCCCGTTCCGTCGGCGATGTGGTTCGGCCTCAAGGACGGCCGCGCCTATCTGCGCACCGGCTGCGACTCCTGGAAGGTGCGGCGGATGCGCAACAACGACCAGGTGCTGTTCGCGCCGTCCAACATCCGCGGCAAGCCGAAGGGCGCGGTCATCCCGTGCACCGCGCGCATCCTGCCGGACGAGGAGAAGCCGGGCGCCGCACAGATCATCGTGGACTCGTACGGCAAGGGCCGGAAGCTCTACGACCGCACGGTGGCGACCGTGTACGAGGAGGCCGCGTACATCGAGATCACCCCGAACACCCTGCTGAAGGCCGAGGCCGAACGGAACGCCCAGCGAGCCCGCGACACCCCCTAGGCGTCCGCGCCTGGGTATCCACCAAGCGCCGGGCGCGTCCGGGACCTCCCCGGACGCGCCCGGCGCTTTCGTACGCCGCCTACTTCTCCCGCAGGCCCACCTTGGCGTGCAGCGCCCGCAGCGGCTTCGGCGCCCACCAGTTGCCCTTGCCGACCAGCCGCATGAAGGCCGGGACCAGGGCGCCCCGGACCAGCGTGGCGTCCATCAGCACCGCGAGCGCCAGCCCGATCCCGATCGCCTTGAGATAGACGATGCCGGAGATCAGGAAGCCCAGGAACACGATGGCGATCAGCACCGCCGCGGCCGTGATCATCGAACCGGTGCGCTCCAGGCCACGGGCGACCGACGCCACGTTGTCCCCGGTTCTGTCGTACTCCTCCTTGATCCGGGACAGCAGGAACACCTCGTAATCCATCGACAGCCCGAACGCGATGCAGAACAGCAGCACCGGCACGGTCCAGGTGATCGAGTCGGTGACCACGAAGTCGCCCACGATCCCCTCCAGATGGCCGTCCTGGAAGCCCCACACCAGCACGCCCAGCGTGGCGCTCAGGCTCAGGCAGTTGAGGACCAGCGCCTTGAGGGGCAGCAGCAGGGAGCCGGTGAAGAGGAACAGCACGGTGAAGGAGCTGGCGGCGATCACCGCGAGCGCCACCGGCAGCCGGGCGTTCATCGAGTCGATGGAGTCGGTCAGCTCGGCCGCGGGCCCGCCCACCTGGACGGGGTAGGGCGCCGGGAGGGCCCTGATGTCCGCGACCAGCGCGCGGCCCTCCTCCGACAGCGACTGGCGGCTCGGCACCACGGACAGATAGGTGCTGTGGCCGGAGCCGAAGCGCGCCGAGAGGGCCGACGGCCGCTGCACCAGCCGCCCGTGGGCGAACGTCCCGGCCTCGCTGTCCACCCGCGACACATCGCCGAGCTTCGACAGCCGCTCGGCGTACGGGGCCACCTTCCGGTCGCCGGGCCCGGACGCCCCGTCGAGCACCACGTTGAGCGCCTGGGTCTCCTGGGCCGGGAAGGCGTCCCGGATGTCGCCGCCGACCTGCCGGGCCTGGCTCGCGGCGGGCAGCACCCGCTCGTCCGGCAGGCTCAGCCGCAGATCGAGGAAGGGCGCGCCGAGCAGCAGCAACAGCGCGGTGACGGCGCCCGCGACCGGCAGCGGGAACCGCATCACGCCGGTGGCCAGCCGGTGCCAGAAGCCCTCCCCGGAGCCCTTTTCGGCCTCAGGTGTGCGGCGGCGCAGGACGCGCCCCTTCTCGATGCGGTGGTCCAGCACCTTCAGCAGCGCGGGCAGGAAGGTGAGCGAGACGAACGCGGCGAGCAGGGCGGTCGGGATCCCGGCGTACGCGAACGAGCGCAGGAAGTAGAACGGGAACACCAGCAGCGCCCCGAGCGCCAGGGTCACCGTCACCGCGGAGAACAGCACGGTGCGGCCCGCGGTGCGCAGCGTCGTGGCGATGGCCTCGTCGGTCCGCGCACCCTGGCCGCGCTCCTCCCGGTAGCGCTTGATGAGGATCAGGCTGTAGTCGATCGCGAGGCCGAGCCCGAGGCCGGTGGTGACGTTGCCGGCGAGCGCGGAGACCTCGGTGAACAGGGTCAGGATCCGGATGACCAGCAGGACGGACAGGATGGTCAGTCCGCTGACCATCAGCGGCACCAGGGCGGCGACCACGCTGCGGAACACGAACAGCATCACGATCAGCAGGACCGGGAAGGTCACCGCCTCGATCTTGATGAGGTCCTTCTCCGTGGTCTCGGACATCTCCTTGTCGGCCAGCGCGTTGCCGCCCACCCGGACGTCGAGCCCTTCGGCGCGGTGCTCGTAGTGGCTCTCCAGCCGCTTGAAGGTGTTCTGGACCTGGTCCTCGTCGCCGGAGATCCGGGCCATCAGCAGCGCCTGCCGGCCGTCCTTCGCGCGCAGCGGCTCGGCCTTGCCCAGCGACCAGTACGACGCGGCCTGCTCGACCCCGGGCTCCTGGGCGACGCGTTGGGTGAGCCGGGCGCCGGCGGCGGCCACGGCGGGGGAGTCCACGCCCCGTTCGTCGGATATGAGCAGGACGAAGTCCGGGGCGCCCGCCCGGAATCTTTCGTCCATGACCTTCGCGGTCTTCGCCGATTCCGTCGAGTCGTCGACGAACCCGCCGGCGGACAGTTCCTGGATCACTCCGCCGCCCAGCGCGCCCGCTATGACCAGCAGCGCTCCGGACAGGTACAGCACCAGTTTGCTGCGGCGGCAGGTGAACCGGGCCAGTGAGGCGAACAATGGGGCTAACCCTTCTCGCGCTGCGGCTTCCCTTGCGAGCGGTTGACGCGCAGGGCGCGCAGCAGCGTGGACGGTGCGGCCAGGGAACTTGGATGGGTGCGCATGTACGTCACCGAGTTGAACCGCACGGCGACGGACCGGTCCGTGATCGAGGCGGCGGCGATCTGCTCGGCGAACCACTTCGAGAGGCGGTAGCCGCGCGGGTACGGGCCCATCACATCCGGGCGGGCCAGATCGGCCGCGGTGGATATCTGCCAGGCCGCGTCCACCACCACGCGCTGCCGGGCGAAGAAGCCGCGGGCGGGGGCGTCGAGGTCCGGCCGGGAGCGCAGGTACTCCGACAGGGCGGAGGCGTGCAGGGTCGCCGAGGACATGCCCTGCCCGTAGATCGGGTTGAACGAGGCGACCGCGTCACCGACGCTGATCAGCCGGGCGGGGAACCGGGTGAGGAGATGGAAGTCCCGGCGGCGGCTGTCGGCCTGGTGGTACGGGAGGATCTCGCCCAGCTGGTCGCCCGCGACCGCCTCGCGGTAGACCGGCGGCAGTTCGCCGCACAGCTTGCGGAACTCCGCCACGTCCCGGATCGGCGGCTGCTTCCCGTAGTTGGCCAGGGTGATCAGCCAGCGGTCGCCCTCGATGGCGGTGATCGCGCCGCTCGCCACCCGGGGCGGGGTCGCGGTGGGGGTCCGGTAGGCGATGGCCGCGGCCAGCTCCGGGTCGGCATCGGTGCGCCGGAAGTAGCCGGTGGCGTAGTCGATGTCGATGGCCATGCGCCGCATCGCGGGCCGCTGCCAGCCGTTGCGCTCCAGCCAGTCGCCGAGCTTGCTGGCCCTCCCCATGGCGTCGACGACGAAGTCCGCCTCCTCGGTCCACTCGTCCCCGTCCGCACCGCACCGCACCCCGGTGACGGCACCCGCACGGAATTCCAGGCCCCGGGCGCGGCAGGTGAGGACCTTCACATTGGGCAGGGCCAGGGTGCGCCGCCGGACCAGCGACTCCAGGAACGGGCGGCTGCTGGAGATCAGCCCCATCGTGCCGTCGCTCACCTTCGGGACGCCGTCGGCGTAGGCGCGGATGGTGTACGGGGACGAAATGATCGCGCCGCCCGCCCGCGCCTCGTCCTCGAACCCCGGGAACAGCCGCCGCAACTGCATCCGGCCGCCGTGCATCAGGGTGTGCAACTGCCCGTCGTGCGGGGTGCCCGGCCGCGGGGCGGCGGTGCCGGGTAACACGTCCCGCTCGACGATCACCACGCTCTCGGCGTGATCGGACAGCACCCGCGCCGCCAGCATTCCGGCCAGACTCCCGCCGAGCACCACGGCCTTGCCCATCAGGACGTCGGTATTCGTGATCGGTTTGTCGGTACTGAGCCGGGCGAACACACGTGCGGCAGACTCCATCACGAAACCTCCAGACTGGTTATATGCATCAACCAGGCACTGCTGGGTAGGCGCACGAATCCGTCCGAGGAAGAGAGAGAAAAGCTTGTGCCTGCCCTGACCGATTCCGATGCCCCCGCCGCAGCCCGGCACCCCATGCTCCACCGCGCCATCAAGCGGCGCAAGAACCCTCCGCTGCGGCGCAGTGACATTACGGTCACCAAGGAGAAGGACGTTCACCGCGCGGTCAAAGCCGCAGCTCTGGGCAACGCCATGGAGTGGTTCGACTTCGGGATCTACAGCTATCTCGCGGTCACCATCGGCAAGGTCTTCTTTCCCGGCGGCAACGCCACGATCCAGGTCCTGTCCTCCTTCGCGACGTTCGCGGTGGCCTTTCTCGTACGGCCGCTGGGAGGTATGTTTTTCGGGCCGCTCGGTGACCGCATCGGGCGGAAGAAGGTGCTGTCCTTCACCATGATCATGATGGCGACGAGCACGCTCGCCATCGGCCTCATCCCGGGCTATCACTCCATCGGCTACGCCTCGCCCGCGCTCCTCATCCTGTTCCGCATGCTGCAGGGATTCTCCACCGGCGGTGAATACGGCGGCGCGTCCACGTTCATCGCCGAATACGCCCCCGACAAGCGCCGCGGCTACTTCGGCAGCTTCCTCGAATTCGGCACCCTCATCGGCTACACCGCCGCGGCCGGACTGGTCACCATCCTGACCGTGACGCTGTCCGACGACACGATGAACTCCTGGGGCTGGCGCATCCCGTTCCTGGTCGCCGCCCCGATCGGACTCGTCGGCCTGTATCTGCGGCTGAAGCTGGACGAGACCCCCGCCTTCCAGAAGCTGGAGGAGGAGGCGTCCGCGGCGCAGGAGCGCACGACGCTGCCGTTCTGGCAGGTGTTCCGGACCCAGTGGCGCGCGATGGTGCTGTGCATGGCGCTGGTCGCCGCGTACAACATCACCGACTACATGCTGCTGTCGTACATGCCGACGTACCTCTCGGAAACCCTCCACTACAGCAGCACCAGCGCCCTGGTCTCGATCATCATCGTGATGCTGGTGCTCATGGCGGCCATCACCTTCGTCGGCCGGCTCTCCGACCGCATCGGCCGCAAGCCCGCGCTGATGGCCGGGTCCATCGGCTTCTTCGTCCTCGCCGTGCCCTCCTTCCTGCTCATCAAGCAGGGCGGCATCGTCCCCGTCTTCGCCGGTCTGCTGCTGTTGGGCATGTGCCTGCTGCCCTACGTCGCCGTGATGTCGGCCTCCCTGCCCGCGCTCTTCCCGACCGACGTGCGCTACGGCTCGCTGTCCATCGCCTTCAACATCTCCGTGTCCCTCTTCGGCGGCACCACCCCGCTGGTCGTCGAGGCCCTGGTCAGCGGCACCGGCGACGATCTGATGCCCGCGTACTACACGATGCTCGCGGCGATCGTCGGCATCATCGCCTCGGCCGTGATGAAGGAGACCGCCCGCAAGCCGCTGGAGGGCTCGCCGCCCTCGGTCGCGACCAAGGAGGAGGCCATCGCCCTGGTCGAGTCCCAGTCCCAGCAGGTCAACCAGCGGCCCTGAGCCGGGCGCCCCGCCCCGACGGCATTACCCCCGCGGTAATCGACCCCCTCCCACCTCCGGCGGCACAGTGAAGGCATCGGGTTCCGGGCCGGCGCACTCCGGCCCGGGACCCGGATCCGAGACGTCGCACAGGCCGCTCGCGGCCGCCCAGGAGGGGACGACATGACCGACTACGACACCGCCGTGGCCCGCTACTTCGAGGCGTGGAACGCCACCGGGCCCGAGGCCCTCGCCAAGGCCGTCGCCGCCGCCTGGACGGAGGACGGCGGCTACACCGACCCGCTGGCCGACGTACGGGGGCACGAGCGGCTGGCCGCCGTCATCGCCGGGGCCCACGAGCAGTTCCCCGGCTTCGAGTTCCGGCAGCTGGGCAACGCCGACGGGCACCATGACATCGTCCGCTTCGGCTGGGAGCTGGTGGCGCCCGACGGGTCCGCGCCGGTCGCCGGATTCGACGTGATCACCCTCGCCGAGGACGGCCGCATCCGCTCCGTCCTCGGCTTCCTGGACCGGGTCCCTACGGCAGCGTGATGCCCTTGAGCACGGCGGCGGTCTCCGGGTCGGCCGGGAGGAACGTCTCGATGGCCAGCTCGGAGACGGTCACGTCCATGGGGGTGTTGAACGTCGCGATCGTCGAGATGAGCGACAGCACCCGACCGCCGTGCTCGATCACCATCGGCAGCGCGATGGGCGCGTGGGCGCCACCGGTGGCCGGCTCCCGGCCGCCCGCTTCGGGCAGCGGATAGCCGGCCACCTCGTCGTACAGCTCGCGCAGCGCGGAGGAACGCATCAGCGCGAGCTGGCGGTCCATCTGGTCCAGCAGATGGCCGCGCCACTCCCGGAGGTTGCGGATGCGCGGGGCCAGCCCGTCCGGGTGGAGGGTGATCCGCATCGCGTTCAACGGCGGGGTCAGCAGATGGTCCGCCACGCCCTCCAGCAGCATCCGGACGCCCCGGTTGGCCGCCAGCACCTGGTACGTCCCGTCCAGCACCAGCGCCGGATACGGCTCGTAGCCGGTCAGCAGCCGCTCCATCCCCTCGCGCAGCGCGCCCATCGACGGATCGTCCACCGCCCGCTCCGGATAGTGCGGGGCGTAACCGGCCGCGATCAGCAGCGCGTTGCGCTCCCGCACCGGCACGTCGAGGTGGTCGGCGAGCCGCAGCACCATCTCCTGGCTCGGGCGGGACCGGCCGGTCTCGATGAAGCTGATGTGGCGGGCCGAGGAGTCGGCGCGCAGCGCCAGCTCCAGCTGGCTGATCCGCCGCCGGTCCCGCCATGCGCGCAGCAGCGCGCCCACCCCGGGCGGCGCGACAGTTGTCATGCCCCGAAGGTAACGGAACCGTGGCGGTGACCGTGGCAGGGTGGAAGACCGGACCACCACCCGAGGAAGGGACGCGCCATGGCAGTCGAGCCGCTGGCCCGCACGGAGATCGAGGAGCGCCTGGAGCAGCTGCCCGGCTGGTCGTTCGCCGACGACCGGCTCTCCCGCGGTTACGTCTTCGACGGGCATCCGCAGGCCGCGGGCCTCGTCGCGGAGATCGCCCGCATCCAGGACGAGCTGGGCCACCACTCCGAACTGACCCTCGGCTACAACAAGGTCACCGTCACGGTGAACACCCACAGCGTCGGCGGCAAGGTCACCGAACTCGACCTCGGGCTCGCCCGCCGCATCGAGGACGCCGCCCCCGGCCACGGCGCGCATGACTGAACCCGCCGCGCACGCGCGGGAATCGTGACCAAACCGCTCCCCGGCCGGCTCCGAATACCCCCATGAGAGGGCGGCGTCGACCGGAGGAGCGGGCATGGGCGGGCAGCGGCAGCGGATCCCCGGCAGCGTCATCCACCCCCCGGCCGTCGACGCCGCCCGCTGGCCCGCCGTGGCCCACCGGCCCGGCCCCTCCCGGTCCCGCGACGCGCTGGCCCGGTCACTGGTCCGCCGGGCCCTGGACCGGCTGCCGCTGCGGGTGCGGTACGGCACCGGGCCCGTGCGCGGCACCACCGGGCCGCTGCTGGAGATCGCCGACCCCGAGACATTCGTCCGGCGCGTCCGCCGGGACGGGCTCGTCGGCTTCGGCGAGTCCTACCTCGCCCACGAATGGGACGCGGTGGACCTGGTGGGCGTGCTCACCGTGTTCGCCGCACACGCCGACCGCATCGTGCCCCGCTGGGCGCAGCGGCTGCGCGGCGCCTGGGCCCCGCGGCGCCCCGCCGGACAGCACCACACCCCGGAGGCGGCGCCCAAACACGTCCACCACCACTACGACCTGTCCAACGAACTCTTCGGGCTCTTCCTCGACCCCACCCTCAGCTACTCGGCCGCCCTCTTCAGCCACCTCCCCGCCACCTGGGACGACCTCGCCGCCGCGCAAGCCCGCAAGATCGACCGGCTGCTCGACCTGGCCGGGGTCGGCCCCGGCACCCGGCTGCTGGACATCGGCACCGGCTGGGGCGCGCTCGCCCTGCGCGCCGCCCTGCGCGGGGCCCGCGTGGTCACCGTCACCCTCTCCGAGGAACAGCGGCGGCTCGCGGCGCGGCGTGCCCTGCGCGACGGGCTCACCGACCGCATCACCCTGCTGCTGCGCGACTACCGGGAACTGGAGGGCCGGTACGACGCCATCGTCAGCGTCGAGATGATCGAGGCCATCGGGGCGGCGTACTGGCCCCGCTACTTCGGCACCCTGCAGGAACTCCTCGCCCCCGGCGGCCGGATAGCCCTCCAGGCCATCACCATGCCCCACGACCGGATGCTCGCCACCCGTCACACCTACACATGGATGCAGAAGTACATCTTCCCCGGCGGCTTCCTGCCCTCCGTCACCGCCCTCGAACAGTGCGCCGCCCGCCACACCCGGCTGCGCGTGGCCCGCCGCGACGCCTACGGCGACCACTACGCGCAGACCCTGCGGCTGTGGCGCGAACGCTTCACCGCCCGTGACGCGGAGGTGGCCGCCCTCGGCTTCGACACCACCTTCCGCCGCATGTGGACCTTCTACCTCGCCTACTCCGAAGCGGGCTTCCGCGCCCGCTACCTCGACGTCCAGCAGATCCTGCTCCAGGAGGCAGACCGATGAGCGACGCGGCCCCCACCATCGCCCCGATCGCCGAACGCCTGCTCGGCGGGCCCCTCCCGGTGCGGCTGCGCGCCTGGGACGGCAGCGAGGCGGGTCCGCCTGACGCGCCCCGCGTCCTCCTCACCTCCCCGCGCGCCGTGCGGCGACTGCTGTGGCAGCCCGGCGAACTCGGCCTCGCCGAGGCGTACATCAGCGGCGACCTCGACGTCGAGGGCGACCTCACCGACGGGCTGCGCGCCGTCCGGCACGCCCTCCGCGAGCGCTCCGGCACCGCCACCCCGCCCCGGGCCACCCTCGCCACCCGCGCCCGGGCCGCCGCCCGCGCCGCCCGGCTCGGCGTCATCGGCCCCCCGCCGCGCGCCGCCGGCCACCACCACGCCTTCCCCAGCGAGTTCTACGAGCGGCTGCTCGACCCGTCCATGGCGTACTCCTGCGCCTACTGGACCAGCCACGACCCCTCCTACGGCCTCGCCGACGCCCAGCGCGACAAGCTGGAGGTCATCTGCCGCAAGCTCGCGCTCGTCCCCGGCGCCCGGCTCCTCGACATCGGCTGCGGCTGGGGCGCCCTCGCCCTGTACGCGGCCGACCGCCACAAGGCGCAGGTCACCGCCGTCACCTCGGTGCCCGAGGAACGCGACTTCGTGCGCGAGCGGGTCGACGAACTGGGCCTGGGCCAGTTCGTCGAGGTCGTCCTGAGCGACCACCGCGACCTGGACGGCGGCATGTACGAGGCCGTGGCGTGCGTGGAGACGGGCGAACGCGTCGGCCACGACCAGTACCCGTACCTCGCCCGCACCCTCCACGGCATGCTGCGGCCCGGCGGCCGCGCCCTCGTCCAGCAGATGTCACGCGCCCCCGGAACCCCCGGCGGCGCCTTCATCGAAACCTACGTCGCCCCCGGCCTCCACACGCGGCCCCTCGGCGAGACCATCGGCCTGCTGGAGGCCGCCGGACTCGAAGTGCGCTCCTCCGAGTCCCTGCGCGAACACTACGTCCGCACGGTCGGCGCCTGGCGCGAGGCGCTGGAGACCCAGTGGGACGCCTTCCGGCTGCTGGCGGGCGAGCACACCGCCCGCAGGTGGCGGCTCCACCTGGCCGGTGGCGCGCTCGCCTTCGAGGAACGGCGCATGGGCGTCGACCAGATCCTCGCCGTACGCCCCACCGCGCGCGGCGTCAGCGGCATGCCCGACACCCCCGCGGACTGGTACCCGGCCCCCGCCCTGGAAGCGGTCTGACCGGTCCCCCGCCGGGGGCGCTCACGTGGTGTGGCGGGCCCGGCGGAAGCGGGCGGCGGCTTCGGTGAGGTCGACGATGGGGGGCGGGTAGGACAGGGCGGAGCGTTCCGCGTCGGGGAGCGTCCAGGGGGTGTGGACGCGTCGGCCGGGGATCCCGGCGAGTTCGGGGACCCAGCGCCGTACGTACGCCCCGCCGGGGTCGAACCGGCGGGCCTGGGCCAGGGGATTCAGGACCCGGTTGGGGCGGGTGTCGGTGCCGGTTCCGGCCACCCACTGCCAGTTCAGCTGGTTGTTCGGCACGTCCCCGTCGACCAGCAGGTCCAGGAAGTGCCGGGCCCCCACCCGCCAGTCCACGTACAGCGTCTTCGTCAGGAAGCTCGCCACCAGCAGCCGGGCCCGGTTGTGCATCCACCCCTCGCCCGCCAGCTGCCGCATTCCCGCGTCGACCAGCGGGTAGCCGGTGCGGCCCGCCTTCCAGGCGGCGACGGCGGCGTCGTCCGACCGCCACTGGTCGCCGCGCGGGCGGTAGTCGGTGCGGGAGGCGTCCGGGCGGGCGGCGAGGACCTGGTAGTGGAAGTCGCGCCAGGCGAGCTGCCGTACGAAGGCGTCGGCGCCGGGCCCGCCGGACTCGCGCGCCCGGCGCACCAGCTCCACCGGCGACAGACAGCCGAAGTGGAGGTAGGGGGAGAGCCGTGAGGTGGCGTCGCCCGCCAGGTCGTCCTGCCGGTCGGCGTACGGGCCCAGGCCCGACCGCAGCCACGCCTGGAGGCGGCGGCGCCCGGCCCGTTCGCCACCCTCGGGCAGTGCGGGGGAGGTGCTGCCCGAGGCCAGCGAGGACACGGCGGCGACCGGCTCGGACCGCACCCCGGACGGCACCCGCACACCGCGCGGCGCGGCGAGCGGCCTGCGCGGCTCGATGCCCTGCCAGGCACGGAAGTACGGGGTGAAGACGGCGAAGTGGGTCTTCCCGGAGGGGGTCAGGGCGCCCGGCTCGGCCGCCGTCACCACGGTTCCGTGGACGCGCAGGGCCCGCTCGCCCAGCGCCTCGCGCAGCCGCGCCTCCCGCCGCCCGGCGAACGCGCTCACCCCGCCCGCGATGTGCACCTCCCCGGCGCCGACCTGCTCGGCCACCCGGCGGATCTCCTCCACCGCGTCACCCGTACGGACGACCAGCCGGCCGCCGCGCTCCCGCAGGCCCGCGTCGAGGTCGGCCAGGCAGTCCCGCAGGAACGCCACCCGGTTGGGCACGGCGAACCCCGCCGCGGCCACCCGGCGGTCCACGACGAACAGCGGAACGACCTGGTCGGCGGAGCGGAGCGCGGCGTGGAGCACGGGGTTGTCGCGCAGCCGCAGGTCGGAGGTGAAGACGGCGATCGAGGTACTGGGTGTGGTCACTCCTCTCCCTTACACCGGGCGCCCTCACCCCGCCGGGAGCGACATCAGCCCGATCGGGTCGGTGGTCGGCGCCCTGGAGCCCCCGGCGGGCTCGACCGTCAGCCCCACGCCGGACGCCTTGCCGACCGCACCGCTCAGCAGGGCGGCCGTGCCGCCGCCGGTGCCGGTGTCGGCGGTGTCCATGAGCCCGGCCGACCGCATCGTGCCGCCGTCGCTGAACCACAGCTGGTACACCCGCCCATCGGGCGGCTTCGGCAGGCCGGAGGCGAGGAAGGCGGCCTTGTCCAGGGCGTGCGAGACCACGACCGTGCCGGTGGCGCCGTTGGTCAGCTTGGCGTTGCGGCTGTGGGCGTCCGGGGCGGCCAGCACCTCGGCCACCGCCTCCACCCGCGCCACCTGCTCCTCGGAGCGGCGGGCCGTATCGCGCGCGTCGGACGCCTGCTGGTTCTGCCAGACGGCGACGCCGCCGAGCGCCACCGCCCCGGCGAGACAGGCCGCCAGCGCGAAGTTCTGCCAGCGGCCGCGCGCGGGACGCCGGGGCGCGCCGCCGCCGGAGAACTCCGGTTCGCTCCTCGCCACCCGCGGCGGGTCCTGGCGGACCGTGGCGATCCGCCGCATCACATCGTCCTTGAGCACCGGCGACGGCGTCAGCGAGGTGGCCATGCCGAGCTTGGCGGCGGTGGCCCGCAGCTCCCGTACCTCCTGGGCGCATGCCTCGCAGTCGGCCAGATGCCGCTCGAAGGCCAGCAGTTCCCGCCCGGAGAGGGCGTACACCGCGTAGGCGCCGGTCAGCGTGTGCAGATCCGCTCGGTCCGCTCTGGTCATGCCCCGACCCCCATGCAGTCGCGAAGCCGGATGAGTCCGTCCCGGAGTCTGGTCTTCACCGTGCCGAGCGGCAGCTGCAGCAGCTCCGCCACCTCGCGGTAGGTCCGGCCACGGTAGTAGGCGAGCGTCACGGACTGACGCTGTAGTTCGGTGAGCGTCTGCAGGCAGCGGCGCACCTGCTCACGCTCCAGCCTGGCCTCCACCTGCTCCGTCACCTCGTCGAAGGCCGGGGTGCGGTTCAGCAGCGCGGCGCGCTCCTCGCGGTCCGAGGCGGACTGCGCGGACCGTACGCGGTCCACGGCGCGCCGGTGGGCGAGCGTCATGATCCACGCCATGGCGCTGCCCCGGGCGGGCTCGAACCGGGCCGCGGTCCGCCACACCTCGACCAGGACCTCCTGGGTGACCTCCTCCGCCTGGGCGGGGTCCCGCAGCAGGCTGCGCGTCAGACCGAGGACGGACCCGCTCACGGCGTCGTAGAGCGCCGCGAAGGCGTTCTGGTCCCCCCGCGCCACCAATCCGAGCAACTCCTCGAGGTCCGGGCCCCTGGGGGCCGGTCCACCGATGAACACGGGCTCTCTCACTGGCCGTCCTTCCGGATGAGCTGTACGACACCACGCAGGTGTCGTATCTCATTCGTCGCCCGGACGGGTGCGGATTGGTCAACAAAGCGCGGAGACCGGCGAATTTGCCGATCCGGCAAGGGAATTTGGCGGTACGGCCGCGATGCGGGCAGGCTCACGGCCATGAACGCACACGACCACGGGCACAAGCACGCACGCGACCACGGCCACCAGCCCGACTGGGAGGAGTTCGCCCCGGTCCTCGAACGGGGTGCCGAAGTGCACGCCCCGATCTACGAACAGGCCGCCGCCTGGCTGCGCGAGCGGTTCGCCGCGGCCGGCGTCCCCGTACGCCGCGTCCTCGACGTGGGCAGCGGCCCCGGCGTGGTGACGTGTCTGCTCGCCCGGGCCTTCCCGGACGCCGAGGTCGTCGCCGTGGACGGTACGCCCGCCCTGCTGGAGCGGGCCCGGGAGCGCGCCGCCCGGCTCGGGCTCGCCGACCGCGTCACCACGCTGACCGTCGAGATGCCGGACGGTCTGGACCCGGCCACGATCGGCGCCGCGGATCTCATCTGGTCGACCCGGGCCGTGCACCATGTGGGTGATCAGCTCGAGGCGCTGCGCAGGCTCGCCGCCGTGCTGCGTCCCGGCGGGCTGCTGGCGGTCGGGGAGGGCGGGCTGCCGCCCCGCTTCCTGCCGCGGGACGCGGGCCTCGGCCGCCCCGATCTGCTGGCCCGGCTCGACGCCGTCCAGGCTGAGCGGTTCGCCGAGATGCGGGCGGAGCTGCCGGGCGCGACGGAGACCGTCGAGCACTGGCCGGGGCTGCTCACGGAGGCCGGTCTGACCGGCGCCGCCAGCCGCAGCTTCCTGCTCGACCTGCCCGCGCCGCTGGACGCGGCGGCACGCGAGTTCCTGCGGACCGAGCTGGCCCGTTGGCGCGAGGGCGCCGCCGACCGTCTCGACGGCGGCGACCTCGCCGCGCTGGACCGGCTGCTCGACCCGGACGACGAGGCCGGGATCGCGCGGCGGCCGGATGTCTTCCTGCTGACCGCGCACACGATCCACGTGGCGGCCCGGGCGGAGTGAGGGGAGGCGTCAGCCGGTGGTGAGGGTGAGCCCGTAGGCGCTGAGGATCGGGTTCACCGGCTGGTAGTACGTCGTACCGCCGACGGTGCAGTTGCCGGAGCCGCCGGAGAGGACGCCCTGCGCCTCGGTGCCGGAGACGAACGAGCCGCCCGAGTCGCCGGGCTCGGCGCACACATTGGTGCGGGTCACGCCGCGAATGGTGCCCTCGGGGTAGACCACGCTGGTGTCGTGCTGCTGGATCGTGCCGCAGTGCCAGCCGGTGGTCGACCCCGAGCGGCAGACGGACGAGCCGACCGGCGCCTCCTGGGAGCCGGTGACCGTGACGGTGGTGGAGCCGGGGCCGATCACCAGGGGCGTGGGCGTCCAGTCGGCGTTGGTGGCCACCCACGCGTAGTCGCTGCTGGGGAAGACCGAACCCTGGAAGGTGCCCTGCGCGACCCGGTTGAAGCCGGCGGTGGTGTCGCCCTGGTCGCCGCAGTGCCCGGCGGTGACGAAACCGGCCTGGGTGCCCTGGGTGACGGAGAAGCCGATGGAGCAGCGGGCGGTGGCGTTGATGTAGTACGCCTCGCCGCCCCGCAGGTCATAGAGGGGAGCCGGGCGCTCGGCCGACTCCACGATCCGCACCAGGCCGCGGTCGACGCCGCCGGCGTCGATGAACCGCTGGGCCGCGGCGGGCTGCGCCGACTGGACGACCACGCTGTTGCTCTTCACGTCCACGTACCACAGGGAGGCGGTGGCGGCGGACGGGGGGTGTTCCTCGGCCGTCCGGTCCAGCGCGTCCTTCGCGGCGTCGAGTTGTTCGAGGCTGTGGCCGACGACGGCGGCCTTGGCGCCGGCGGCGCTGATGGCGCCGCTCTGGGCCTGGTCGGTGGTGCCGACGGTCAGCTCGGCGGTGTTCCCGCTGACCCAGCTGCCCGCGTAGGCGCTGCCGAGGTTCTTGCGCAGGCCGGGTTCGGCCTGGCCGGCCTTGTATTCGTTCGCTATGCGGGTCCGCGCCTCCTCGGCCGTCAGGCCCAGGTCGCGTTGCATGGCGGCGAGCACCTCGGGCGGGACGTCCCGGTGGGAACCGGGCGGCGGGGACGGGTTCGCGGCGGCGGGTATGCCCGTGCCGGCGAGGAACAAGGCGGCTAGGGCGACGGTGCAGCCCGTGGCGAGCTCAAGACCATGACGACGTCTGCGGCGCATAGTGCGTTCTCCTGTCGCGAATCACGCTGCGTGTCTTACTGAGCGCCAAGCGTAATTGCGGTGCCAGGGGACCGCTCGGCGGGCGCGGGCATGACACCGCCCCGCCGCGCGGTGCGCGACGGGGCGGTGCGGGACCCGCCTGGGATCAGGCGTCGGTCAGGTTGAAGGTGTCCGGGTTCGGGCCCAGACGGTTGCCCGAGTCCAGGGCGCCGATCGCGGACAGGTCGTCGGAGTCCAGCTCGAAGTCGAAGACGTCGATGTTCTCCTTGATCCGGGACGGCGTCACGGACTTCGGGATCACCACGTTCCCCAGGTCGAGGTGCCAGCGCAGCACGACCTGCGCCGGGCTCTTCCCGTGCTTCGCGGCGATCTCGACGAGCTTCGGCTCCTCCAGCAGCCCCTTGCCCTGGCCCAGCGGGGACCAGGCCTCGGTGGCTATGTCATGGCGGGAGTTGAAGGAACGCAGCTCGGACTGCTGGAGCTGCGGGTGCAGCTCGACCTGGTCGATCACCGGGGTGACCGAGGACTCGGAGAGCAGGCGCTGGGTGTGGGCGGGGTGGAAGTTGGACAGCCCGATGGCCTTGGCGCGGCCGTCGGCGTAGATCTTCTCGAACGCCTTCCAGGTGTCCAGGTACTTGTCGACCTCGGGCAGCGGCCAGTGGATCAGGTAGAGGTCCACGTACTCCAGGCCGAGCTTGGTCAGCGAGGTGTCGAAGGCGCGGAGCGTCGAGTCGTAGCCCTGCTCGGAGTTCCAGAGCTTGGTGGTGACGAACAGCTCGTCGCGCGCGATGCCCGACGCGGCGAGCGCCTTCCCCGTGCCCTCCTCGTTGCCGTATATGGCCGCGGTGTCGATGTGCCGGTATCCGGCGTCCAGCGCGTTGCGCACCGCGACCTGTGCCTCGTCGTCGGGGATCTGCCAGACGCCGAAACCGAGCTGGGGGATCCGAACGCCGTTGTTGAGGGTGATGAAGGGGACCTTGCTCACGAGCAGTCGATCCTTACGTCGCTATCGGATACGTACTCTTCGGATCAACGGTCAACCGGAGGCACGCATTCCCGATCCGCGAGCCGCACCGGATGCGCGATCTCCGCGCGATAGCGGTGCGGGGTGTGTCCCTCGCGTACCGTCGCGCCCACCGCGACCGCCGCCCAGGTCACCGTACCGCGCGGCGCCCGCACCACCATGACCAGCCGGTATGTACCCCCGATGGGGACCGTGCCGGTGCGGCGGATCTCCCAGCCGGGGTCGGAGCGCAGCTCCCGCCGCGCCTCCACGCAGACCCGCTCGCCGGCCGGTGGCGCGTGGTGGTCGTCCCGGAGCCCCAGCCGGGGCCCGAGGCGGACCGGTGCGGACGGGTCGGCGGTCCCGGTGAGCTGACGCGGGGCCATGGACCAGGCGATCGGCCCGGAGGCCGGGGGCCCCTTGATGTCCGCCGACAGGGTCAGATCGAGGTTGATCGTGTGCAGAGCGGGTTCCGGCGCGTCCTGGGCGCAGGTGACCGCACAGTGCAGCAGGTGGTAGACGACGGTGTGCGTCTCGGCCTCCAGGAAGGCCGGCAGTTCGGGGTCCCCGGCGACCAGCTCGGACGTGACCGGGACGGACACCGGTCCGCCCAGGGTGAGGTGTCCGGTCAGCGCCGGGGACTGGGGAGTTTCCTCGGAGACCAGCGTCAGTTCGCGCTCGGGAAGTGCGGGGAGAATGACGTCGATCATTTCGTGCCCCCTTCGCGGCTCGGTGGTTCCCAGGGAGTGCGCCCGTCCCGTATGCGCCTAGGC
Source organism: Streptomyces sp. NPDC019937 (assembly GCF_040631655.1). Classification (NCBI taxonomy): domain Bacteria; kingdom Bacillati; phylum Actinomycetota; class Actinomycetes; order Kitasatosporales; family Streptomycetaceae; genus Streptomyces; species Streptomyces sp. NPDC019937. The sequence continues at coordinate 77,456 of NZ_JBEYAL010000021.1, forward strand.
GTTGTACAGCGCCTCGACCTCGACGGCGTACGCCTGTTCGATCGCCTTGCGCTTCAGCTTCAGGGACGGTGTCAGGAGACCATGCTCCTCCGTGAACTGGGCGGCAAGTATGCGGAACGTACGAATCGACTCGGCCTGCGAGACGGTGGTGTTCGCCGCGACCACCGCGCGCCGGATCTCGGTCTCCAGATCCGGGTCCCGGACCAGCTCGTTCGCCGCCATCGACGGTTTGCCGCGCATCGTCAGCCAGTGCGAGACGGCCTCCGGGTCCAGGGTGACCAGCGCCGCGACGTACGGGCGGTCGTCGCCGACCACGATGCACTGGGCCACCAGCGGATGCGCCCGCACCCGCTCCTCCAGCCCGCCCGGGGAGACGGTCTTGCCGCTGGAGGTCACCAGGATCTCCTTCTTCCGTCCGGTGACCGTCAGATAGCCGTCGTCGTCCAGCGTGCCCAGGTCGCCGGTGGCCAGCCAGCCGTCGCGCAGCACGGCGTCGGTCGCCTTCGGATCGCCGAGGTAGCCGTTGAAGATCTGGCCGCCGCGCAGCCAGATCTCGCCGTCGTCGGCGATGTGGACGGTGGTGCCGGGGATCGGCCGGCCGACCGTGCCGTACCGGGTGCGCTCGGGCGGGTTGGCGGCGGCGGCCGCGGTCGACTCGGTGAGTCCGTACCCCTCGTAGATGGTGACGCCCGCGCCCCGGAAGAACAGCCCGAGCCGCCGCTCCATGGCCGAGCCGCCCGACATCCCGTGCCGGACCCTGCCGCCCATCGCGCCGCGCACCTTGCTGTACACGAGCTTGTCGAAGAACTGGTGCTGCATGCGCAGCGAGGCGCTGGGGCCCGTGCCCAGGCCGAACGCCTTCTCCTCCACCGCCTCCGCGTACCGCACCGCGATGTCGACCGCCCTCTCGAACGGCCCCGACCTGCCCTCCGCCTCCGCCCGGCGGCGCGCCGCCGAGAACACCTTCTCGAAGATGTAGGGCACGGCGAGGATGAAGGTCGGCTTGAAGGACTGCAGGTCGGGCAGGAGCGCGGACGCCGCGAGCTTCGGCTGGTGGCCCAGCTTGACCCGGCCGCGGATCGCGGCCACCTCCACCATCCGTCCGAAGACATGCGCGAGGGGGAGGAAGAGCAGGGTGGCCGCCTCGTCGCCGCGCTTGGAGTGGAAGGCGTCCTCGTACCGCTCGACGATGTTGTCGCACTCGGCCATCAGATTGGCATGGCTGATCACACAGCCCTTGGGGCGGCCGGTGGTTCCCGAGGTGTAGATGATGGTCGCGGTCTGCTCCGGGGTCATCGCCAGCCGGTGCCGGTCGACCAGGTCGTCGTCGATGGACTCGCCGTCGCCGAGCAGCTGCTCCAGCGCCCCGGCGTCCAGCTGCCACAGCCGCTTGAGGTACGGCAGCCGGCCGATCACCGAGCCGACCGTCATGGCGTGGTCCTCGTGCTCGACCACGCACGCCGTGACCGACGCGTCGTGCAGCATCCAGAAGACCTGCTCGGCGGAGGAGGTCGGATACAGCGGCACGCTCTGCGCGCCCACGGTCCACAGCGCGAAGTCGAAGAGCGTCCACTCGTAGCGGGTGGGACACATGATGCCGACCCGGTCGCCGAACCGGACGCCCTGGGCCAGCAGCCCCTTGGCGAGTGCCACCACCTCGTCCCTGAACTGGGCCGAGGTCACGTCCACCCAGCGGCCGTCAGGCGTCTTGCGGGCCAGCGCCACCCGATGAGGATCGGATTCCGCATGCTCGAAGACGACATCCGCCAGTCCTCCGGCCTGGGGCGCCGACGCCATCGGGGGGACGGTGAACTCGCGCAATACCTGCTCCTTGAAGCCGCTCCGCACAGCGCCGCGACCGTACCCGATCCCGGCCCCCGGGCGGGAGAGGTGTTTCGTCGGAGAATGGTCGGAATGTGCGCTCGCCAGTGAGGTGAAAGGGTGTCAAACGGTCACGGCGGTGGCCGGTTTGTGCGCAGTCTGCCCCTATGCGCCGCATGTGTGGCTGATATGTGACGACTTTCTGCACGGAATCTCTCCGATCACGGCACACGCTATGACGCCGGTCACGCAACAGGTCACGGCACGGGCCCGGCGAGGATCGCTTCCGCCAGCCGCTCCGCCGCCGCGCGGGTCGCGGTGTCCCGCTGCCGCTCCCCGTACAGCAGGACGAAGTCCACCGGCCCCAGCTCCGGCAGCCCGGCCCGCTCCGGAACCGGCACCAGACCCGGCGGGATCAGGCCATCGGTGTGCGCCATCACCCCGAGCCCCGCACGCGCCGCCGCCACCAGCCCGTTGAGGCTGCCGCTCGTGCACGCGATCCGCCACGCCCGGCCGTGCCGCTCCAGTACGTCCAGCGCCCGGGCCCGGGTCAGCCCGGGCGGCGGGAAGACGATCAGCGGCAGCGGGCGGCCGGGCTCCAGCCGCAGCCCCTCCGCGCCGATCCACACCAGCCGGTCCCGCCACACCAGCTGCCCCTGAGGCCGCTCCTCCGACCGCTTGGCCAGCACCAGATCCAGCTTCCCCGCCTCCAGCCGCTGGTGCAGGGTGCCCGACAGCTCGACCGTCAGCTCCAGATCCACCTCGGGATGATCGCGGCGGAACCCCTTCAGGATCTCCGGCAGCCGGGTCACCACGAAGTCCTCCGACGCCCCGAACCGCAGCCGCCCGCGCAGCCGGGTACCCCGGAACCAGCTCGCCGCCCGCTCGTTCGCCTCCAGGATCGAGCGCGCGAACCCGAGCATCGCCTCGCCGTCCTCGGTCAGCTCCACCCCGTGGGTGTCCCGGCTGAACAGCTGCCGCCCGGCCGCCTCCTCCAGCCTGCGGACGTGCTGGCTCACGGTGGACTGGCGCACCCCGAGGCGGTGGGCGGCCTGGGTGAAGCTCAGGGTCTGGGCGACCGCGAGGAACGTACGCAGCTGGGCGGGATCGAACACGCCCTCCACTGTAGGCACGGCCATCACGGAACGCGATAGCAGTCAGTGCGGTATGCGGGATTCCCGATGGGGTCGATCGCGGGCAGGCTGGAGAGGGCCCCGTCCGGGCCCGTTCGTACGTCACGCAAGACCGAGAAAGAGAGTTCATGCTCCGCCCGCGCCACCTGCTCCGTCGCACGATCACGCTCCCCTCCTGGCTGCCCCTGGACGGCTTCATCCTCGGCCTGGTCGGCACCGTCGCCCTCGCCGCGCTGCTCCCGGTCAGCGGCCGGGCCGCCACCGTGACGGACGGGGCCACCACGGTCGCCGTCGCCTTCCTCTTCTTCCTCTACGGCGCCCGGCTCTCCACCCGTGAGGCGCTGGACGGGGTGCGTCACTGGCGCCTCCACCTGACCGTGCTGGCCTGTACCTTCGTGATCTTTCCGGCGCTGGGCCTGGCGGCCCGCGGGCTCGTCCCGTACGTCCTCACCCAGCCCCTCTACACCGGTCTCCTCTTCCTGTGCCTGGTGCCCTCCACGGTCCAGTCCTCGATCGCCTTCACCTCGCTCGCCCGGGGCAACGTCGCCGCCGCGATCTGCGCGGGCTCCTTCTCCAGTCTGATCGGCATCGTCGTCACCCCGGTCCTGGCCGCGCTGCTCCTCGGCGGCAGCGGCGGCGGGTTCTCCGCCGACTCGATGATCCAGATCGCGCTCCAGCTGCTGGCCCCCTTCCTGGCCGGTCAGCTCCTGCGCCGCTGGATCGGCGGCTTCATCTCCCGCCACCGCGCGGTCCTGCGCCTGGTCGACCGGGGCTCGGTCCTGCTCGTCGTCTACGCGGCCTTCAGCGAGGGCATGACCCGGGGCATCTGGCACCAGATCACCCCCGCCCGGCTGGCGGTCCTGCTCGCGGTGGAGGCGGTGCTGCTCGCGCTCATGCTCACGCTGACCACGTACGGTTCCCGGAAGCTGGGCTTCCGCCGGGAGGACCGCATCACGATCACCTTCGCGGGCTCCAAGAAGAGCCTGGCCGCGGGGCTGCCCATGGCCAGCGTCCTCTTCGGCGCCCAGGCGAGCCTGGCCGTCCTGCCGCTGATGCTCTTCCACCAGATGCAGCTGATGGTCTGCGCCGTCCTGGCCCGCCGCTTCGCGGACCGGGCCCCCGAACCCGCCCCGGAGCCCGTGGCGTCAAAGACCCCGGAGACTCCGGAGCCCGCTGCCGCCGTCCGCTGAGCGATTCTTCCGGCAGCTCCGCTAATCTCCGCACATGTCGAACACTCTTACCCATGGGGCCTTTCGTACGGAGCGCCTGTGGGCCGGGGCCGGTGTGTCGTCCCTCCTCCTGTTCCTCTCCTTCGTGGTGGCCTGGGTGGACGCCATCGAGTTCGACGAGCGGTGCAGCCAGGGAATGGTGGAGGGCCCCGGGTGGCTGGGCGACATCCGGCACCAGGCGTTTCCCCCGGCCATCATCTGCGAGTACGACGGGGGAGAGGTCTCCGCGGGCGGCACCGGGGTGCTGGGCGCGGTGATCTGGTGCGCCTTCGCGGGGCTCGCGCTCTGCGTGCTGCTGGCACTGCTGGCCGAATGCGTCGAACTGCCCGCCGGAACCGGTCTGCAGATCTCCCGCGGGGAGCGGCTGCGCCGCACGGGGACGGCCTTCTTCGTCACCGGCTCCGTCTTCGCCCTGGTGTACGGCCTGGCGGCCTGGCCGCTGCTCACCGGCCCGTCCTCGGCCTGTTCGGCGGGCGGGGAATGGGGCGAATACCCGCCGAAGACGCTGGAGTACGGCCTGTTCCCGCCGCAGGCCACGTGCATGACCCACAGCGGGAGCACCTCGCGGCTGAACGCGGGCTGGGTCGAGAACCTGACCGTGATGCTGGCCGTCCCCGCGCTGATCTCCGCGGCCGGACTGGCGCTCGCCTGGCGGCGCGGGCGGCGTGAGGCACACGCCGCCCGCGCCGCGAGCGAGGCGTCAGCGGGATGACCGGACGTGGTCCAGGGGGAGGTGGGCGGTGGCGGACTTCCCGTCGACCGGGGCGTTGGACTCGCGGATCCGGCGCAGTTCGGTGTCGGTCAGCGCCCGGCCGTAGACGCGTACCTCGTCCAGGGCGCCCGTCATCCGGGAGCGGCCGTCGACCGCCTCGCCGAGGTGGAGGGCGAAGGGGGAGGAGCGGCTGATGGTGCCGGGCGCGTCGGGTGCGGAGGCCGGATCGGTGCCGTCCACCGTGAGGGTGAGGTGGCCGTCGGCGCGGGTGAGGGCCAGGTGGTGCCATGCGCCGTCGTTGTGGGCGGTGGTGGTGGCGACCGAGGCCGAGGTGTAGGTGGCCGGGCCGTTGACGGTGGTCATCAGGGCGCGGACGCGGTTCGAGGACGGTTCGCCGCGCACCCAGACCTGGGCCTGTTTGCCGCCGATGCCGCCCATCCAGAGGAACGGGTGCTGCCCGGAGGCGGCGGAGTAGCGGAACCACAGGCTGATGGTGAAGTCACGGGTGCCGAGCGGCAGCGACGGGCGGTACGGGAGGCGTACGGCGTCGTCCGTACCGTCGAAGGCGAGCGCTCCGCCGAAGCGGCCGTCGGTCCCGGTGGCGCCGCCGAGGACGGTCGCGGGGCGGGCCCGGGGCGCGCGGTCGTCCGTGACCGGCGACGGGGCGGCGCGCGGGCCCAGCCAGTCCTCGGTGAAGCGGGCGAAGCGGATCTCGTCGCGGGCGTCCACCGCGCCGCCCTCGTACATCAGCCCGACCGTGCCGGGCGCGATGAGGGCCATGTCGGAGTAGCCGGACCAGTCGGTGGTGACCACCTTGCCGCGGTCGGTGCCCTCCCAGCTGCGGGCCTCGTCCCAGGAGGAGCGGATCATCATGGTGCGGCGCCGGTCGGGGTCGGCGGGCGCCGAGAACAGCAGCCGCCCGGGGCCGTCGCGGCCCGGGGCGCGCAGCCGGAGGACCGAGCCCTGCACCATCGGCGTGGACAGGTCGGGGATGGTGCGGAAGGGCGCGGCGAAGCTCTCGCCGCCGTCGCGGCTGAGGGCGTAGTCGCGGTGGCCGAGGTCGGTGCCGTCCTGTTCGCGCCCGTTGACATAGACCGAGCCGTCGGCCCGCTCCACCAGCGTCATCTCCGAGGGCTTCTGGCGGAACGTCCCGTCCTGCGCTATCGGGTACGAGTCCACCGCGCCGATCTTCCAGCGCCTGCCGCCGTCGTCGCTGTAGGCGAGCGCCGCGTGGTTGGCGGTGATGCGGGTGCCGTCGTGGCTCTCGGTGTTGACGGTGAAGAGCAGCCGCCCCTTGTGCCGCCCGTGCTTGAGCTGGATGCCGTGCACCGGGCCGGTGGCGTACCAGGAGTTCCACGTCGGCGGCAGCAGGGTGGGGCTCAGATCGCGCGGGGCGGACCAGGTGGCGCCGTCGTCGTCGCTGTACTGCAGGTGCGGGGTGCGGTCACACGGCACGTCGCAGCTCTGGGAATCGTCGCGGCCGGTGTTGTACGTGCTGGCCAGCAGGATGCGGCCGGTGCGCGTGTCCACGACGGGCGCCGGGTTGCCGTGGGTGTCGCCGCCGCCCTCGTTGATCACCTGTAACGGGCCCCAGGTGCGGCCCCCGTCGGTGGAGCGCTTGAGCACCAGGTCGATGTCCCCGGCGTCGCCGCAGTTGTCCTTGCGGCCCTCGGCGAAGGCGAGCAGGGTGCCGTCCCTGGAGGTGACGATCGCGGGGATCCGGAAGCAGAAGTAGCCCGCGTCCTGGCCGGACTTGAAGAGGGTCCGCTGGTCGAAGTCCGGGGCGGAGCCGGCGGAGCCGGAAACGGTACGGGCCGCGGACACGGTGTCGTCCGTGTCCGCGGCCCATGCCGGAAGTGAGGTCAGGGCCAGCGCCGCGGCGGCGAGGAGCACCGAGGCGCGGCGCCGCCGACGTCTGGTTCGGGGGCGATTGCGGGGATCTGACGCCATGGTCACGACCTGCCCTTCAGAGCCATGTGGACATCAGAAGCATCAAGACATCAAGCCATGAAGACATCACGACATCCCATGTCTCATGGAGACTGTCGCAGAAGTGTCCCGCTTTGTGACCCGGTGAAACAAGGACCGTGCGTCACGGGATGAGGACGACCTTTCCCTGGTTGGTGCGGGACTCGACGATGTCGTGGGCCTTCGGCGCCTGGTCGAGCGGCAGTTCGGCGTGCACGGCGGGGCGCAGACGGCCCTCGGCGAGGAGCCGCCACAGCTCCGCGCAATGCCGTGCGTACAACTCGGGTCGCGTCTGCGAGAAGTGAGCCATGGTCAGGCCGGTGATGGTCTTCGCGCCGGACAGCAGGGCGTGCGCGGGGACGGTGCCACCGCCGGAGTTGAAGAAGATCAGCCGGCCGGCGGGGGCGAGGGCCGCGAGGGCGCGGGGGAGGAGGTCGCCGCCGACGCCGTCGAGCACCGTGTCGACCGGCTCGCCCCAGGACGCGTCCCCGTACGCCACCACCTCGTCCGCGCCGAGGCCGCGCAGGAACGCGGCCTTCGCCGGGGAGCCGGCGGCCGCGACGACCCGGCGCACCCCCTGAATGCGGGCCAGCTGGACCGCCAGATGGCCGACGCCACTCGCGGCGCCCGTGATCAGCAGGGATTCGGCGGGGGACGCTGCGGCCGCCGCGAGGGCGGCGAGGGCAACATGGCCGCCGCGCACGAGGGCGACCGCCTCCACGGCCGTCACGCCGTCCGGGATGGGCGAGGCGGTGACGACGGGGGCGGTGGTGAGGTCGGCGTAGGAGTCGGAGAACGAGATCGCGGTGACCCGGTCGCCGACGGCGAAGCCGGTCACGCCGTCGCCGAGCCCGGCCACCCGGCCCGCGACCTCGCCGCCGAAGGTCCCGGGGAGCGGGGTGCCGGTGTCCCGGACGCGGCGGACCCCGGGCAGGCTCACGCCGATCGCCTCGGTACGGATCAGCAGCTCACCGAGGGCGGGCGTGGGCGGGTCGGCCTCTTCCAGGCGGAGGACGTCCGGGCCGCCGTGGGCAGGAAAACGGACGCGACGCATGGGGCCTCCCGGAGTGCGGCTGAATTCATTGGGCGGCCCAACGGTAGCGGGAATCGTTGGGGTTGCCAACGTTGGGTGCCCCAACGATGTGCCGGGTACGCTGAGGCCATGCCCGAGACCCCGTTCGCCCCCGCCCGCATCCGCTCCCTGCCCAGCTGGCTCCTCGGCCGCGCCGCCGCGCGCGGGCACCGCCTGGTGGCGGAGGCGCTGGCCCGGGAGGGGATGCGGATGATGCATCACGCGGTGCTGTCCGCCGTCGCGGAGCTGGGGCCCGTATCGCAGGCCGAGTTGGGGCGCAGCCTGGGCATCGACCCCAAGGACATGGTGGGGATCGTCGGCGACCTGGAGGGCGAAGGGCTCGTCACCCGCAGCCCCGATCCGCGCGACCGCCGGAAGAACGCGATCGCGATGTCGGAGGAGGGTGAGCGGCGGCTGGCGCGTACGCGGCGGCTGGGCGACGAGGCGAACGACGAGCTGACGGCGGGGCTGAGCGCTGCGGAGCGCGATCAACTGGTGGCGCTGCTGCGGCGGGTGGCCGAGCCGGACGAGCCGTGCCGGGGGGAGTAGCCGGCCGCCCGCGCCGTCGCAGGCCGCGTGAGAGCTTCCGTCAGGGTTTCCGTCAGCGCTCCGTCAGGGTTTCCGTCCGCACATCACGTCGTCGAGCAGCGACTGAACGGCCCGCTCGCCCGTCAGGAGCCGTTTGGCGTCGTACGTCGTGCCCGTGGTCATGACCACGACCGAGCGTCGCCCGTCCGGGGCCACGGCCGTCCTGATCGTGCCGCCGTCGAGGTCGCCGCCGTGCCCCCAGCGGTAGCCGCCGCAGCTCAGCGGCTGCCGGTCCAGACCGAGGCCGTAGCGCATCCCGGGGAAGGCCTTCTGGTACTCCGCGCTGACGGGGACGGTACGGCGCATCGCGGCGAGCTGCGCCGGTGGCAGCAGCCGCCCGCCCAGCAGCGCGGTGAGGAACCGGTCCAGATCGCGGTCGGTGCTGATCAGGGCGCCCGCGGAGCCCGCCGAGGCCACATTGCGGGCGGTGGTGTCGGTCCACGTCGTGGAGCCGGGGAAGCGGTGGTACGTATGCGCGTGCGGGCCGCGCACCCGCGGATCGTCCCCGGGGTCGTAGGTGCCGGTCAGGCCCAGCGGGCGGACGATCCGGTCGCGCACCTCCGCGGACCACGGCCGCCCGGTGGCCTTCTGGATGATCATCCCGGCGAGGACATAGCCGGGGTTGGAGTAGTTCCACCGCGGACGCGGGTCGTCCTCGGCGGCGGGCGGGAAGTCGGGCCGGTGCTTCATCGCCCCGGCGACGATGTCCTCGGGGCCGAAGTGGCGGTACCGGCTCTTCTCGAAGGCGGCGGCCGTGCTTCCGGTGTCCTCCGTGGTGTCGTAGCGGTAGATCCCGCTGGTGTGCTGCAGCAGGTTCCGGATGGTGATCCGGCGGCCGTCGTTACCCTTGCCGCGCACCACGCCCGGCAGCCACTTCTCCACCGGATCGCTCAGCGACAGCCGCTTCTCGGCGGCCAGTTGCAGCATCACGGTGGCCACGAACGTCTTGGTGACGCTGGCGGCCCGGTAGTTCGCCCCGTAGGGCATGGGGCGGCCGGTGTGCAGTTCTTCCTCGCCGGCGCGGGCGTGGGTCCGGCGGCGGCCGTCCCGCACCTCCACGGTGATGCCGGTGTACCGGGCCTCCTTGAGTACCCGGGTCACCCGCTGGTTCAGCTGTGTCGAGGTGAGCGGGGCGGGGGAGGGGGCGGTGGCGGTGGGCGCGGCGCGTGGGGTGTGGTGATCGGCCGTGGCCGCCAGGACGGCGGTGACGCCGATGAGGAGGGCGGCGGCCGCCGTGGCGACGGCGGCGAGGCGTAAACGGGCCGGCCTGATGCGTCGGTTCATATCCCCCCAGCCTGCCGGGGCGAGGGGGCCGCGACCACATGGTGGCGACCCCCTGCCCGGGTGGTGCCCGCACCACCTGTAGGGGGGAGCCGGCTGTCGGCGCCGGGGTGGTGTCAGCGCTGCCTCGGCCGGGCCGTCAGGCCCCGCCGACCGCCGTCGGCAGGGCGAGCCGGTGCTCGCCCGCGTACACGTTCATCGACGTGCCGCGCAGGAAGCCGACCAGCGTGAGCCCCGCCTCGTTCGCCAGGTCCACGGCCAGCGAGGACGGCGCCGAGACCGCGGCCAGCACCGGGATCCCCGCCATGACCGCCTTCTGCGCCAGCTCGAACGAGGCCCGGCCGGACACCAGCAGCACGGCCCCGGACAGCGGCAGCGACCCCTGCTGGACGGCCCGCCCGACCAGCTTGTCCACCGCGTTGTGGCGCCCCACGTCCTCCCGTATGTCCAGCAGCTCGCCCTCCGGCGTGAACAGCGCCGCCGCGTGCAGCCCGCCGGTGCGGTCGAAGACCCGCTGGGCGGCGCGCAGCCGCTCGGGCAGGTCGGTCAGGGTCTCCGGGGTGATACGGACCGGGGTGTACTCATCGGCCGGCTCGTCCAGCCGCCAGCGCGCCGTCGTACGGACGGCGTCCAGGCTGGCCTTGCCGCACAGACCGCACGACGAGGTCGTGTAGACGTTGCGCTCGAGGGTGATGTCGGGGACGGGGACGCCCGGCGCGAGCTTCACGTCCACCACGTTGTAGGTGTTGGAGCCGTCCTCGGTGGCGCCCGCGCAGTAGACGATGTTCGCCAGTTCGTCCGCGCTGCCGAGCACTCCCTCGCTCACCAGGAATCCGGCGGCCAGCGCGAAGTCGTCGCCCGGTGTGCGCATGGTGATCGCCAGTGGCCGGCCGTTCAGCCGGATCTCCAGCGGCTCCTCGGCCACCAGAGTGTCCGGGCGGGTGCCGACCACCCCGTCGCGGACGCGGATGACGCGGCGTCGCTCAGTGACCCGTCCCATGTCGATCAGTCCCGGTTCTGTGCGTGGTTTCCGTACGTGCTGGGACGTCTCATTGTCCCGCACGCGGTTGTGAAGACCGTAGCCCACGGTGTGCGTAAACTGTAGACAATAGCCAATCCGGGAACCCGGCCGACACCGATCCACAGGGGGCGCGATGCTGTCCAAGGGACTGCCGCAGGGCGCGGTGCCGAGGCTGGAGCGGCCCGGGCCGCTGCGCGAGCGCGTCTACGAGGCCCTGCTCGAGCTGATCACCACCCGCGCCCTCCGCCCCGGCCAGCACCTCGTCGAGAGCGAACTGGCGGGCCAGCTCGGGGTTTCCCGGCAGCCGGTGCGCGAGGCGCTGCAGCGGCTCAACACCGAGGGGTGGGTCGATCTGCGCCCGGCGCAGGGCGCGTTCGTCCACGAGCCCACGGAGGAGGAGGCCGATCAGCTCCTCACCGTCCGCACCCTGCTGGAGGCCGAGGCCGCGCGGCTGGCCGCCGTGGGCGCGGGACCGGAGGGGATCGCGGCGCTGGAGGAGGTGTGCGCCACCGGTGAACGGGCGGTCCTGGCCGACGACGTGGACGGCGCCGTGGCCGCGAACGCTGAATTCCACGCCACGGTGATGGCGCTCGCCGGGAACGCGGTGCTGGCGGACCTGGCCGCCCAGGTGCACCGCCGGGTCCGCTGGTACTACACCCCGGTGGCCCGGCAGCGCGGCAAGCAGTCCTGGATCGAGCACCGTGACCTGATCGCCGCCATCGCCGCGCGCGACGAGCGGCGCGCCACGGAGATCATGCGCGCCCACACCGAGCACACGCGCCGCAGCTACCACGAGCGCCCGAGGGACTGACCGCGCCCTCCGCGTGGCGCCCGGGCTTCAGCCGCGGGTGCCGTCCATGCGGTCGACCGCCTCCTTGGCCTCCTTGAGATCGGCGTCCGTGATCTCGCGGTACTCCTTGATGGCCTGGATCTTCTTGTTCTCGCGCAGCAGCGCTGTCACCCGCTCCATGCCCGGCTCCTCCTGACGCACGCCCAGGTGCTCGAGGATCAGGTCCGCCTTGCGCTCCAGCCGGGCGGCCCGGCGCTCCATGCGCTTGAGGCGGGCTTCCAGGCCGCCGTAGATCACGATGACGGCCACGAGGGTGGCGTAGCTCGCTATTTCCATGATCGGCATGCTAGCGGGTGGCGCCGACGGCGACTGACGGAAAATCGCCCCTGGCTGCCCGTAAGTTTGTCCTTCCGCAGGAGAAAGTCCGCATGGATTGCGGCGCAAGTTCTTCCCACCCCCGACAACCGCTGCTACGTTCCCCGTGAAAGCCCGACCATGTGCATGCCGATGACGGCGGGAGGGGCGGCGTGAGGCGCATGACGGCACGACCCGCGAACGCGCACCAGGCCCGGCTGCTCCGCCTGTTGCGCGACGGCGGCCCCAACTCCCGGGCCCAGCTGGGCGATCAGATCGACCTGTCGCGTTCCAAGCTCGCCGTCGAGATCGACCGGCTGCTGGAGACCGGACTGGTGGTCGCCGACGGGCTCGCCGCCTCACGGGGCGGGCGCCGCTCGCACAACATACGGCTCGCGCCCGCCCTGCGGCTGCTCGGCGTCGACATCGGCGCCACGTCCGTCGACGTGGCGGTGACCAACGCGGAACTGGAGATTCTCGGCCACCTCACCCAGCCCATGGATGTCCGCGAGGGCCCGGTCGCGGTGTTCGAACAGGTCCTGGCCATGGCCGCCAAGCTCCGCGCCTCCGGCGTCGCGGAGGGGTTCGACGGCGCGGGCATCGGAGTGCCGGGCCCGGTCCGGTACCCCGAGGGCGTGCCCGTCGCGCCACCGATCATGCCGGGCTGGGACGGCTTCCCCGTACGGGAGGCACTCAGCCAGGAACTGGGCTGCCCCGTCATGGTCGACAACGACGTGAACCTCATGGCCATGGGGGAGCAGCACGCCGGGGTCGCCCGCTCCGTCAAAGACTTCCTCTGCGTCAAGATCGGCACCGGTATCGGCTGCGGCATCGTGGTCGCCGGTGATGTCTACCGCGGTACGACCGGCAGCGCGGGCGACATCGGGCACATCCAGGCCGAGCCCGACGGCCGCCCCTGCGCCTGCGGCAACCACGGCTGCCTGGAGGCCTACTTCGGCGGCGCGGCTCTCGCCCGCGACGCCGAGGCCGCCGCCCTCGACGGCCGCTCCGCCGAACTCGCCGCGCGGCTGGAGGCCGCGGGGCACCTCGCCGCCACCGACGTCGCGGCGGCGGCCTCGGCCGGTGACGCCGCCGCCCTCGAACTCATCCGCGAGGGCGGCATGCGCACCGGCCAGGTCATCGCCGGTCTCGTCAGCTTCTTCAACCCGGGCCTGGTGGTGATCGGCGGCGGCGTCACCGGCCTCGGCCACACGCTCCTCGCCGCCATCCGCACCCAGGTCTACCGCCAGTCCCTTCCGCTCGCCACCGGCAACCTCCCCATCGTGCTGGGCGAACTTGGCCCCGCCGCGGGGGTCACCGGCGCGGCCCGACTGATCAGCGACCACCTCTTCTCCCCCGCCTGACCTTCCCGTCGCCGGGCGCCTACCGCCCACGACCCCCGTCCCTACGGCCCGCGCTTGGGGCACGGCCGTACCGAGGCACAGCGCGTGGCCCGTGCGGTACCCCCGGACGTGGCCTTTCCCCACCCCGCCCCTTCCCGCTGTATCCGATATGCGGCTCCGCCACGTGGAGGCTCCGCCCCGGCCCCCGACCCGCACGTGAGCCCGGACCCGAGCGCGGCCCGCCCCCTCGACCCTCCACCCTCGACCCTCGACCCCGGACTCGGACCTGGCCTCGAGCTGGGCCCTGGTTGGCCTCGGAGACCCGGACCCGGGCTCCGGACCAGACCCCGAACTCGGGCCTGGCCACCCGGACCCGGCCACCCGGACCCGGCCACCCGGGCCTGGCCCCGGACCTCGCCCCGGACTTCGGCCCGGACCCGAGCGCGGCCCCGCCCCCTCGACCCCCGACCCTGACCCCCGACCCCCGACCCCCGACCCCCGACCCCCGGACTGTGGCCCGGACTCGGCCCCGAGCTGGGCCCTGGTTGGGCCCCGGAGACCCGGACCCGGGCTCCGGACCAGACCCCCGACCCCCGACTGCGGCCCGGACGTGCACCCGAACTGGGCCCCGAACTGGGCCCTGGTTGGCCCGGAGACCCGGACCCCAGCTCCGGGCCGAGACCCTGGACTCGGGCCTGGCCACCCGGACCTGGGCCTGGACTTCGGCCCGGACCCGAATGCCGCCCCGCCCCTTCGACCCTTGACCCCCGACCCCCGACCCCCGGACTCGGACTCGGACCCGAGCTGGGCCCTGGTTGGCCCCGGACTCGGACCTGGCCACCCGTGCCCGGACCCGGACCCGGACCTGGAACGGGGCCCGGACTTGGCCCCGGGGCCCGGGCCCCGGGACTCGGGACTCCAGGACCCGGCGCCCCGGGCCTGCCCCCGGCCCGGAGCCCCAGGGGCACCGGCCTCGGCCACCCGGCCGTCCGGGTCTGGTGCTCCGGTCACCTGCCAGCCCCTCCGGCGTTTGAGGAGCGGGGGCGGGGGCGGAGCCCCGGGTCGGGAAGGGGCGGGGTGGGGGAGAGGCACCGCACCGCCGCACCGCACCGCACCGTCACAGCGACCAGCGACCAGCGACCAGCGACCACCGCGACCCGGCCGAGGAGGCTCGCATGGCACCACCCGAACCGCGTCCGGCAGACCAGCCCCCGCTGCTCACCATGTCCGGCATCACCAAGTCCTTCCCCGGCGTACGGGCCCTCGACGGCGTCGACCTCGACGTCCAGGCGGGCGAGGTGCACTGCCTGCTGGGGCAGAACGGCGCGGGCAAGTCCACGCTGATCAAGGTGCTGGCGGGGGCCCATCAGCCGGACGGCGGGGAGATCGTCTGGCAGGGCGCGCCGGTGGTACTGAAGTCACCGGTCGCCGCCATGCGGCTCGGCATCGCCACCATCTACCAGGAACTCGACCTGGTGGAGGGCCTGTCCGTGGCCGAGAACATCTTCCTCGGCCATGAGCCCGCCACCGCCGGCTTCGTACGGTCCCGGGCCGCCCGGGCAACCGCCGCCGAGTTGCTGGCCCGCCTCGGCCACCCGGAGATCGACCCGAGGCGGCTGGTGGGCGAACTCTCCGCCGCCGCGCAGCAGATCGTGTCGATGGCCCGCGCCCTCTCCCACGACGTGCGGCTGATCGTCATGGACGAGCCGTCCGCCGCGCTCGACCCCGACGAGGTGGACAACCTCTTCCGCATCGTCGGCGACCTCACGACCGGCGGCGTGGCGGTGGTGTACATCTCGCACCGGCTGGAGGAGATCCGCCGCATCGGCGACCGCGTGACCGTGCTGAAGGACGGCCGCGCCGCCGCCCGCGGGCTGCCCGCCCGTACGACGCCCACCCGCGACATCGTCGCGCTGATGACGGGCCGGGACGTCGAGTACGCGTTTCCGCGGCGCGCGGGGACGCTCACCCCCGCCACACAACCCGTGCTGCGGCTCGAAGGGCTGGCCAGGGCGGGGGAGTTCGAGCCCGTCGACCTGGATCTGGCGCCCGGCGAGATCGTGGGGCTCGCCGGACTCGTCGGCTCCGGCCGGTCCGAGATCCTGGAGACCGTGTACGGCGCCCGCCGCCCCACCGCGGGCCGCGTCCTGGTCGACGGCCGCCCGCTGCGCCCCGGCAGCGTGACCGCCGCCGTGCGCGCCGGGCTCGGGCTGGCGCCCGAGGAGCGCAAGGCGCAGGCGCTGCTGATGCTGGAGTCCGTCACCCGTAACGTCTCCGTCTCCTCCCTCGCCCGCTTCTCCCGGGCCGGATGGCTGGACCGCGGCGCGGAGCGGGACGCGGCCCGCCGCGGCGTGCGCGACCTGTCGCTGCACCCGGACGACCCGGAGCGGCCGGTGCGCACGCTGTCCGGCGGCAACCAGCAGAAGGCGGTCCTCGCGCGCTGGCTGCTGCGCGGCTGCCGGGTGCTGCTGCTGGACGAGCCCACCCGCGGGGTGGACGTCGGCGCCCGCGCCGAGCTGTACGCGGTGATCCGCCGCCTCGCCGACGACGGCATGGCGGTGCTGCTGGTCTCCAGCGAACTGCCGGAAGTCCTCGGCCTCGCCGACCGGGTGCTGGTGCTCCGCGAGGGGCGTGTGGTGCATACGGCGCCCGCGGGCGAACTGGACGAGCACCGCGTCCTCGATCTCGTGATGGAAGGGAGCCCGTCGTGCTGAACTCAACGGGAGACACCGGCGCCGACGCCGTCCCCGGCGCCGCGGCCACGCTGACCAAGGCGGCCGGGCCCGCCCCCGGCCCACCCGCCAGGACCACCGGCCTCAGACGCCTCGCCGACCTGCGCAACCTCTCCCTCCTCGGCGTGCTGGCCGTCCTCGTCATCGTCGGCGGCGTCACCAAGCCCGACGAGTTCCTGAGCACCGACAATCTGCAACTCGTCCTCACCCAGGCGTCCGTCATCGGAGTCGTCACCGTCGGCGTCACGTTCGTCATCACCAGCGGCGGCATCGATCTGTCCGTCGGGGCGATCGTCGCGCTCGCCTCGGTGTGGGCCACCACGCTCGCCACCCAGGACTACGGATTCGGCGGCATCCTGCTGTGCGCCGTGCTCGTGGGGCTCGGCTGCGGACTGGTCAACGGGGTGCTCATCGCGTACGGCGGCGTGGTGCCGTTCATCGTCACCCTCGCGATGCTGGCCTCCGCGCGCGGCCTCGCGCTGCAGATCAGCGACGGCAGGACGCAGGTCGTCACCGTCAAGCCGGTGCTGGACCTCGGGCTCCGCGACTCCTACGTCCTGGGCGTCCCACCGCTGGTGTTGATCTTCGCCGCGGCCACGGTCCTCGGCTGGCTGCTGCTGGGCCGTACGACGTTCGGGCGGCGCACCGTCGCCATCGGCGGCAACCCGGAGGCGGCCCGGCTCGCGGGCATCGACGTACGGCGCCAGCGGCTGCTGCTGTACCTGCTGTCCGGGCTGTGCTGCGGCATCGCCGCGTTCATGCTGGTCGTCCTCACCGGCTCCGGCCAGAACACCAACGGCAACCTGTACGAACTCGACGCCATCGCCGCCGCCATCATCGGCGGCACCCTGCTCAGCGGCGGCCGCGGCACCATCACCGGCTCCGTCCTCGGCGTCCTCGTCTTCACCACCATCACCAACCTCTTCGCCCTGAACAACCTCCAGACCGATGTCCAGCAGATCGCCAAGGGCGCGATCATCGTCGCCGCCGTCCTGGTACAGAAGGGTCGTTCGACGTCATGAGCCACACCCCGAGCACGACCAGTCGCAGAAACCTCCTCCTGGGCACCGCCGCGGCGGGCGCGCTGTTCGCGGCGGGCTGCACCAGCAACGAGAACAACGACAGCAAGGACGAGGGCAAGCAGCCCGCGGGCAACGCCGACACCAAGCCCGGAAGGAAGGTCACCGTCGGCTTCGCCGGGCCGCAGGCCGACCACGGCTGGCTCAACGCCATCAACGAGCAGGCCAAGCGGCGCGCCAAGGAGTACGAGGACGTCACGCTGGAGGCCACCGAGGGCTCCAACGACACCGCCCAGCAGATCGGCCAGATCGAAACCCTCATCAACAAGAAGGTCGACGTCCTGGTCATCCTGCCCGCCGACGGCAAGGCGCTCACCCAGGTCGGGCTGAAGGCCATGAAGGCGGGCATCCCCGTCGTCAACCTCGACCGCGTCTTCGCCTCCCCGCAGGCGTACCGCTGCTGGATCGGCGGCGACAACTACGGCATGGGGCTCAACGCCGGGCGCTACATCGGCGAGCGGCTCAAGGGGAAGAAGAACGCCAAGGTGGTGGAGCTGGCCGGGCTGGACAACCTGGAGCTGACCCGCCAGCGCACGGCCGGGTTCGACGACGCCCTCAAGAACTACCCCAACATCAAGAAGGTCGGCCGCCAGGCCGCCGAATTCACCGTCGAGTCCGGCCAGTCGAAGATGGCCCAGCTGCTCCAGGCCCACTCCGCCTTCGACGCCCTGTGGAACCACGACGACGACCAGGGCGTCGGCGCCGAACGCGCCATCCAGCAGGCCGGGCGCGACGACTTCCTGATGGTCGGCGGCGCGGGCGCCAAGCGCGCCATGGACGCCATCAAGGCCGACAACACCGTCCTGAAGGCCACCGTCCTGTACCCGCCGACGATGGCCGCCTCCGCCATCGACCTGGCCCGCGCGCTCGGCCAGGGCAAGGGCGTCGGGGGCCTGGCCGAGCTGGAGATCCCCGCCTCCCTCACCCTCTACTCGGCCGTCGTGACCAAGGACAACGTGGACCAGTACCTGCCCACAGGATTCAGCTAGGGGGTGTCTTGCCGATCAGGCCGGATCAGCGAGCGGCGTCTGGTGCAGGGGGCACCTCCCAGCGGTAGCTGGGGGAAGCTCGCAACCCGCGTGAGGAGAGCGCAGCGGCGCTGCGTGCGACGAGCGCGGGGCCGCGAGGTGCCGCCCGCCGCGGCAGCGGCTGATGTCACAGCGACGTCGGGAGCCCGGCATGATCGGCGAGACACCCCCTGGGCCCGTCTCCACCTCGCATCCGCCGCGATCTGAGAGGAGCCTCATGGAACACCCCGAAGCGCAACGCAAAGCCCACGGCCTCGGCGTCGGCATGGTCGGCTACGCCTTCATGGGCGCCGCCCACTCCCAGGGCTGGCGCACCGCGGGCCGCGTCTTCGACCTCCCCCTCCGCCCGGCCATGGCCGCCATCTGCGGCCGTGACCCGGACGCCGTACGCGCCGCCGCCGACAAACACGGCTGGGCGGCCGCCGAGACCGACTGGCGCGCGCTGATCGCCCGGGACGATGTGCAGCTGGTCGACATTTGCACCCCCGGCGACAGCCACGCCGAGATCGCGATCGCCGCGCTGGAGGCGGGCAAGCACGTGCTGTGCGAGAAGCCCCTCGCCAACTCCGTCGCCGAGGCGGAGGCCATGGCCGACGCGGCACGCCGGGCCCGGACGCGCGGACAGCGCGCGATGGTGGGCTTCAACTACCGCCGTACGCCCGCGATCGCGCAGGCCCGCCGCATGGTGGCCGACGGCCGGATCGGCGTGTTACGCCACGTACGGGTCAGCTACCTCCAGGACTGGATCGTGGACCCGGAATTCCCCCTGGTGTGGCGGCTGCGCCGGGAACTGGCGGGCTCCGGCGCGCTCGGCGACCTCGGGGCGCACATCGTGGACCTCGCGCAGTACCTGGCGGGGGAGCGGCTGGTCGGCGTCTCGGCGCTCACCGAGACCTTCGTACGGGAACGCCCGCTGCCCGCCGGGGCGGTGGCGGGCCTGGCGGCTGACGCTACCGGTGTGGCGGCGCGCGGACCGGTCACCGTCGACGACGCGGCCCTGTTCACCGGCCGCCTCGCCTCCGGCGCGCTGGCGTCCTTCGAGGCCAGCCGCTTCGCCGCCGGGCGCAAGAACGCGCTGCGCATCGAGCTGAACGGCGACCACGGCTCGCTCGCCTTCGACCTCGAACGGCTCAACGAGCTGTCCTTCCACGACCACACCGCGCCCGCCGCCGACTCCGGCTTCCGCCGCATCCTGGTCACCGAACCCGACCACCCCTACCTGGAGGCCTGGTGGCCCCCGGGCCACGCCCTCGGCTACGACCACACCTTCGTCCACCAGGCGCGCGACATGGTGGCCGCCATCGCCACCGGAACGGACCCCGAGCCGTCCTTCGAGGACGGGCTCCAGGTGCAGCGGGTGCTGGCCGCGGTCGAGGAGAGCGCCGAGAAGAACTGCGTCTACACCCCCGTGCCCGCCTGAGGAGGAGGCCCCGCATGCCCAGACCCTTCACCCTCTTCACCGGCCAGTGGGCGGACCTGCCGCTGGAGGAGGTCTGCCGCCACGCCCGCGACTTCGGCTACGACGGCCTCGAACTCGCCTGCTGGGGCGACCATTTCGAGGTCGACCGCGCCCTCGGCGAGCCCGGCTACCTCGACGGCCGCCGCCGGCTCCTCGACAAGTACGGCCTCCAGTGCTGGGCGATCTCCAACCACCTGGTGGGCCAGGCCGTCTGCGACCACCCCATCGACGAACGCCACCGGGCCATCCTCCCCGCCCGCATCTGGGGCGACGGCGACGCGGAAGGCGTACGGCAGCGGGCCGCCGCCGAAATGGCGGACACCGCCCGCGCCGCGGCCGCCTTCGGGGTGCGCACCGTCATCGGCTTCACCGGCTCGTCCATCTGGCACCTGGTCGCCATGTTCCCGCCGGTGCCGCCCGGCATGATCGACCGTGGCTACGAGGACTTCGCGACCCGCTGGAACCCCATCCTGGACGTCTTCGACGCCGAGGGCGTGCGCTTCGCCCACGAGGTCCACCCGAGCGAGATCGCGTACGACTACTGGACGACCCACCGCGCCCTCGAAGCCGTCGGCCGCCGCCCCGCCTTCGGCCTCAACTTCGACCCCAGCCACTTCGTCTGGCAGGACCTGGACCCGGTCGGCTTCCTGTGGGACTTCCGCGACCGGATCTACCACGTCGACTGCAAGGAGGCCCGCCGCCGCCTGGACGGCCGCAACGGCCGTCTGGGCTCCCACCTCCCCTGGGGCGACCCCCGCCGCGGCTGGGACTTCGTCTCCGCCGGCCACGGCGACGTGCCCTGGGAGGACGTCTTCCGCATGCTGCGCTCCATCGCGTACGACGGCCCGGTCTCGGTGGAGTGGGAGGACGCGGGCATGGACCGCCTCACGGGCGCCCCCGAGGCCCTGCGCCACCTGAAGTCCTACGACTTCGACCCCCCGACGGCCTCCTTCGACGCCGCCTTCGGCGGCGGCTGACCGGCCGGGCCTGCCCCGCCACACGGCGGAGCGGCATATCGGATGCCGCGGGAAGGGACGGGGCGGGGGCAACGCCCCGTCCCTTCCCCCTCGGCTTTGTCCTTCCCGCGGACCAAGCCGACCCACCCCATGTCAAAGGGGTTTCCGAACCGGACAAACCCCGCTACCGTCCTTGAGATGTACCGGTCACACGGGCCCCCTCGCCCCGAACCGGTCACCGAACGGCGCGACGGCGCGCGCCTGTGCAAGGCCGGGCGGCCAACGGCCCCCGTCCGTACACCCCCTCTTTTCCCGGAGGATCAGCGTGCACAGGAAACGGCATGGACTGCGCGGCTCCCTCGCGCTCCTCACGAGCTCCCTGCTCGTGGGCACGGGGCTCGCGTTCACCGCACCGCCCGCACAAGCGGGCGCAGATCAGGCGGAGGAGAAGTTCCAGCAGGTCACGCTCGCCAAGGGCGAGGTCGAGACCGGTGAGCCCATGTCGCTCGCCGTCCTCCCCGACCGCTCGGTGCTGCACACCTCCCGCGACGGCACCCTGCGCCTGACCGACGCGGCCGGCGACACCAAGGTGTCCGGCAAGCTCGCGGTCTACTCACACGACGAGGAGGGGCTCCAGGGCGTCGGCATCGACCCCGGGTTCCAGCAGAACCGCGCCATCTACCTCTACTACGCACCCCAGCTGGACACCCCCGCCGGCGACGCTCCCAACAACGGCACGGCCGCCGACTTCGCCAGGTTCGACGGCGTCAACCGCCTCTCCCGCTTCACCCTCAATCCGGACGGCACCCTGAACACCGGCAGCGAGAAGAAGGTCCTCGACGTCCCCACCGCCCGCGGCATCTGCTGCCACGTCGGCGGCGACATCGACTTCGACGCCGACGGCAACCTCTACCTCTCCACCGGCGACGACACCAACCCGTTCGCCTCCGACGGCTTCACCCCCATCGACGAGCGCCCCGACCGCAACCCCGCCTACGACGCCCGCCGCTCCGCGAGCAACACCAACGACCTGCGCGGGAAGATCCTGCGGATCAAGGTGGCGGCTGACGGCTCGTACACCGTCCCGGACGGCAACCTCTTCCCGCCCGGCACCGCCAAGACCCGCCCCGAGATCTACGCGATGGGCTTCCGCAACCCGTTCCGGATGAGCGTCGACAAGCCGACCGGCACGGTCTACGTCGGCGACTACGGCCCGGACGCGGGCGCCGCCGACCCCCAGCGCGGCCCGGGCGGCGCGGTCGAGTTCGCGCGCGTCACCAAGCCCGGCAACTTCGGCTGGCCGTACTGCATCGCCGACAACAAGCCGTACCGGGACTACGACTTCGCCACCGGCACCTCCGGCCCGGCCTTCGACTGCGCCGCGCCGGAGAACACCTCGCCGCACAACACCGGGCTGACCGAGCTGCCGCCCGCCCAGCCCGCCTGGATCCCGTACGACGGCGGCTCGGTGCCCGAGTTCGGCACCGGCTCCGAGTCGCCGATGGCCGGCCCGGTCTACCGCTACGACGCCTCGCTCGACTCCCCGGTGAAGTTCCCGGAAAGCTATGACGGGGACTTCTTCGCGGGCGAGTTCGGCCGCGAGTGGATCAAGCGGATCGAGCAGGGCCCGGACGGCACCGTGCAGAAGATCAACGACTTCCCGTGGACCGGTACCCAGGTCATGGACTCCGCCTTCGGCCCGGACGGCGCGCTGTACGTCCTCGACTACGGCCTCGGCTACTTCAACGGTGACGAGCACTCCGCGCTCTACCGCATCGAGAACGCCACCGGCGGATACTCGCCGATCGCCGAGGCCACCGCCGACCGTACGTCCGGCAAGGCGCCCCTGAAGGTGGCGTTCAGCTCGGCGGGCACCGCCGACGCCGACGGCGACACGCTCACGTACCGCTGGGACTTCGGCGACGGCCACACCTCCACCGCCCCCAACCCCACCCACCGCTACACCAAGAACGGCACCTACACCGCCACCGTCACCGCCACCGACCCCTCCGGCCGCAGCGGCAGCGCCGGCGTGCACCTCACCGTCGGCAACACCGCCCCCACGGTGACGCTGCAACTTCCCGGCGACGGCCAGCTGTTCACCTTCGGCGACGAGGTGCCGTTCAAGGTGAAGGTGACCGACCCCGAGGACCGCACCATCGACTGCGCCAAGGTCAAGGTCACCCATGTCCTCGGCCACGACAGCCACGGCCACCCCATCACCTCGGCCACCGGCTGCTCCGGAACGCTCAAGACCAGCGCCGACAGCGAGCACGACCCCAACGCCAACGTCTTCGGGGTCTTCGACGCCGAGTACACCGACAACGGCGGGGGCGGCCAGCCGCCGCTGACCACCCACGACCAGAACATCGTCCAGCCCCGGCACCGCCAGGCCGAGCACTACGGCGACTCCCAGGGCGTCGACGTCATCAACCACGCCCCGGCGAACGGCGGCAAGACGGTCGGCAACATCGACAACGGCGACTGGATCGCCTTCACCCCCTACCTCCTCGGCAACGCCAAGGACCTCACCGCACGCGTCTCCTCCGGCGGCGCGGGCGGCACCCTCGAAGTGCGCACCGGCTCCCCGACCGGGCAGCTGCTGGGCCAGGTCACCGTGCCGGTGACCGGCGGCTGGGAGACGTTCCAGGAGGTCAAGACGGCGCTGCGGAAGCCCCCGGCCCGTACCACCACGCTCTGCCTCGTCTTCAAGGGCGGTGCGGGAGCGCTGTACGACGTTGACGACTTCACCATCGGCACCGGCTGACCGCTCGCGGCCCGGTCCCGGGGCGGCACGCCCGCCCCGGGACCGGGTCCGCACCCGGAGGAAGGAGTACCCGCCCATGCCCCCGCACCGCTCCAGACGCACTCCCCGCTTCCGCTTCCCCCTTCTGCGCACCGCCGCCGTGGCCGCCCTGCTGCTCGCCGCCACGGCCCACCCCCCGGCGGCGGCCTCCGGCCCGGAGGAGGACCGCGTCCTCGTCTTCTCCAAGACGGCCGCCTTCCGCCACGACGCGATCCCCGACGGCATCGCCGCCATCCGGGAACTCGGCGCCCAGCACGGCTTCGCCGTCGATGCCACCGAGGACGCCGCCGCCTTCACCCGCGCCAACCTGGCCCGCTACGACGCCGTCGTCTTCCTCTCCACCACCGGCGACGTCCTCGACGGCAAGCAGCAGTCCGCCTTCGAGCGCTACATCCGGGCGGGCGGCGGCTACGCCGGAGTGCACGCGGCCGCCGACACCGAGTACGACTGGCCGTTCTACGGCGGCCTCGTCGGCGCGTACTTCAAGACCCACCCCGCGATCCAGCAGGCCACCCTCGCCGTCGAGGACCGCGCCCACCCGGCCACCGCGCACCTGGGCGCGGCCTGGCAGCGCACCGACGAGTGGTACGACTACCGCAGCAACCCGCGCGACCGGGCTCACATCCTCGCCACCCTCGACGAGACCTCGTACCAGGGCGGCGGGATGGGCGAGGACCACCCCATCTCCTGGTGCCAGGACTACCGCGGCGGCCGCGCCTTCTACACCGGCCTCGGCCACACCAAGGAGTCCTACGCCGACCCCGCCTTCCGGCAGCACCTGCTCGGCGGCATCCGCTACGCCACGGGTGCGCTCCGGGCGGACTGCCGCCCGGAGCGCGGCTACCGGCCCCTGTTCGACGGCACGTCGGTGGCGGGCTGGAAACAGGCCGGGCCCGGCGGCTTCACCCTCGACCCGGCCACCGGCACCCTCACCTCGACGGGCGGCATGGGCCTGCTCTGGTACGAGGCGCGCGAGCTGGGCTCGTACTCGCTGAAGCTGGACTGGCGCATGTCGGGGGCCACGGGGGACGACAACTCCGGTGTCTTCGTCGGCTTCCCCGCCTCCGACGACCCCTGGTCGGCGGTCGACCGGGGCTATGAGATCCAGATCGACGCGACGGACGCCCCGGAGAAGACCACCGGCGCGGTGTACGGCTTCCAGTCCGCCGACCTCGCCCGGCGGGACGCGGCGCTGAACCCGCCGGGGGAGTGGAACACGTACGAGATCCGGGTGCGCGGCGAACGGCTCCAGGTCTGGCTCAACGGCGTACCGATCAACGACTTCACCAACCAGGACCCGGTGCGCAGCCTGCGCAGCGGCTATATCGGCATCCAGAACCACGGGGACGGCGACGCGGTCGCCTTCCGCGACATCCGCGTCAAGGAACTGCCGTCCTGACCACCTGACCGGTCCTGATCGGCCGCCCATCGGCCCGAGGGGAGCCGGAGGGCGGCGTCAGGCGGCGGGGAGGAGTACGCCGCCTCCTCCCCGCCGCCGCCGTGGGGCCTCCGGCCCGGCAGCAGAAGGGGTGGTCGGGCGTGGCCACTCGCCCGACGGCCCCGGGCGGTGGCCGACGAACACGGCACCGAACGCGGCACCGCACCAGAGCCACCGCACCCGCGCCACCAAACCCTGCACCCGACCCGCATCGCACCCCCGCACCCGCACCAACGCACCGCGTACCCGCACCTGACCGTCATCCGGGAGGCAGCCAGTGACCACCGGCCCCGACACCACCCACCCCGACCCCATTCGCACCCCGGGCGGCGGCCTCCGCACCGGCATCTGGCTCATCGGCGCGCGCGGTTCGGTCGCCACCACCGCCGTCGCCGGGTGTGCCGCCGTCGCGGCCGGGCTGCAACCCGCCACCGGGATGGTGACCGAGACCGCGCCGTTCGCGGACAGCGCTCTGCCCGCGCTCGGCGATCTGGTCTTCGGCGGCCACGACACCGCCACCACCCCGCTCCCCAAGCGCGCCGAGGCGCTGACCGCCGAAGGCGTTCTGCCCTACGGGCTGCCCGACGCCGTACGGGCCGAGCTGACCGCCGCCGACGACGCGATCCGCCCCGGGGGACCGCAGCCCGGGGACACCCGCGGCGACGACGAGCTGATCGACGCCTTCGCCGACGACCTCGACGCGTTCGTCCGTACGCACCGCCTCGCCCGCGCCGTCGTCGTCAACGTGGCCTCCACCGAACCGGCCCCCACCGCCGGTGGCGACCGGCTGCCGCCCAGCTCCCTCTACGCCTCCGCCGCGCTCCGCGCCGGGTGCCCGTACGTCAACTTCACCCCCTCCACCGGGCTGCACCACCCCCGGCTGCGCGGCGAAGCGGCCCGCTCCGGCCTGCCGCACGCCGGGCGCGACGGCAAGACGGGGCAGACCCTGCTGCGGTCCGTGCTCGCGCCGATGTTCGCGCAGCGTGCCCTGCCCGTACGGGCGTGGTCCGGCACCAACCTGCTGGGCGGCGGCGACGGCGCCGCGCTCGCCGACCCCGCCGCCGCGGCCGCGAAGAACGCGGGCAAGGCGCGCGTCCTCGCCGACACCCTCGGCGAACTCCCCGACGGCCGGCTGCACATCGACAACGTGCCCGCGCTCGGCGACTGGAAGACGGCCTGGGACCACGTCGCGTTCGAGGGCTTCCTCGGCTCGCGTATGGTCCTGCAGACCATCTGGCAGGGCTGCGACTCGGCCCTCGCCGCGCCCCTCGTCCTTGACCTGGCCCGTCTCACGGCCCGCGCCCACGAGGCGGGTCTCACCGGGCCGCTCACCGAACTCGGCTTCTACTTCAAGGACCCGGACGGCGGCCCGTCCGGCCTCGCCGACCAGTACGCGGCCCTGACCGGCTTCGCGGCCCGGCTGCGGGAGCGGTCGTGACGCCGTCACGCGCCCGGGCCTGGGCGGAACTCCTCAGGGTCTCCGCGCTGTTCACCGTCCCCGGCGACGCCCTGGCGGGCGCGGCGGCCACGCGGACCGCCCCGAACCGGGGCACCGCGCTCGCCATGGGCGCGTCGCTGTGCCTGTACGAGGCGGGTATGGCGCTCAACGACTGGGCGGACCGCGACATCGACGCCGTCGAACGCCCCGGGCGCCCCCTGCCGTCGGGCCGTATCGCCCCGGCCGCCGCCCTGACCGCCGCGACCGGCCTGACGGCCGCGGGCCTGGTGTGCGCGGCGTCGGCGGGCCGCCGGGCGCTCGCCACGGCCACGGCCCTGGCGGGCACGGTGTGGGCGTACGACCTGGGGCTGAAGAACACCCCGGCGGGCCCGTACGCGATGGCCACGGCCCGATCGCTGGACCTGCTCCTGGGCGCCACCGCCACCGCGCCCACACCCACCCGGCACACCCTTCTCCCGGCCGCCCTCCTGGGCGCCCACACCCTCGCCGTGACGGCGGTCTCCCGCCACGAGGCCACGGGCGGCACCTCGAAGACCCCCCTGGCGGCCCTGGCCACGGCCACGACGATCGCCTGGGCGGCCACCAGACCCCCCACCCGCCCGGCCCTACCGGGCCTGGCCACGGTGGCGATCGGCGCCGCCTCCCCGGGGCGTGCCCCGGCGGCCGGCCCGCGCTCGGGCGTTGTTCCCGCGCCCGGCCGCCGGGCGACGCCCACCGCGGTGGCCGCGGCGGCTCACCCGCGGTCGAACCGAGCCCCGGCGGTTGCGCGGCGTGGCCCCGCACCCTCGCACGCCACCCACATACGCGCCCGCACCCGCCCCCTCGCCTCCGCCGCGCTCGCCGCCGCCTACCTCGCCACCGCCGCCCGCCCCTTCGCGCACGCCGCGCTCAACCCCTCCCCCCACCTCCTCCAGCGCGCCGTCGGTGGCGGCATCCGGGCGATGATTCCGCTGCAGGCGGCGCTCGCTCAGCGGGCCGGGGCGGGGCGGGCCGGGGCGGGGTTGCTGCTGCTGGTGCCCGTCGCGCGGCGGCTGTCCAGAAAGGTCAGCCCGACATGAGCGACCTCCGCTTCGCGTACGGCACCAACGGCCTGACCGACCTCCGGCTCGACGACGCGCTCACCCTGCTCGCCGACCTCGGCTACGACGGGGTGTCGCTCACGCTCGACCACATGCACCTCGACCCGCTCGCCCCGGATCTGACCGCCCGCACCCGCAGCGTCGGGCAGCGCCTCACCCGTCTCGGGCTCGGCGTCGCCGTCGAGACCGGCGCCCGATACGTGCTCGACCCGGCGCGCAAGCACCACCCCACGCTGCTCGACCCCGACGCCGGGGCCCGCGCCGCCCGCGTGGATCTGCTGTTGCGCGCCGTGCGGGTGGCCGCGGAGCTGGGGGCACGGGCGGTGCACTGCTTCAGCGGGGTGCTACCGCCGGGGACGGCCGAGGACGCCGCGTGGCAGCGGCTGGCCGACGCCCTCCACCCCGTGCTGGAGGCCGCCACCTCCGAGGGCGTGCCCCTGGCCGTCGAGCCCGAGCCGGGGCATCTGCTGGCCGATCTGGCCGGGTTCCACCGGCTGCGCCGGACGCTGGGCGATCCGCCCGCCCTCGGGCTGACGCTCGACGTCGGCCACTGCCAGTGCCTGGAGCCGGAGCCGCCCGCCGACTGCGTACGGGCCGCCGCGCCGTGGATCCGCCATGTGCAGATCGAGGACATGCGGCGCGGTGTGCACGAGCATCTGCCGTTCGGGGAGGGCGAGGTGGACGTCCCGCCGGTGCTGGAGGCGCTGCACGCCATGGACTACCGGGGCCTGGTGGGCGTCGAACTGCCCCGCCACTCGCACGCCGGGCCGGCGCTGGCCCGCTCGTCCCTGGCGTACCTCAAGGCGGCGGAGCCGGCCACCGCCGAGGGAGGCGTCCCGTGCTGAGCGCGACCGTGCGCGCCCACCTGGACGGCGACGCCCGCGCCTGGCTGGACCGGGCCCTCGCCGAGGCGGCGGCCCAGGGCCCCACCGCCGCCTGGGAGGCGGACTTCGCCGCCGCGGGACGCCACTGCGGCCGCGGCCGCGAACTCACCGACGCCACCCGCGTCCTGCTCCTCACCGCGGCCCGCCCCGACGTGCCCACCCTCACCCGCCTCTACACCCACGGCACGGCCGCCGAACGCCGGGCCGTCCTCCTCTCCCTGCCCCACCTCGACCCCGGCCCGGACGCGCTCCCGCTGGTCGAGGACGCGCTGCGCACCAACGACACCCGCCTGGTGGCCGCCGCCGTCGGCCCGTACGCGGCCCGCCATCTCGACGCGCACGGCTGGCGGCAGGCCGTACTGAAGTGCCTGTTCACCGGGGTGCCCCTGGACGCCGTGGCCGAGTGGCCCGCCCGCGCCCGGGGCGACGCCGAGCTGGCCCGCATGCTGACCGACTACGCGCGTGAACGCACCGCCGCCGGGCGGGACGTGCCCGCGGACCTGAACCGCGTCCTGGCGCTGGCCGCCCACACGAACCGCGAGGAGCCCTGATGCGCATCTTCGACCCGCACATCCACATGACCTCCCGCACCACGGACGACTACGAGGCCATGTACGCCGCGGGCGTGCGCGCCGTCGTCGAACCGTCCTTCTGGCTCGGCCAGCCCCGCACCTCGCCCGCCAGCTTCTACGACTACTTCGACGCGCTCCTCGGCTGGGAGCCCTTCCGCGCCGCCCAGCACGGCATCGCCCACCACTGCACGCTCGCCCTCAACCCCAAGGAGGCCAACGACCCCCGCTGCCGCCCCGTCCTGGACGAGCTGCCGCGCTATCTCGTCAAGGACGGAGTGGTCGCCGTCGGCGAGATCGGCTATGACGCGATGACCCCCGCCGAGGACACCGCGCTCGCCGCGCAGCTCCAGCTCGCCGCCGACCACGGGCTGCCCGCCCTCGTGCACACCCCGCACCGCGACAAGGCCGCGGGCCTGGCCCGCACGCTCGACGTCGTCCACGAATCCGCCCTCCCCGCCGACCGCGTCCTGCTCGACCACCTCAACGAGACCACCGTGAGGGCGGCCGCCGACAGCGGCTGCCGGCTCGGGTTCTCGATCTACCCGGACACCAAGATGGACCCGGACCGCATGGTGCGCGTGCTGCGCGAGTACGCCGGTGAACGGGACCGCATCCTGGTGAACTCCGCCGCGGACTGGGGCCGCAGTGATCCGCTGACGACGCGCCACGTCGGGGAGGCGATGCTCGCGGCGGGCTTCACCGACGACGACGTCGACCGGGTGCTGTGGCGCAACCCGGTGGCGTTCTACGGGCTCAGCGGGCGGCTGGACCTCGACGTCGAGGACACCACACCCCACGCCACCCACGAGGGGAACTCCATCCTCCGCGGCGCCCCGGTCACGACCGCCGCCACCCCCGAGGGCCGGTGACCCCATGCGCTTCCGCCACCCCGACGGCTCCACCGTCCACCTGGCCTACTGCACCAACGTCCACCCCGCCGAAGACCTCGACGGCGTCGTGGACCAGCTCCGCCACCACTGCGAGCCGGTACGCCGCCGCCTGGGCCGCGACCGGCTCGGCATCGGCCTGTGGCTGGCCCGCGACGCCGCCCGCACCCTGACCGCCGACCCGGCCGCCCTCCGCCGGCTGCGCACCGAACTCGACCGGCGCGGCCTGGAGGTCGTCACCCTCAACGGCTTCCCGTACGAGGGATTCGGCGCCCAGGAGGTCAAGTACCGCGTCTACCGGCCGGACTGGACGGAGACCGAGCGGCTGACCCACACCGGCCATCTGGCCCGGCTGCTGGCCGCCCTGCTCCCGGACGACGTCACCGAGGGCAGCGTCTCGACCCTGCCGCTCGCCTGGCGCACCCCGTTCGACCCCGCCCGGCGGCGGGCCGCGCTCGGCCACCTCACCACGCTCGCCACGCGGCTCGACGCGCTCCAGGACCTCACCGGCCGCTCGATCCGCATCGGCCTTGAACCCGAGCCGGGCTGCACCGTGGAGACCACCGCCCAGGCCATCGACGCGCTGACCGCGCTCCCCGAGGGACCGCCCCGGCGCCGCGTCGGCCTCTGCCTGGACACCTGCCACCTCGCCACGCAGTTCGAGGACCCGCACACCGCGACCGCCGCCCTCACTGCGGCCGGTGTGCCCATCGTCAAGGCGCAGCTCTCGGCCGCGCTGCACGCCGAGGAGCCGCACCGCCCCGCCGTACGCACCGCCCTGGCCGCGTTCGCCGAGCCGCGCTTCCTGCACCAGACCCGCACCCGCACCTCCACCCACGGCGTATGCGGCACCGACGACCTCGACCAGGCCCTGGCACCGGGCGGGCTCGACGCCACCGCCCCCTGGCGCTCCCACTTCCACGTGCCGCTGCACGCCCCGCCCGAGCCGCCGCTCACCTCCACCCTGCCCGTCCTCACCGACACCCTCGCCCGGCTGGTCGGCGGCCCGGCGCCGCTCACCCGCCACCTGGAGGTCGAGACGTACACCTGGCAGGCGCTCCCACCCGAGCTGCGGCCCCGCAACCGGGACCGGCTGGCCGACGGCATCGCCGCCGAACTGGCCCTCGCCCGCGACCTGCTGACCGACCTCGGCCTCAAGGAGCTGCCATGAGCGCCACGACAAGCCAGGGCCCCACCCCCCTCCTCGTCCTCGACGTCGTCGGCCTCACCCCGCGCCTCCTGGCCCACATGCCCCGGCTGCGCGCCCTGGCCGACTCCGGTTCGTACGCCCCCCTCGGCACCGTGCTGCCCGCCGTCACCTGCGCCGCCCAGTCGACGTTCCTCACCGGCGCCACCCCCGCCGAACACGGCATCGTCGGCAACGGCTGGTACTTCCGCGAACAGGGCGACGTCCTGCTGTGGCGGCAGCACAACGGCCTGGTCGGCGGCGACAAGCTGTGGGACGCGGCCCGCCGCGCCCACCCCGGTTACACGGTCGCCAACATCTGCTGGTGGTACGCGATGGGCGCGGACACCGACATCACCGTCACCCCGCGCCCGGTCTACTACGCCGACGGCCGCAAGGAGCCCGACTGCTACACCCGGCCGCCCGCCCTGCACGACGAACTCACCGCCGCCCTCGGCACCTTCCCCCTGTTCCACTTCTGGGGCCCGGGCGCCGACCTGGTGTCCACCCGGTGGATCATCGACGCGACCCGCCACATCCTGCGCCACCACCCCACCGACCTCACCCTCGCCTACCTCCCCCACCTCGACTACGACCTCCAGCGCTACGGCCCCGACGACCCCCGCTCCCACGCCGCCGCTGCCGCGCTGGACACCGCCCTCGGGCCGCTGCTCGACGACGCGCGGGCCCGGGGCCGCACCGTCGTGGCGCTGTCCGAATACGGCATCACCCGGGTGTCCCGCCCCGTGGACATCAACCGGGCGCTGCGCCGCGCCGGGCTGCTGGAGGTGCACACCCAGGACGGCATGGAGTACCTGGACCCGGGCGCCTCCCGCGCGTTCGCGGTCGCCGACCACCAGCTCGCGCACGTCTACGTACGCCGCCTCGAAGACCTGGCCGCCACCCGGGCCGCCCTCGACGGCCTGCCCGGCGTCGCCGAACTCCTGGACGACGAGGGGAAGAAGGCGCACGGCCTGGACCACCCCCGCGCCGGGGAGCTGGTCGCGGTGGCCGAGCCGGACGCCTGGTTCACGTACTACTACTGGCTGGACGACGCCCGCGCGCCCGACTTCGCCCGGCTGGTGGAGATCCACCGCAAGCCCGGCTACGACCCGGCCGAACTCTTCCTCGACCCCGTCGACCCGTATGTGCGCGTGAAGGCGGCCACCGCGCTGGCCCGCAAGAAGCTCGGGATGCGCTACCGGATGGCCGTCGTCCCGCTCGATCCGTCCCCGGTGCGCGGCAGCCACGGACGGCTGCCGGAGCGCGACGAGGACGGGCCCGTGTTCATCTGCTCCCGGCCCGGCGCCGTACCCGGCCGGGTGGCCGCCACCGACGTCAAATCGCTGCTCCTCCGCCTCGCCGGACCGCACACCACCGAGGACCACAACCGACAGGAGACACGCCCGTGAAGAGCGCCCCGAACCCGGAACTCGCCGCCGCCCTCCGCCGCCGCGGATTCCTCGGCGTCGCCGCCGGAGCCACCGCGGCCACCCTGCTCGGCACGACGCCCGCACAGGCCACCACGAGGGGGAAGCACGGTCCGATCGTCCCGCGCGGCCACCTCGGCATCCAGCTCTACACCCTCCGCGACCAGGTGCAGTCCGTCGGCTTCGCCCGCGTCTTCGAGGAACTGGCGGCCTACGGCTACGACCAGGTGGAGTTCGCCGGATACACCCAAGGATCGGCGGGCGCTATTACGCTCAAGCAGCTGAAGCGGCTGCTGCGGGACAACGGGCTGCGCGGCATCGGCAGCCACGTCGGCTACTACTCCGACGACCCGAAGGCGTACACCTTCGCCACCAACCTCACCAAGGTGCTGGACGAGGCCCAGGCCCTCGGCCTGCCGCACATCGGCACCGCGTCCGGCCCCTGGCGCTACGGCACGACGGTCGACGGCTGGAAGCGCTGCGCCGAGGACTTCAACACCTACGGCGCGGCCGCGAAGGCGCGCGGGATGAAGTTCTACCAGCACAACCACGCCGAGGAGTTCTCCTTCGCCACCGACCGGCCGGACGTCCGCCTCTACGACGTGCTGCTCGCCGAGACCGACCCGGAGCTGGTGCACCTGGAGATGGACATCTACTGGGCGTACGTCGCCCAGCACCGCTTCGGCAGACGGGCCGACGGCACCCCGGCGCCGTTCGAACCGCTCGATTACGTGCTGGCCGACCCGGACCGCTATCCGCTGTTCCACGTCAAGGACGGCGAGCGCGACGACACCGTCCCCGACGGCTACCGGATGGTGGACGTCGGGGACGGTGACATCGACTACGTACGGTTCCTCGGCAAGGTCGGCAGGACCCCCG
Organism: Streptomyces sp. NPDC019937; assembly: GCF_040631655.1. Taxonomy (NCBI): domain Bacteria; kingdom Bacillati; phylum Actinomycetota; class Actinomycetes; order Kitasatosporales; family Streptomycetaceae; genus Streptomyces; species Streptomyces sp. NPDC019937. The sequence goes on from NZ_JBEYAL010000021.1 coordinate 110,642, forward strand.
CAGGGCGCCGGAACCACCAGTGGATGGTGGAGCACGACAACCCGGCGAACTCGCTCACCACCGCCCGCCGCTCCGCCCGCTACCTGCGCACGGGCCGGTGCGGCGACTGAGCGCGCGGAGGGCCCTCACACCGCCTCGCGGCTGATCGGCCGCGGGTTCGGGGCGATGTCCCGGACCCGCGGCCGGCCCGGCTGCCGCAGCAGCAGGGCGACGGCGGCCGCCACCATGGAGATGCCTCCGGCGAGCGCGTACGCCCCGTCGTAGCCCCAGTCGTCGACCACCATGGAGCCGAGCCCGCCGCCGAACAGCCCGCTGATCAGCTTTCCGCTGTAGACCAGGCCGTAGTTGGTGGCGTTGTAGTTCTCGCCGAAATAGTCCGGGGTCAGGGCCGCGAACATCGGGTAGAAGGCGCCGCCGCCGAATCCGGAGAGGAAGGCGAAGACCAGGAACAGCCACTCACTGCGGATGTTGCCCGCCCAGATCACCCCGAACTGCGCCAGCCCCAGCACCACGATGACGAACACCAGCGTCGTCTTGCGGCCCCAGAAGTCCGACAGCCAGCCCACCACCCCGCGGCCCACGCCGTTGATGACGGACATGATGCCCATCGAGGAGGCCGCGACCAGCGGGCCGAAGCCCACTTCCTTGGCGTAGTCGACCTGGAAGGAGATGCCGAAGATGGACACCCCGGCGGTCAGCACGAGCGAAAGCCACATCAGGGGCAGCATGCCCGAGCGGATGGCCTCCTTCGGGGTGTACTGGCGTACCGCGGGCGGATTCTTCGCCAGGCTCTTCGCGCCCTTGGCGTTGCCGCCGAAGGTGAGCGGATCGATGTGCACCGGCCACCAGTTCTTGGGCGGGTCCTTGAAGAACCAGCCGCAGACGGCGACGACGGCCAGCACGTAGACGCCGATGAAGTCGAGTATCCCGTGGTAATTGCCGGTGTCGAACCAGTAGTTGAAGATGAAGATGAAGGGCAGCGAGCCGTAGGCGAAGCCGCCGTTCACGAATCCCGTCTTCGCCCCGCGCCGCTCCGGGAACCACTTGCCCACCATGTTGATGCAGGTGGCGTAGACGAGCCCGGAGCCCAGCCCGCCGATCACGCCGAAGCCGCAGATCGCGGCGAAGACGTCGTCCAGGTGCGACAGGGCGAGGAACCCGACCAGGCAGAGCCCCGCCCCGGTCAGCATCGCCCGGCGGGCGGTCAGCAGGCCTCTCTCCCTTAACCAGCCGGCCGGAAAGGCGATGCCGGCCTGGAAGAAGACCCAGACGCTGAGGATCCAGAAGGTGTTGCTCTGGGTCCAGCCGTGGGCCTTGGAGAGGGTGTCCTCCGCCGAACCGTACGCGTACTCGGACACGCTGATGGCCATCATCGCGATCCACGGCAGATACACCATCAGCTTCCGGCTGAAGCCGAGAATGTCGCGGTCCGTCTCGCCGACGCGGTACACGCGCCCCTTACCGTCGTGCACTTCCCGGAAGGCGGCTGTTCCCTCCGGTCGTTCTTCTGTGCTCATGTGCGTCCCCTTGGCTTGGAAGTAACCCGGCCAGGCGCCCCCTGTTCCAGCCCTTCGTGCTGCGGAGAACGGGTGCGTTTACGTGAGCAGCCCCGCCGACCGGGCCCAGCGGTATTTCGCGCCGAGAGCGGCCACCGGCTTCTCCGTGGTGTACGGATAGGCGACGACGCCGCGCTCGAAGAGGTACTGGCTCGCCTCCTCGACCTCGGTGTCGCCCGCGAGCGAGGCCACCACCGGTTTCGCGATGCCGCGCTCCCGGAATTCCGCCACGATCCGCGCGGTCAGCTCGGCGAAGACCATGGGCGGGGTGACGATCGTGTGCCAGTAACCGAGGACGAGCGCGTGGATGCGCGGGTCCTCAAGGCCCAGTCGGATGGTCGCCTCGTACGTGGACGGCGGCTCGCCGCCGGTGATGTCCACCGGGTTCCCGGCCGCGCCGAACGGCGGGATGAAGCGGCGGAAGGCGGCGTCCAGGTCCGCGGGGATCTCCATCAGCGACAGCCCGTTGTCCACGATGGCGTCCGACAGCAGCACGCCCGAGCCCCCGGCGCCGGTGATGACGACGACGTTGTCACCCTGGGGCGTGGGCAGCACCGGCAGCGCCCGCGCGTACTCCAGCATCTCGTTCAGCCCCGGCGCCCTGATCACCCCGGCCTGCCGCAGGATGTCGTCGTACACCGCGTCGTCCCCGGCCAGCGCGCCGGTGTGCGACCCGGCGGCCCGCGCGCCCGCCGCCGTACGGCCCGCCTTCAGCACCACCACCGGTTTGCGCGGCACGGTCGCGCGCGCCGCCTCCACGAAGGCGCGGCCGTCCTTGAGGTCTTCCAGGTGCATCGCGATGCACTGGGTGTTCGGGTCCTCGCCGAACCAGGTCAGCAGATCGTCCTCGTCCACGTCCGACTTGTTGCCGAGCCCGACGATCGCCGAGACGCCGGTCTTCGTCGTCCGCGCGAAGCCCAGGATCGCCATCCCGATGCCACCGGACTGCGAGGTGAGCGCCACCGGGCCCTTGACGTCGTACGGGGTGCAGAACGTGGCGCACAGGTCCTGCCAGGTGGAGTAGTAGCCGTAGATGTTCGGCCCCAGCAGCCGCACGCCGTGCTCCTCGGCGATGGCCACGATCCGGTCCTGCAGCTCGTGCTCACCGGTCTCGGCGAAGCCGGACGGGATCAGCACCGCGTTCGGGATGCCCTTGCGGCCGACCTCCTCCAGCGCGGCCGGCACGAACTTCGCGGGGATCGCGAAGACCGCCACGTCCACCTCGCCCGGCACGTCCAGCACCGACGCGTACGCCTTGCGGCCCAGGATGTCGTCGGCCTTCGGATTGACCGGGTGGATCTCGCCGGGGAAGCCGCCGTCGATGAGGTTGCGCATCACCGAATTGCCGATCTTGCCCGGCTCGTTGGAGGCGCCCACCACCGTCACCGACCGCGGCCGCATCAGCCGCCCCATCGTGGCCAGGATCTCCTCGCGGGAGTAGCGGCGGCGGGCCGGTGGCCCGGCGTCGCCGATCAGCAGCCGTACATCGGCGGCGAGCACGCCGCTCCCGGTCGCGAACACCGGGTTGAGATCGACCTCGGTCAGTTCGGGAAAGTCCGTGACCAGGTTGGACACCCGGACGATCAGATCGGCGAGCGCGTCCCGGTCCACCGGCTCCCCGCCGCGCACCCCGCGCAGCACCTCGGCGGCCCGGATGCCGTCCAGCATCGACAGCGCGTCGTCCCGGCTCGCCGGGGCCAGCCGGAAGGTGATGTCCTTGAGCACCTCCACCAGCACCCCGCCGAGCCCGAACGCGACCACCTTCCCGAAGGTCGGATCGGTGACCGCGCCGACGATCACCTCCTGACCGCCGTCCGGGACCATCTGCTGCACCTGCACGCCCCGGATGCGGGCCGTCGGGTCGTACGCGCGGGCGTTCGTGACGATCGCGGTGTACGCGCCCCGCACCTCGGCCGCCGACGTCAGCCCCACCCGGACCCCGCCCGCGTCCGTCTTGTGGGAGATGTCCGGGGAGACGATCTTGAGGACGACGGGGAAGCCGATCCGGTCGGCGAGCGCCACCGCGTCGTCCGCGCACTCGGCCAGCCCCTCGGCCGGGGTCGGTATGCCGTACGCGTCGGTGATCCGCTTGCCCTCGGGCGCGGTCAGCGTGGAGCGCCCCTCGGCCCGTACGGCGTCCAGCACCGCGCGTACGGTCTGCGTGTCGTATGTGGTCACCGTCAGATCACCCCGTTCGTCTTGAGCAGCCGCATGTCCTCGTCGCCGAGCCCCAGCTCGCCGTATACGTCCGCGTTGTGCTCGCCCAGCAGGGGGGAGCGGTCGACCTGGACGGGGGAGTCGGAGAGCTTGAGCGGCGAGCCGACCGTGGTGAAGGTCCCGCGCTCCGGATGGTCGACGCGGACGACCATCTCGTTGGCCGCCAGCGACGCGTCCTCGACGATCTCCTTGGTGGACAGGATCGGCCCGCACGGGATGTTGTGGGCGTTCAGCTGCTCCAGCACCTCCCACTTGGGCAGCGTGCTGGACCACTCCTCGATCAGCTGGAACATCTTCGCCAGCTTCGGCAGCCGCGCCTCCGGAGTCGCCCACTCCGGGTCCTCGGCCAGCTCCGGGCGGCCGATCAACTGGGTGATCGGCTCCCAGCCGACCGGCTGCACGATCACGTACACGTAGTCGTTGGGGCCGCCGGGCGCGCACTTGACCGCCCAGCCCGGCTGTCCGCCGCCGCTCGCGTTGCCGCTGCGCGGCACCTCGTCGCCGAAGCTCTCGTTCGGGTACTCGGCGAGCGGTCCGTGGGTCAGCCGCTGCTGGTCGCGCAGCTTGACCCGGCACAGATTGAGCACCGCGTGCTGCATCGCCACGTTCACCCGCTGGCCGCGCCCGGTGCGGGTGCGCTGGTAGAGCGCGGCCAGGATGCCCGCCACACAGTGCACCCCGGTGCCCGAATCGCCGATCTGGGCGCCGGTCGCCAGCGGCGGCCCGTCCTCGAAGCCGGTCGTGGACATCGACCCGCCCATGGCCTGCGCGACCACCTCGTACGCCTTGAACTTGGTGTACGGGCCCTCGCCGAACCCCTTGATCGAGGCGTACACGATCCGCGGGTTGATCTCCTGGATGCGCTCCCAGGTGAAGCCCATCCGGTCCACCGCGCCCGGCCCGAAGTTCTCCACCATCACATCGCTGCGGCGGATCAGCTCGGTCAGGATCTCCTTGCCGCGCTCGGACTTGGTGTTGAGGGTGATGCTCCGCTTGTTGCAGTTGAGCATCGTGAAGTAGAGCGAGTCGACGTCCGGGATGTCGCGCAGCTGCTTGCGCGTGATGTCACCGGTCGGGGACTCCAGCTTGATGACGTCCGCGCCGAGCCAGGCCAGCAGCTGGGTGGCGGACGGACCGGACTGTACGTGCGTCATGTCGAGGACGCGGACGCCCTCCAGAGCCTTGGTCATGGTGGCGGGCCCCTTACTTGTACATGGTCTGGTTCATCGTTCCGGGGGCGTACGCGTCCGGGTCCACCCAGACGTTGATGAGCGACGGCTTGCCCGACTCGCGGGCGCGCCGCAACGCGGGCGCGATCCCGGCCGGGTCCCGTACCTCCTCGCCGTAGCCGCCGAGCATCCGCGCGAACTGGTCGTACGGAACGTCGCCGAGGGTGTTGCCGATCCGCTCCCGGGCGTCCCCGTACTTGGCCTTCTGGCCGTAACGGATCTGGTTCATCGAGGAGTTGTTGCCGACGATGCCGACGAACGGCAGATTGAAGCGGACCAGCGTCTCGAAGTCCCAGCCGGTCAGCGAGAACGCGCCGTCGCCGAAGAGCGCCACCACCTCCTTGTCGGGGCGCGCCTGCTTCGCCGCCATCACGAACGGCACCCCCACGCCGAGCGTCCCCAGCGGACCGGGGTCCATCCAGTGACCGGGCGTCCGGGGCTGCACGACCTGCCCGGAGAACGTGACGATGTCGCCGCCGTCGCCGATGTAGACCGAGTCCTCGGTCAGGAAGTCGTTGATCTCGCTGACCAGGCGGTACGGATGAATGGGGGAGGCGTCCGAGCGCAGCTGCGGCAGCCGCTTCTCGATGGCCGTCTGCTCGGCCGCGCGCAGCTCGTCCAGCCACTCCTTGCGCCGGCCCGCCCCGCCGTTGACGCGGCCGGACGCCGCCTGGGTGACGGCTGACAGAATCTGATGACTGTCACCCACTATCCCGAGATCAATATCCCGGTTCTTGCCGACCGTACGGTAATCCAGGTCGATCTGGACCACCGTCGCATCGGGGGACAGCCGCTTCCCGTACCCCATCCGGAAGTCGAAGGGCGTGCCGACGATCACAATCAGGTCGGCGCCTGCGAACGCGTACCGCCGGGACAGCTGGAAGTGGTGCGGATCCCCGGGCGGCAGCGTGCCGCGCCCCGCGCCGTTCATGTACGCGGGTACGTTGAGCGTCCGCACCAGCTCGATCGCGGCGTCGGTCGCCCGGCACGTCCACACCTGGCTGCCCAGCAGGATCGCCGGCTTCTCCGCGTGCACCAGCAGATCGGCCAGCTTCTCGACCGCCTCCGGATCACCCGCGTTGCGCGTCGACGCCCGATACGCGCCCGCCTTCGGCACCCGCGCCGTGCCGACCGGCACCTTGGCGTCCAGCACATCGCGCGGGATCTCCAGGAACGACGGCCCCGGCGCCCCGTGGAAGCACTCCCGGAACGCCATCGAGACCATGTCCGCGGCCCGCGCGGTGTCCGGCACGGTGGCCGCGAACTTCGTGATCGGCGCCATCATCTCGACGTGCGGAAGGTCCTGGAGGGACCCCATCTTGTGCTGCGTATGAGCCCCCTGCCCGCCGATCAGCAGCATGGGCGACTCGGCCCGGAAGGCATTGGCCACCCCGGTCACCGCGTCGGTGGTCCCCGGCCCGGCGGTGACCACCGCGCAGCCGGGCTTCCCGGTGATCCGGGCATAGCCGTCGGCGGCATGCGCGGCCACCTGCTCGTGGCGCACATCGATGACGTCGATGCCCTCGTCGACGCAGCCGTCGTAGATGTCGATGATGTGGCCGCCGCAGAGGGTGTAGATGACGTCAACGCCCTCCGCTTTGAGCGCCTTGGCGACCAAGTGCCCACCGGAGATGAGGTCCTGGCTGTCGTCGGGCATGGCGAATCGCGTCCCTTCGTAGGGGTCGGTGCGGTCTCGCGTTGGATTGCATACAGTCGACGTTATTCTGTATGAAGCCCGTTATCCCGCATCGGCGGATCGATGTCCAGGGGGCGTACGTCAATCGTTCGATCAAGTCCGCGCGCCCACCGCCGCGGCGACCCCGCCACCCTGTGTGACCCCCCCGTGCGCACGGCTCCGCCCGCCCCCGCGTCACCGCAGGTCGTCCCGGGCCCGGGCGCCACGCATACGGCGGTGAAACGCACTCCGAAACCTTGGTATCGTTGTCCATGTCGCCGCGGGCAACCGCGGGGCACACCTTGTCCGGGTGGCGGAATGGCAGACGCGCTAGCTTGAGGTGCTAGTGCCCTTTATCGGGCGTGGGGGTTCAAGTCCCCCCTCGGACACCAGCCAAGACCCCTGTCTATCAGGGGTTTTTCGCTTTTCTGGGCTGTGGCGTGACCAACCACGTGACCAACGGCCCAGCGAATCCCCAGGTCAGACCAGGGACGACAGGCCAAGTCGGCCCGCACCGGAGGCGGCCAGTCGGCGCGCTCCGTCCTTACGAGAGTGGCCGTACCGGGCCATGGTGTAGCCCGGCGAGTGATGCCGGACGTTGGCGGAGACCTCTACGGGGTTCTCCCCGGCCTCCAGATCGTTCGTGACCTTGCTGTGCCGCCAGTCGTGAATGCGGAAGTCCTCCGGCAGCCTTAAGCGACTGCGCAGGGTGCGCCAGCGTGCCGAGACCTTCTCGGGGTCCTGTGGTCCACCTGCCTCGCCCCGGTAGAGCTTGAAGCCGTCGCGGGCGAAGACAAGGTCATGGTCGACCCACCCGGCCCCGAGCCGTTCTCTCTCGGCGTCCTGGCGCTGCTTCTGCCACTTCAGGACGTTCATCACGGACTGGTCGACATAGATGACGGCGTTGTCGTCGCCGTCCTTGGTGAGCTTCCGCAGACGGTAGGTGTTGCCCTCCTCGATCACGACCCATCCCAGTTCGATGGCCCCTTCTTCCCAGCGGATGAGGGACCACTTCATGCCCAGAGCCTCACTGCGCCGGACACCCGTGGCCGCGTAGACGGTCCACAGTGGTGCGTCCCGAAGGCAGTGATGGGTCAGACCCCCGTCACAGGCCCGGTTGCCGCACGGCTCCCATACCGTCGCCAGGAACCGGCCGGTCTGGTCGTCGTCCAGCGTCGGGTACTTCTGTTCCTGGGCTCGTATCTGCCGGGCGGTGGGAGGGTGCGCGGTGGCTGCTGGGTTGGTGGGTATCAGCTTGGGCACCGCCGCCCCGAGAGCGCCGGACAGGATGTTGTGCACGTGCCGGACCGACTTCGCCCCCAAGGGCTCGCCCTTGTTGGTCGGGCAGGGGACGGATTCCAGGAGCCGGTACAGGTCGTCAAGGGTGTCGTCGGTGACCTCACACAGCTTGACACTGCCGATGTGCGGCTTGATGTGCAGGCGAACCTTCGTCTCGTACCCGGCCATGGTCGTTCCCTCCTTCCTGTGGTTCGCCAGCCACTTGTCCAGCCAGTCACCCAGCTTCATGTCCGACCGGGACGCGATCTTCCCGGCCTCGTGGTCGTTGTGCCACTGCCGCAGCGCCTTCTCTGCCTCGGTCTTGGTCTTGAACTCGCGGCCTATCCAGTAGCGCTCCTTCTTCCCGGTCGCCTTGTTGAAGTGGAGGGGCGTACGCACCCCCCACGTGTTGGGTCTGCCCTTGCGCGGGATCTCCACCGGAGTCCCCCCAAGTCCGTTACCGCGTTTCGCCACGTGTGTGGGTTGCCTCTCTAGTCGTTGCCCATGAGGTAGTCAGTGATCTTGTCGAGGTATTCGCCCGTGGTGATCTCCCTCCCCCTGGAGGTGAGTTGCCCTCCGGCCTTGCCGGGGACGGTGGTCAGCAGGTCCCGCTTCCGAGCCTCCTTCAAGTGGCCCCGGATCGTCTCGGGCCGCTTGTGGGTTAGTTCGGCCAGGTGTGCGGTGACGTTGGGCACGGCTTGAGCGACCGCCCGGACGTACGCCTCAGCCAGGAAGGCCAGGTAGGCGTCCGAGATGCCCTCAGCAGTCAGCAGCCACCGCAGAACCTCCCCTTCTGACTCCTGCGCTACGTCGTGTTCGGCGGCGGCCGGTCGGGCTGCCCGGAACTGCTCGCCCGCCTTCTTGAAGTCGATCTGCCGCAGCACCGTGGAAGCCACCCCGCCCTCCGTAGAGGCAGGGTCGGCGTTCGGGTGGGGAGTGATCAGTACGCGGGTAGGGCCGCTGGCCGGGTCGGCGTCAGCAGCCCACCGCATGAGTACGTGCCACGGACCTACGTTTTGAGTGATCTCGATACCTTCGCTCACACCCCCACCTTAGCACCCCGGGTCGTCACACCTAGGTTTGACAGAGAGGGTTGGTGGGCGTACTTCTGAGATCAGGCCGGACAGCAACGGGCGGGAGGTGCCGCCCACCGGCAGTAGAGGAGACGCGTTGACCAAGCTCATGACCGTGGATGACGTGGCGGCCTACCTGGGCAAGCCGCGTTCATGGGTGTATGGCAACTGGCGGCGAGAGCAGATCCCGTTCCGGAAGGTGGGTCAGGCGCTGCGCTGCCGTCCCGCCGATCTGGACCGCTGGCTGGACACCCAGGACGCCCAGTGAGCTACCACTTCGCGAAGGTCTACCGTCCGGCGCACTCGAACCCGGCTATTGGAAGCGCCGTACTGCACCTGGAAACCCGGATGTGGCTACTCGCCCTGGACCGGATGCAGCGCGGCGGGCATGCGCCGCTGAAGTCCGGGGAACTTCAGCTCATCCTGACCAACGACAAGGGGGAGGCGTACAGCCCGGGCCGCTACCGGCAGGCACGGCTGAACCTCACCAGGGCGGGGCTACTCGCGCCGTCAGCCTCGGCGCGCTGCCTACTCATCCCCAATGCGGTGGCGTCGATGGATGCTGCGTCAGGCGAGCGGGAAGAGTGCGCGACGCATGGCCATAACGTGCCTTGGGATGGTCGGCACAAGACGTGGCTGTTCACCACCCCGGAGCGGACACGGCGCTGGGAAGTCGAGTGCGACAACATCACCAGGGGCGGGCACCCCTTCCCTGCGGGGCAGTGGGCACGGGAGATTCGTTCGCACTCCGAGGGAAGCGTTAACGAAACGGAGCCCTCCGCCGTGTGATATCTAGGGCGAGTCCTACGCGTCTTCTTAAAAAGAGTTGATCTGAGCCGGGGCGGCCTGAGTCCCGGCTCTTCCCATGCACATCACAGAGGCCGCCGTATGAGGGCGGCCCTCTGAGGTGTTCTACATCTCTCTTGACACCTCGCTGCGCATTTGTGCGCGGAGTGACACATACATCATTAGTGAGAGTGTTCCTCACGGTCTCTCCACTACCCCCGGCCCCTTCCGGCCGGGGGTCTCTTTTTTGCCTGCCGCCGTGCACGTTCGCACGGGCTGATTGGAGCCGTCATGTTCGATCGTTACTTCTTCGCTGCTCGTCGTACTGCTCTGGGCCTCTCCGTCGAAGCCCTGGCTGACGAAATGCTCGTCGCCGCCTCCACCATTCGCCGCTGGGAGTCCGGGGAGACCTGCCCGAGCCTGCGCATGCTCGTTCTGGTTTCCCGTCACCTGTGCACTCCGCTTCTGTCACTGATCAGCGATGAGGACACCGAGAACCGGCGCAAGGCCCAGGCTGTGGCGGATCTTCTACATGAGCAGGCCCCGGAAGCCGCCTGACAGCGGCATTAGTTAGTTCCCGTATCTAGACGACAGGAGTCCCTATGACCACTTACGCCTATCAGCAGGCTGGCACGACCACATTCATTCCGGAAATCTGGGATGCCGAGCTTCTTACCCAGTTCGACCCGCTCCTTGTGTGGGCGTCGCCGATCGTGTCCAACAGGAAGTACGAGGGCAACATCAGCAAGGCGGGTGATGTCGTCCACATCAACTCCCTGATCCGCCCCTCTGTCGGTGACTACACCGTGGCGGACGGCATGACTGCCCAGCGGCCCGAAACGGTGGATCAGAAGCTCACCATCACCCAGGCCAAGTACCTTCAGCTTTTGATCGAGGACGCCGAACAGGTACAGGTGATCGGCGATCTCAACTCCCCGATCAATCAGCAGATGATCCGGGCCCTGGCCCGGGAAGCGGACACCTTCATGGGCGGGATCATCGCTGCCGGGGCAACGGCTGTCCCGAACATCTCCGCTCCGGCCGCCAGCGCCCCGCAGGCACTCTATGGCGGCATCCTTGACCTGATGCTGTCCCTGGACGACAACGACATCCCTGGGGGCCGCTACGCGGTCGTCTCGCCGCGCGTGAAGCGGCATCTGATCGAGCATCCGGCCATTTCGAACGCCTCCGCCTACGGTGAGGGCGGTGTCACGGCAAACGGCGTCGTGGCCCGCCTGGCAGGCTTCACGCTGCTGACGACAACTGCCATGCCTGCGGGGGTGGACATCGTCGCTGGTCACTCGGAGTTCGCCACCTACGCGAGCCAGTTCACCGGCTTCCGTCAGGGACAGTCGGAGAAGTACCGGGCCGACTACATCGACACTCTTCACCTGTACGGCGGGAAGATCGTTCGCTTCCCGGAGCTGGATACCCAGCTTCCGGACAGTTCCTTTGATGAGACCAAGCCCACGAAGGGAATCGTCAAGGCTGTCGTGGACTGGTCCTGATCGAGCAGGCTGCGGGGCCTTCATCCCCGCGGCCTTGTTCTTGTCACTCCTCGTGGATGGCCGGCGCGGCTGTTTGGACGCGCACGGTCACCGAAACCAACACCCCAAAACCACACAGGCGTCCATTTTTCTATTACCGGACAGAGGGGCCCGAAAGAGTGGCCCACCTCATCGGTTCAGGGGTGCAAAGCGGTTGATTCCGCCCCCTTCAGGCGTGGTTTTTGATGGCAGGACCGCCCACGGCTCCCGGTTTAGCCGATGCGTCGAAAACTTAGAAACACGTACACGGCCGGAAGACGGCACCCCCGGTGGGTCCTGCGAGAGCGAATTAAGATATTACCCCCGCTATTTAATTCACGAGCATAATCATTTAGTTATCTGTACGTTACCGTTCTGTGATAGAGGATGGGCAGGATTGTCTCGGCACCACAGCACCGAGCAAGACGGCCGTCAGAGCAACGCTCCGGCCGCTGCCTGAGACTTACTTCCCGCATCAACGAACGAAGGATGAAGCGTCATGCGTAAGACCGTTCTTATGCCCGTTGAAAAGGTTCTGTGCGACGCTCACATTGCGCGTGATGGGTCCGAGGAAGAGGCAAGGGACACGCTGACGCTGGGAAATCACACCTGGGACCTATGCCTTGAACACTCCATCACGTTCGGCCGCTACCTGATCGACGCACTTGGTGAGCCTGATGCGGAATCGACCGAGCCTGAACCGATGCCCATCGTTGAGCCTGCCCCGGCCCCGGGAGTGGAAGCGGTGCCGGACGTGGACCGCGTCAGTCAGGCGGAGCCTGCTGTCTCCGAGCATGAGGCTGTCCAGTCCGTGATGTTGGCTGGTGAGGTGCCGGGTTACGACTGGGATACCGCGCGTGATGCCATACGGAACCTGGGTTACGAGGTGGTAGGTCGCGCTGATGACTCAACGGTGTTGCTCATCCTGGGTGAGGGTGGGGAGCGCAACGGTACGAAGCTGAGAGACGCGTCCGAGCGTGGCATCCCGTGCGTGGACGTGCGAGAGCCCGGCCGCTTCAAGTCGGCTGTTCGAGCGGGTGAGTTGGTCGGTGGTGATCCGCTTCCCGAGCCTGCCAAGGTCGGACCCAAGGTCATGTCCGAGCGTGAGCGCAACCGTGCCGTACGAGCTTGGGCACGAGAGAACGGCTACGCCGTGCCCGCCAAGGGACGCATCCCCATGAACGTGCGCCATGCGTACGAGCTGACGCACCAGGACGCGCCGGAGGGAAAAGCAACAGCGGCCTGAGTGCCGCATCCCGCCCAGTGCCGACCGTTCCGACCGGTCGGCACCCCCGGCCCCAGGATCTGAGCGCGTGGAAGAACGCCCGTGGTTACGGAGCGGGCAGCAAGCCAAGCAAACGCGCCTACAGCGCCGGAAGCTGGGTGTCCTGGACGACACCTCACGGCAGGCGCCGGACGGGCGTGGTCACCACCGACTCCTTCACCGTGTACGCGGCCAAGTACGCGGCGGAGGTGGGTTCGGGTAAGGAGTCCCGGACGCGGGCGGCTGTCGTCCCGTCCGATGGTGGCGACGCCGTTCCTCTCTGTCTCCCGAACAGCAACAACCCTGATGCCCTGGTCAAGGATGACGGCCGTTGGCGGCACGTCAGACCGGCCCACAATCAACCAGCACGTGAGGAACTGAAAGCAGCATGAGCGCTCCCGTTCTCTACGGTCCGATTGGCCGCGCGGTTCGCAAGATCGCCCCGTTCCTCGAAGCTGACGCATTGGGGGTGTACGTCGCTGCTCTGTCGATGTGGTCAGCCGCTATCGGCGGCACGGTCAAGGTGTCCTCCCGTGGCAACGCCCGTCCCGTGCTTGTGTGGTCGGCCCTGGTGGCCGGAACGGGGCGCGGGAAGGGAACCGCGCTCCGGGCCGCTCTTCACGTCCTGGACAGGTCTTTGGGCCGCTTCCTTGCCACACACACCACGTCCGGGATCACCTCCGGGGCAAGCCTCGTTTCCTACCTTTGGGATCAGCAGGAAGCGACCACCGAAACTGAGCGGGGGCGCGACGTTCGCGCCCTGGTGGTGGAAGAGGAATGGACGGAGGTGTTGAAGCGGGTCAAGCGCGATCCGTCGTTCACCACGAAACTCCGAGCGGCGTGGGACGGTACGACGCTGCGCAACACCACCAAGGAAGAGGCGCAAGAAGTTCGCGATCCGGCCATGGTGCTCCACGCTCACATCACACCGTCTGACTGGGCCAAGTACATAGGCGAGTCCGATGCTGCCGGAGGCTCGTATAACCGCATCCTGCCGTTCCTTCTCGGGTCGGTTCCGATGCTGGATGACGACCGGCTGAGCTTGCCCAAGATGGATGGCGGAGAACTTGCTGACGCCTACGGCTGGGCTACCGCCCGGCCTCGCGTGATCACACTCAGGGAGGACGCACGGCCGTTGTGGCGCATCGTCCGGCGGTACGCCCGCATCCTGGGGGAGTCCCTGCCCGAGACTCAAGCGGTGTTCATCGAACGAACGGCGGAACAGACACTCAGGGTCGCGGCTGCACTCGCCGCTTCTGAGTGCTCAGAGGCCATCACGGAAGAGGCGTTGTCGGCCGCCTTCACTCTCGTGCGCCGATCCGTCCAAGACGCGGTCCGCATCACCAAGGGAGCCAACGCCCCGAAGGTGAAGCATCAGCCGCTTAGCCTTGCCGACAAGGTCCGGGCCCGCATCGAGCTGCATGGGGGTCGCGCCACTTCATCGCAGATCCTGCCCTACGTCGGAGCGACCGCAGCAGAGGTCAAGGCACTGCCCGGAATCGTCGTCACCCAAGACCGTTCCGGAGTCGGCCGACCGGCCACCGTTTTCACACTCCGCCATGACAGTTCTTCTCACGCTGCGGCTCAGCCGGCCAGCACGGAGCGTGAGGAGAACGGGGACGCGGGCGCGCCCGCAGTTGTCCCGATCGAGCGGCCCCGCCTCCGACTGGTCGCTGACGCCCCGCCGCCCCGGCCGGTGAAGCGGTCGGCCGCTCCCGCCCCGGCCCAGAGCAACCCGTTCCGCGACCTACTCTAATAAATAAATCAGGTGCACCAGTCGGAATGGTCGACTGGTGCACCTTTTTCGCATCTTAGATAAGGGCTAGCGAGATTCGCGCACTTGCATGAGAGACGCGGGGGTCACTACTCGCGCCCGTTCGTAAAGCTCCCGAGCCGTCTGGTTCTTGAGGTGAGGGCGAATGCGGGAATGCATAATCGAAATGCTTCGGTCGCATTGGCCTGATTGTACGTGCGGGTAGATATCCACGACTTTCGCCCATGTGGAGCATGCGGCTTCGAGGTGGCCAACTTCTAGTTGCCGTTCGGCAAGCATGGAAAGATAGCGGATCCGGTTCCGACGAAATGAGCTGTGCCGCAGCTTGTCGGATTCCTCCAGTGCCGCGATCGATCCGGGAACGTCACCCAATTCGTATCGCACCTGGCCAATGTGGTACGTGAGCGATGACGGATTATATGAGCCAAACGTTTTCGATCGAGATTCGGCCTTCTCCATGGCGACCTCTGCCTCTTTGAGGTACCTACGGGCGCTATCGCGCTCTCCGAGCTGTGCCGCAGCGTGCGCCTGTTGCCCGGCAAGGAAGGCCCGCATCCTCGGCCCTGCGTTAGGAGAAGCAGCGGCAGCGGAATTTGCTAGCTTCATAGCCTCTCGGCCGTGCCCGAGATCAACCGCTTGAACGCTCATTCCCCGCAGGGTGGTGCAGTAGGTGAGGTGATCTTCTGAGGCTCCGGCAAGTTCTAGGGCTTTCACGTAATACTGCTGCGCCGCACCGTGGATACCTTCGTCAACCGCCATGTACCCCGTTAGGTAGCACAGGTCGGACGCTGCGGACATCATCGCTTTACGGACCGCTTCCGAAGCGTCGGCCCGGAGATACGGAGCCACCGTGTTCACGAGGAATGCTGCGGCCATGGGGCGCGCATGTCGACCACCGAACTGATCATCAAGGTCTGAGATTCGTTCGGTCATAGCCACGACCGTCTGGACATCGGGCATTCCGATGCGCTGCACCTGCCCGGACTGGACAGCTTCCATGCGGCCCACAACGTCCGGCCAGTTGGGCACCGTTAACGCAACAGAGAAGAGACTCGCGCCAAGGACGCTGCGACGCGAGGGATCCATGTCGTGCCTCCCCAAGTCGATCAACGCCTCCACGGTACCCGGCTCTGCGTTCGACTTGTCGGCGGGCGGGGGGAACCCTGCCTCAGCGTGCGTGATCGGTCGGCCCAGTTTCCGGGCGAGCGCTTCCAAGATCAACGGTCGTGCAGCCTCTTTCGGCATGTGCCCGTGAAGCCACTGATGAGCGGATGGTTCCCGGTACTTCTGGGGTGTTCCACGTTCGGTGCCGATGCGGTTGACCTCTTGGACGAGCTGCCGCAGCGTCCATCCGGTCTCTCGGTACAGCCGCTCCAGGCCCTCGTTGGGCTCCCGCTGGCTCACGCTGCGCTCAACTCCTCAGCAAAGGCTGGCGCTTAAAGCTCTTAAATTCTGCCGCTCACGCCACGGTACCGCGATGCGTAGCGGAGCGGTTGCCTAGAGCGAGAAAGACCCCCGCGACCGTGCGACCGGCCCGGGGGCATGGTCAACGCTATTGAGGAGCGTCAACATGAGAGAGCGTATCGCCCGGTCCATGGAGCGGTGGCTACGCAAGTTATTCCCCGCTCCCGGGCGCCATCGGACAGTCGATGCCTCGAAGCCCACACCGGCCTCAGCCGCTGTGGCCGTACCCGTCCCGGCCTGCGTGGCTACCGGTGTCGAAGACTCACCCACGCTTCAGCTCCCGCGAATCCCGACCGCAGAGCGCTTCCCCATCGCATGGGACACCGACCCCGTGCCGTTGTACGTGCTCCGGTACGAGCAGCAGCGGCAGCAGCGAGCGCTGGGAGCCTCGCGGTGAGCGCGGACACGTCTCCCACGCAGCCGCAGGAGACGCAACAGGCCCCCAAGCACCCCGCTCCCAAGGACTTGGACGCGCGTGCCGAGGAGCTGAAGGAGAAGATCGACAAGCACCTTGGACGGGGGAAGCGAGCATGACCGACCAGGACTGCAAGGGATGCCGGAAGTACACGGCGTTGCGCGACGAAGCGAAGCAGGCAGGGAACTACCGGGCGGCGGCCGACTATGAGCTGTTGCGTCGCCGACACCCGTCCCACGAAGAGCCTGGTGTGGCTGTCCGATGGGGGTTGCCTGCATGATGCAGCCGACGTCGCACAACGGCCCCAAGCGTGGCCAGGAAGCCTACGACGCAGCGACGGGACGCATCGGCGTACTACAAGACGTCTGTCACGTCGATGTACTCGCTTTCGACCACCAGATGCCGGGACCGCTCGTCGCGTTCCTCCGCCCCCAGAAGGGCGGACAGGAATGGATGACTGACTCCAAGAACGTCCAGTTCCCCGAGGAAGCGCGACCGCACCCCGACTCCAGCGATGAGTTGCCCTGACGCATCCCAGGAATCCACCCGCCGGACGGTGTTGATTCCCGTCTGTTGGGTGGGGACGCCCCCGCCCCGACCGTTCGCAACAGGAAGGGCTAGCGGCCGGGGCGGGCCAACAAGTGGGCGTCGAGGCTGAAATCACCGCGCGCAACTCCGCCGTCAATGTGTCGGCCGCTGGCTGACCGGACGCATGAAGAAGCCCCGAGGCGCGTCCACCTCGGGGCCCGACTTCTCAATAACTTGGCGTTAAATTTTTGTCTTAACCTGAATCACGAAGTAGTAAAGCGTAACCATCGTACTGAGGAATAGTCCGGCGCCTGTAAATACCCCTGCTGCCATACATAGGCAGTCCCACCATGGATGATGGGTCACCCTAGCGCCAAGTAAGGTGATTGCTGCCGCCGCAATAGACGCCAGCGTAATTAAGAAGACCTTGGATAGTGCCTTCCATCTAATGTCGTCTGCGTACGGTTGCTGCATGGTCTCTCCTCAAATCGGTACGAAGCTTGATGGAAATCATTTGATTACTCCTTGTTACTCACTGTGAATGCTCGGAAGTCACGTGTGGCTTACCAGGCGGCACGTGACTTCGCACTTTGACTCGCTTGCGGCTGATACTTATGCGCCCACATGTCAGCGCTGATCACTTCTCTGCGCCCCGGCGCAATGCGCAGCTTTATGCGAATTAGGGGCCTCGCATGGCAACCTCTCAATGATCAAGAAACGGGACCACGCTCCCCAGCGCGAGCTAGGGGGCATCGAAGGTAGCGAATGCTCCCTCGCCTACTCAGAACGCTCTTCACCTCGCCCCGGTTCCCAACGTCACCCGTTTGGGTGACTACGCGCCGTCTACCTGCGACAACGAGGAGTGCCCATGCTGCTGGCGACACTTGATGACGTTTCAGTCAGACTCGGCCGCACCTTTGGAGTAGACGAGCTGGCACGGGTCCAGGCCACAGAGCGCGAGACGATGGCAGTACGCAAGGACCAACGGCGGGCCATCGTGGACGGTCCGCACCGTCCGGCTGGGGTGCTCGGCAAGCCCATCGAAGCCATGCTCAGTCCGGACCCCGCCGACCGGCCCACGAGTGCCGAAGCCTGTAAGGAACTGAGCAGCGGGCACTGAGCCCCCTTGCTTGCCCTCCCCATCTGATCCACCCCCGGGGCGGTGGGCGGGGCTTGCTGTTGTTCAGGCAGGGTTGGTCACGTGACCAACGCATGACCAACAGCGGCCAGGAACGGGCAGAAACAGCAGGTGAGCGGAGCCAACCCTCATAGGCTCCAAAGGGGGCCGAAGAGCACATCTTCACAGGTCAGCTAACTAATGAGCTGGTGCCCGAGTGGAGAGTTCAAGTCCCCCCTCGGACACCACACAGTTCCCCACGGTCGCTGGTCGACCGTGGGGATTCGTCGTTCACCGTGCTACCGGCTCCTTCGCTGCCGGCTACTTCACCACCGGCCCGTCCGGCGGCTTGAAGGGCGGCGGCTCAGGCGGGGCAGGCGGCGGGGCCGGCGGGGTCGGCGGCGGCGGAAGAGGACCCGGAGGGAACAGGGGAGGCGGCGTGGCGGCGGCTCCCAGGCAGGTGGGGGCGAAGTTGTCCACGATGTACGTCCACGCCTGCTTGGCCTCGGCGAGGGTGAAGTCGGGCTCGCCGCTCCGATAGGGGCTCCAGAACAGGGTGCGCCAAATGGCACCGTGGGCGGTCGGGGACTTCTCCTTCGCCGAGAACATGATCCGGTCCACGCCGTCGGTGTGGCAGAGGCCGACATAGTGGCCGAGCTCGTGGACCACCACGTACTTCCAGATGGAGTCGGGAAAGTTGTCGGTGAAGGTCACGCCCGAGGTGTCATCCAACGGGTTCTGCTCGCAGACCCTCGGTCCGAAGACACTGGTCAAGCCGTGCAGGTCGAACGCCGTGTACCGAAAGATGCCGACGACGACGGGATGGCAGAGTTCGAACCGTGCGGCGACCGGGTTATTGGGCATCAGGCTCTTGCGTGTGCGGCCGATCACCTCGGTGAGAAATTCGTCTTGTGCCTTTGTCGTGGTGTGGTCGGGGCGTGTGAGGGTGACGTCGCCGAGCTGGACGATGTGCTCCGGCTTGGTTATCGGCACGGTGGCTTTGTCGAAGCTGAACTTCAGCCATAGCTCGCGCCCCTTCTCCGCCGCCGTGGTGAGTTTGGTGTCCAGGTCGTCCTCGCTCATGGGGAAGACCAGAAAGGCCGGTCCGCGCTCACCGCGAGAGGTGATGTATTCCTCCAGCTCGTCCTCGGTGAGCGGGTTCTCGAACTTCCCGCCGCCGCCGCCTCCGGCGATCACATCCTCCTTTTTCTGGGTCGTGTAGCGCTTGCGGTAGAAGAAGGGCTGAGGGAAGGTGAAGCCGCACAGCTCGCCCAGATCAATTTGGCCCGACTCCTGGAGCGCTATCAGGTTGGGCACCTTGGGGTCGGTTTCCGAGGACGCCTGCGAGTCGATGACGGTGCGGTACGCGGTGCCGTGCAGCTGGAGGCGGAAAGGCCCGTGATCGAGGTTGATGGCCGCCTTGATCTGGTCGAGGGTTTCGCCCGAGTATTTCCGCTCCAGCAGTCCACGGACGTGGGCTCGTATCGCATTGTCGTTGGCCTCGTCGATGAAGTACGCGACGATTTCGCCGCCGAGGGCGATGCGGCCGAACCGCATGACACCCAGCGTGAGCCCGAGGCCGAAACGGACGAACCCATCCGTGACGCGGCGAAAGTCCGCGGTGAACGTCCCCCAGAAGATGTCCCAGCCGCCGCTGGCGAGATCCCTGCCGGAATCAACGGCGACCTGGACCACCTTGCAGACCAGCCGTGTCACCAACTTTCCCACCGTGACCAGGACGACCCTGACGACCTTCACCAACACGGTGACGAACCAGCAGACCCAGCCTCGCGGGTCGTACCACGGGTAGTCCTTGCACTTCTTCTCGTTGTGCGACTCCCACACCTCGACGGGCTTCGAGACTTTCTCCTCGACCCATTCCTGCACTTGGCTGCAGACGACGGCCATGGTGGTTCCTCCCTTGTCTCACACACCAGCCGGCCGGGCTGGGCAAGGGATCGTTAGAGTTCATGGCGCACGGACGGTCGGCCTCGACCGGCCGATGCGCAGCAACAGGGAGCGCAGCCGGTGGCGACTCCAGGCCAGGCCCAGCAGCTTGCCGACGGCGCCCCCCGCGACACCGGCGAGCAAGGCGAACCCCACCCACGGCCAGGACCAGCCCCCGACGGCGAGCTGGTGCCCCAGCACCACGCCCACCGTCACCACGAAGCCCGCCATCCCGGCAGGGCAGCCGCAGTCGTTGAACAGCCGCCGGATCGACGCGGCCGACCGGCGCTGCTCGTCGGCGTCGAGCCAGGGAACGAGCACGACGACCTCGTGGACGGATGGGCGGCCCAGCCAGGAGGCAAGCGCCGTGGCGTGCTCCAGGTCCTCCGGCCACTCCAGGTTCAGGCGCATGATGTGTGACTCACGGCCCTCAAAAAACAATCGGCTTACTCATAATTGACGCTATCTCCGTCACCCACTGATCGCATCCGGCAGGCCCGGCCGCTGTCAGGAACGCCTTGAGCTGAGGCGGCGCCGTCCGGCGGTCGCGGTGAGGGCCGCCGTGGCGGCCCCGGCGATTCCCGCGGCCGCGGCGGTGGCCCAGCGAGCCGTGGGGGAGGGCGGGGTGGGGCGTTCGGCCAGGCGTTCGGGGTGGTCGGTGGGGAGGGGGCCGTCCAGGGCCAGGGCCAGGGCCAGGGCTTCGGCCAGGTGGAGGGCCCGGCGGCCGGTGTCGCCCTGCTCGATCTGGGTGCGGCAGCTGAAGCCGTCCGCGAGGAGCAGGCTGCCGGGGGCGGCGGCGCGGACGGCGGGCAGGACGCCCTGTTCGGCGATGGCCATGGAGATCTCGTGGTGGCCGCGTTCGAAGCCGAAGTTTCCGGCGAGGCCGCAGCAGCCCTCGTCGAGGACGTCGGCGACGAGATGGGCGCGGCGCATCAGCTCGCGGTCGGGGTCGTCCTTCATGACGGCGTGCTGGTGGCAGTGGGTCTGGATGACGGCCTGCCGGGTGAGGGCGGGCGGCTGCCAGCCGTCGGGGGCGTGGTGGACGAGGTGTTCGGCGAAGGTGCGGAACTGGGCGGTCAGCCGCCGCATGTCCTGGTCGACGGGCATCAGTTCGGGGGCGTCGGCGCGGAACACGGCGGTGCAGGAGGGTTCGAGGCCGATGACGGGGGTGCCCGCTTCGATGTAGGGCCGCAGGGTCCGGAGCGTGCGGCGCAGCACCTTCTTCGCGGTGGCCAGCTGGCCGGTGGAGATCCAGGTCAGGCCGCAGCAGACCGGGGTGGTCGGTACGGCGACGCGGAAGCCCGCGTCTTCCAGGACGCGCACGGCCGAGGTGGCGACCGAGGGGTGGAAGTAGGTGCTGAAGGTGTCCGGCCAGAGCACCACGGTGCGTGGGTCGGCCGGGTCCGGCTCTCCGTCGGGGCCGGCGGGGCGGGCGCGCCACCACTGGAGGAAGGACTGCCGGGCGAACAGGGGCGCCGGGCGGGCGCCGTCCACTCCGGCCAGCCGTTTGCCGAGGCGGGCCAGGCCCGGCGCCTGGGTCGCCGCGTCGACCAGGGGCGGTGCGATACGGGACAGCCGGGCCCACAGCGGGAGCCAGCCCATGGAGTAGTGCGCGGCGGGGCGCGGGCGGCCCGCGTAGTGGTGGGCGAGGAATTCGGCCTTGTACGTCGCCATGTCGACACCGGTCGGGCAGTCCGACTTGCAGCCCTTGCACGCCAGGCACAGGTCGAGGGCGTCGCGGACCTCGGTGGAGCGCCAGCCGTCGGTGATGGCGGAGTCCGGGTGGCCGTCGAGCATTTCGAACAGCAGCCGCGCCCGGCCGCGCGTGGAGTGTTCCTCCTCCTGGGTGGCCCGGTACGACGGGCACATCACACCGCCGTGGTGGCCACGGCAGTTGCCGATGCCGACGCAGCGCATGACGGCGCGGGTGAAGGAGTGTTCGTCGTCGGGGTAGCCGAACTCGGTGGCGGGGGTGGACGGTCGCCACCCCGGGCCCAGTCGCAGCTGGCCGTCGACCGGGTTCGGGTCGGTGACCTTGCCGGGGTTCATCCGGTTGTCCGGGTCGAACAGCGCCTTGACCTCGCCGAACGCGGTCACCAGGCGCTCGCCGAACATGCGGGTCAGCAGCTCGCCCCGGGCCTGCCCGTCCCCGTGTTCGCCGGAGAGGGAGCCGCCGTAGGAGGTCACCAGGTCGGCGGCGCGTTCCAGGAAGCGGCGGAAGTCGGTCACGCCGTCGGCGGTCTTCAGCCCGAAGGGGATACGGGTGTGCACACAGCCCTGCCCGAAGTGCCCGTACAGGGAGGGGTGGTCGTAGCCGAACTCCCCGAACAGCTCCTTCAGATCGCGGAGGTAGTCGCCCAGGCGCTCGGGCGGGACGGCGGAGTCCTCCCAGCCCTCCCACGTCTCGCGGTCGTCCGGCGGGCGCGCGGTCACGCCGAGGCCCGCCTCCCGGGCCCTGAGCATGCGCTCCTCGCGCTGGGGGTTGTCGGAGAAGGCCACGGTGGTGTCCTTCTCGTCCCGCCCGACCGCGTGCAGCAGCGCGTACGCCTGCTCGTCGACGCCCTTCTCGCTGTCCCCGCTGAACTGCACCAACAGCCAGCTGTCCCCCTCGGGAAGGGAGTTGAGGGATTCGAGGTACGCGTGCTCCTCGCGCATCAGCTGGGCCATCCGCCCGTCCAGCGCCTCCAGCGCGCTGGGCGCGCAGTGTTCCAGCAGCCGGGGCACATCGTCGGCGGCGGCGCAGATGTCGTCGTAGCCGAGCACCAGCAGCGACTGGTACCGCGGTACGGGCACCAGGTCCACCTCCGCGCGCACCACCGTGACCAGCGTGCCCTCGCTGCCCACCAGGGCGCGGGCCAGGTCGAACCCGTTCTCCGGCAGCAGCGAGTCCAGGTTGTAGCCGGAGACGCGGCGCGGGATCTTCGGGTAGCCGCGCCGGATGTCCGCGAGGTATGCGGTGGCGATGCGGTCCAGCCCGTCGTAGATCTCGGCCCGGCGGCCGCCCTCCGCCGCGATCCGCGCCCGTTCGGCCTGGGACGTGGGCCCGACCCACATGCGGACGCCGTCGTAGGTGAGGATTTCCAGGCGGCGCACGTTGTCCACGGTCTTGCCGTACGCCTGGGCCGAGGCCCCGCACGAGTTGTTGCCGATCATGCCGCCCAGGGCGCAGTGGCTGTGCGTGGACGGCTTGGGGCCGAACTGCAGGTGGTGGTCGGCGAGTTGGCGGTTCAGCTCGTCCAGGACGATCCCGGGTTCCACCACACAGGTGCGCGCGTCGGGGTCGACCGAGACCAGGGCGTCGCAGTACTTGCTCCAGTCGATGACCACCGCGGTGTTCGTGGTCTGCCCGGCGAGGCTGGTGCCCCCGCCCCGCGACAGGACGGGCGCGCCGAGGCGGGCGCACACCCCCACGGCCCGCGCGCCGTCCTCCACGCTGCGGGGGACGACGACGCCGATGGGCACCTGGCGGTAATTGGACCCGTCGGTGGCGTACGCACCCCGGCTGCCCGCGTCGAACCGGACCTCGCCGTCCAGCTCGTCACGCAGCGCCTGCTCCAGCTCGTCGGCGTTCACCGATACCTGAGCCACGACACCCTCCTCGGTAGCGGTCGCGCGGCACGCAGCACTCGCAAGGGGTAGCCCACGGGCGGGGTGGGTAAACCTCGTGGCCATCCGTGCGGAGCCAGGGCGAGGACGACGAGGACGGCAAGCACGCCGGCCGGTGAACGAAGCCCGCTGACGACAGATCCTGACGACAGGCCCTGACGACAGGCCGCGCGGCCCGGGCCGATGGGGCCTCGGGCCGCGCGGGGCTGCGGGCGCACGTCGGCTCAGCTGCCGATGCGCTTCTTCAGCAGGTGTTTGCCCAGCTCGGCGCCCTTGCGGCCCTCTTCCCCGCGGTTGAGATGGTGGCGGCGTCGCACCCGCCGACGGCACAGCGCCGGGTGCCCCTGAACGCCGCGCTGATTCGTCACGATTCCCAGAATCGGGTGAGAACGCGGGCGCCACGGCCGGGGTCCTGCGTCATCCACCAGTGGCCGAGCCCGTCGAGCGCCGCGACCTCGGCACCGGCCCGGCGTGCGGCGCGGCGCCGCTGCTCGAGCGTTCCCACCGCGTGGTCCTCGGTGGCGAGCAACGCGAGTCCCGGCCGTTGCGACGCGCGTTCGAGGCCCCGGCCCAGCTCGGCCATCACCGGTTGCGCGGCCGAGGTGTAGAGCGCGACCACGGCCCGGCCCATCGCCTCGTCCTGGCCCCGGGCGACCTGTTCGGCCACCGCCTCGTTCATTCCCCGCGCGACGAGTGTCGCGACCCGTTCGCCGACGGGTGCGCCGAAGCGTGCGGCCACATCGGCTTCTCCGGCTCCCGGCGTCTGCCACCGCTGGGCCAGCTCATGCCAGACGTAGTCGGGTTCGAAGACCCCGACGGTGTCGCTGACCCAGGTGCGCACAAGGTCCGGGCGGCTCATCACCGCGTTCAGGACATGCCCGCCACCCCAGTCGTGTCCCACCAGGTCAACGGGGTCCGGGAAGCGGGTCAGCTCGCCGATCAGCCAGTCGCGGTAGTCGCCGACGGTCGCGCCGAACCCGGCCGGCAGGGGTGCGCCGAACCCGGGCGGGGACAGGCACACCACACCGGCCCGTGCGGTACCGACGCGCTCCAGTTCGGAGAGCAGCGGGTCCCAGACCGCCGCCGTTTCGGGGTTGCCGTGCACGAAGACGATGGTCATCAGGCCACTCCGGTCAGCGGTACGGTCGGCTGCGGGACCGGTTCGAACGCCGGCCCGTCCTCGGTAACCAGCGCGCGGCCGCCGTCTCTGTCCAGGGCGCGTTCGTCAATCTCGATCATCAGAAGCCTCCGGTCGGCCGACAGTCGGTCGCAGTCGGTCGACGCCGTGATCCTGGCCTACTTGTTGGTCGATTAACAAGTTTGTTGTACGTTTCCTTCCATGACCACCGCCACCCGCCCGCCGCCGTTGTTTTCCCGCCGGGCGGCTGAGCACTCGTCGCGCATGGATCACACGGAGGCTCCCGTTCTGGAGGCGCTGGCCCGGTATCACGAGCGGGGGTTCCTCCCCTTCACCCCGCCCGGGCACAAGCAGGGCCGGGGCACCGACCCGACCCCAGCCTGCGCACCGTCCGCGTCCCGGTCGAGGGAACCAGCGCCGACTAAGACGTCGTTCCCTTCGGTGCCTGTGGGATGTTGAGCCGTTTCATGACGGATTTGGTAGCGCTTCACCTCGGTTGGCGGCACCACCCGCCGGAACAGCGCCCACAGCTCATCCGGCACCAACCGCTGGCGCAAGGCCGAGCACTTCCTCGCGTTCGCCGGCATCGCCGCAGGTCTCATCGGCTACCGAAGACTCGCTGCATTCCGAGCACCACGAGCCAGCCGTGCGGACCGCCCGCGTCACCCTTCGGTGGCAGCCCGTGCGACCGCTTCCGCGAGAACGGTCGCAACCTCGTCGGGGTGGGACAGATGCGGTGAGTGCCCTGAGGGGACGCGCAGGCTGTGGGCGGCTTGCGCAGCCCACTGCTCCTGGACGGCGGGCGGAAGGGCCGGGTCCTCGGTGGCGACGACGTACGTCGCGGGAAGATCGCTCGGCGCGGCGGCCAGTTTCTCGGTGAAGGCGCGCATACCTTGCCAGTTGAGGCGCTTGACGGCCTCGGCGGCCACGACCGGGTCGACCCCGCTGAAGATGGACTCCTCCGCGTCTCCCGCCTTGACGGCCAGGCCGTCGGGAGAGTGGAGCCAGGTGGGCGGGAAGTCACCGCCCATCCACTCGATCATCGAGGTGCCGGGTTCCAGGGCGAAGGCGGCGATGTAGACGAGTTCGGTGACCTGGTCCGCTTCGGCGGCGGCCCAGGTGGCGGGGACACCGCCGTAGGAGTGGGCGGCGAGCACAACTGGTCCGTCGGCTGCCGCGACGGCGGCGCGGACCACCTCGACGTCCTCGGTCAGCCCCTGGGTGGCCGCGCTGTCGGGGTTGCTGCTGGGCAGTTGCACGGCGCGGGAGGCGATGCCGCGGGCGGTGAGCCGCTCGCGCAGCGGGTCGAAGATCCACGGAGTGTGCATCGCTCCGTGCACGAACACGACGGTGGGAGTCATCAGGTGCGTCCTCACGTTCGGGAAGGTCGGTCGGTCATGGCATCGCGGACGAGCTCGGTGTCCGCGAATTGTTCACAGCGGACGATCAGTCCGCCGCGCTCCGGGCAGCGCTTGACCAGCGCCTCGGTCAGGGACGGCCCGTCGGCCGCCCGGCCCAGCTCCTCCTCGAAGGCGGGCAGGTGTTCCCCCTCGCCCGTGACGGTCTTGTTCCTGCTGCCTGCTGGAAAGTCCAGGTCGAGGACGTTGAAGGACAGCGTGATCATGACGGCCTCGAGGGTTCGGGGATGAGACGAGGGTCAGGAGGTGCGGGAGGCGACGTGGACCGCAAGGCGGCGTTCCACGTCGTCGGGGGTGGCGTGACCGCGGGCCAGGACCGTTTTCGTGTGGCCGTCGACGGCGAGGAGGGTGGGGAAGGCGTTGACGCCGAGATCGGCGGCCTGGTGGAAGTCGGCCTCCGCCGCTGCTGGTGCCTCGGCTCCTTCGAAGGCGGCGACCACGGCATCGGCGTCCAGCCCGGCCTCCGCGGCGACCGTCCGATAGGTCGCAGCGTCAGAGAGGCTGAGACCATCGGCGTAGAAGGCGCGCTGCAGCGCGGTGGCCAGTTCCAGCGCACGGTCGGGAGCGGCCCGGCGCAGAGCGACCACTCCACGCGCGGCGGCCTCGGAGTCCATCACGAACGAGCCGTCGGCGATCAGCCGCGCGTACGCCGGGCCGAACTCGGCGCCGGTCAGCTCGGTGATCTTGGCATTCGCGCCCTCGACGTAACCGAACTCGCGGATCGGTACGCGGCGCGATCCGGTGAACAGGCCGCCGGATACGACCTCGACCGGCAGTTCGGGATGCCGGAAGGCGATTTCGCGCAGCGTGCCGGAGAACCCGTGCGACCAGCCGCAATAGGCGTCGAAGACATAGACAAGTTTCACCGGAAACCTCAACAGGCGTGATGGCCGCAGCGGCCCGCTGGCCGGAGCCCTCACCCATGTTGTGGACACGGTCGCTCACGGCGCCTTTCTGAACAGCTTCCACCCTTGTGCCTCGGATTTCCGCCCGCAAGGTAGAAGGGAGACCGGCCATGGTCAATCGAGGACAGGAACCGTCGATACCCCGCACTTCACCGGCCCCGCGCCTCACCGGCCATCCGGGGAACCAGGCGGCGGGGTCGGACGGAGCGACCCACGGAAGGCACCGGGGGTCGTGCCGGTGTGGCGGGTGAAGAACTTGCCGAAGTTGGTGGATTCCGGGAAGCCCAACCGACGGGCGATGGCCGCCACTGGCTCGTCGGTGTGCGCGAGCAGCCGCTGGGCCTCCAGGGCGACCCGGCCGTCGATGACGTGCTTGACGGGCTGCCCGGTCGCGGCCATACACGCACGGGTCAGGGTCTTCACCGTGTAGCCGAGACGTTCGGCGTAACCGGCGGCACGGCGAGTGGTGGCGTAGGAGCGTTCCAGCTCGGCGCGGAAGCGTGCGTAGACCTCCCCGCCGGCGCGCGGGTCATCCTGCTCGCCGTGGTACGGCAGCCGATCGATGTGCGCCAGGGCAGCGGCGAGGAGGTGCCGGAGCATATCCGGTGACACCGCCTCGTCGGGACGGTCGTACTCCGCCCGCATCTGGCCCATGAGTGCTGCCAGTACGGCGTAGTCGGCACTCGTGCCGAGCTGCCGGCACACGGGGCCGTACCACTCGTCGACCAGTCGGTCGACGCTGTCCAAGCGGGGCAGGAAGGAGGGGGTGAACAACACGTGCGTGCCGTTGGTCGTGCCCGGCCGAACGTAGCGCTGCACCTGCCCCGGGCGCACCCAGACCAGCGTCCCTGGGCGGCAGGGATAGGTCACGAAGTCGACCGCGTGTTCTCCGCTGCCCTCCGTGATCAGCGAGAGGGTGTGGAAATCGACCCGGTGCACCCCGTCGGGGTCCCTCCGGGCCCGCCGACGATGCAGCGTGGCCAGGTCGATGATCTCGAAACCGGGGACCCGCTCCACGGGCGGATTGAAGTCAAGGCGAACGATGGCGTCGCTCTGGGAAGGGTCGGCCTCGCCGAGCTCTGCTGGGGCCATCACGCTCTCCCGGATGTCCTCGATTCACCATGCCGGATCTCCAGCGTATCTCGCCCACCTGCGGCTTTGCCGTGAGACTTGAGGACATCGAGGCAGCGGCAGGCCGCCTCCACCACAAGGGGAACTTCCGATGTTCGGCACGGTCACGGTCCTCGACACCACGGGAGGGTCTCCACCAGCTCAGCCGTTGTAGTGGTGGCCGGCAGGCTGACAAGCCGAGACGCGATGCCCGCCTTCGCGCAACGCGCCCGCTTCATCCGTACGTACCTCACCGAAGCCGGATCTTCACCCACCAGCACCGTTGCCAGGCAAGGCGTCACACCGACACGCCGCGCAAGCTCTGCCGCCTTGCCTGATGTCTCCTCGACGATGCGTCGGGCATCCGCGCCGCACCCGGCGCCGACAGCCGATCGCTGATCCTGCGGTCAGGACCGGGCTGCTGGTGCCGCAGCGCGGGCCCGGTGCTCGCGGATCTCGTCATGGTGGTCGGCGGCCCAGCCGATCAGGGATGTCACGATCTCGTGGAGGCCGCGCCCCAACGGGGTGAGGGAGTACTCGACGCGCGGTGGAACCTCCGCGTATGCGGTGCGGGTGATCAGACCGTCCTCGTGGAGCTGGCGGAGCGTGAGGGTGAGCATCCGCTGGGAGATTCCGGGGACCTGGCGCTGCAGGTCGGTGTAGCGCAGCGGGCCGGCCTCCACCACCGCGATGAGCAGCAGGCTCCACTTGTCGCCGACGCGGTCGAGGACCTGCCGGATGAACTCCATGTGCTCGGCGGGGATGCGGGCACAGGGCCCCACCGCCGCCGCGCCGCCCGAACTGCCGGTGACCTCCATGACGCACATTCCTCTCCGGCACGAACAGCAATGTGCCTTTTGTATCGACTTCCATACTGGCCCATCATGGCGCTACGAACAAAACGTAGGAGTCAAGCGCAGGCATGGGAGGCGCGTCATGAAGATCGAGGTCTGGGCCGAGGTCACCTGCCCCTGGTGCGGACTGGGCAGCCACCGTCTGGACCGGGCTGTGGAGCGGTTCGAGCACGGCAATGAGGTGGAGGTCGTCCACCACTCGTTCCCGCTGAGCAGCTCCTTCCCCGTGGATGGGACGTTCAGCGTCCGTGACGCGCTGCTGCGCCGGCACGGCATGGGCGGCTCCCAGGCCGAGGCGTCCACGCGTCGGATCGAGGCGCTGGCCGAGGCCGAGGGACTCCGCCCCTACAGGGTGCTGGACAACCTGGTCGGCAACACCGACCTGGCGCACGAGTTCCTCGCCCACGCCTCGGCCGAGGGCAAGAACCGCGAAGCCTGGGACGCGATCTTCCGCGCCTACTTCGGCCAGGCCCGCCCCGTCTTCAGCATGGACGACCTGCTCGACCTGGGCCAGGAGATCGCGCTGGACCGCGAGGGCACCCGCCGGGCGCTCACCGAGCACCGCTACCAGCGGCAGGTCCGCGACGATGCCGCCCGCGCCCAGCGCCTGGGCGCCACCGGCGCGCCCTTCATCGTCGTCGACGGCACGTACGGCATCCCCGGGGCCCAGGACAGCGACGGCCTTCTCGACGTGCTGCGCACGGCCTGGAACGAGTCGCACCCGCTCACCCTCGGCACCGACGGCGACGCTCCGGTCTGCGGCCCCGACAGCTGCGCCGTACCGGCCCGCAGCTGATCTCCACCGGTCGCTCCCCGACCCACCCTTGATCGATTTGAAAGGCTGAATTCTGCATGTCCTACCTGTGCCGAGCACCCCCGAGCAGGCGAAGGCCCTGGCGGTCCAGGACGAGCTGATCGAGGAATTCCCCGGCGCCCCCCAAGCACGGCATGGACCACCTGGTGCCGGCGCTGGAAACCGCCCTGGGCCACCCGACCAACCTCGGCCTCGACCTGACGACGGTCCTGCCCGAACTGACCATGGCCCCGTACGTGCCGATGATGGCTCCGCTGCTTTCGATGCACGAGGCGTCCATGACCAAGGCGCACGACGAGGCCCGCCGCCTGGGTTCTGCCCTGGCCGGCCGGCCGCTTGATCCACCCCTGAACTGCCCGAAAGGCGTTTGATCACCATGAGTAACCTCCTGGTCCTCGGCGGCAACGGTCGCACCGGCGCCCACGTGCTGGAGTACGCGGCCCAGCGCGGCCACCACGTCCGCGCCCTCGTCCGCAACCCCGACAAGGTGCAGGCACCGGCCGGTGTCGAGCTGATTCAGGGCACCCCTGCGAACATCGAAGACATCCGCCGGGCCGCCGAAGGCACCGAGGGGGTGATCAGCGTGCTGGCCAACGCCCGCGCCTCCGACAACCCGTGGGCCAAGCCGGTCAGCCCGCCGATGTTCATGACCGACGCCGCCCGCCGCACGCTCACCGTCATGGGCGAACAGGGCATACCCCGCATCGTGCTGACGTCTACGCAGGGCGCGGGTGACGACTGGGCCCGGCTCAACCCGCTGGTCAAGGCGTTCATCAAGCTGTCGAACATCAAGGCAGGCTTCGAGGACCACACCGGCGTCGACCGGGTCGTCCGCGCCTCGTCCGGCATCGACTGGACCCTGGCCCGTGCCGTCGCCCTCACCGACAAGCCGATGAGCGGCCCTCCGCGCGCCGCCGTGGCCGGCACCGAGAAGCCGGGGACGCGGATCAACCGCGCCGATCTCGCCCGCTTCCTCCTCGACACGCTGGAGAAGGACACCTGGATCCGCAAGGCCCCCCTCGTCTGGAACACACGAGGATGACCCGCCCCGTGATCCACACCCACCTCATGCGCCACAGCTTTCCGACCTCAAGCGCGCCGTCCGTCGACGGCGACGCCGGAATGGAGTGACGTGACAACACATGACACGCCCCGCACCGACATCGCGTTCAACAAGCGCCTGCGCGTCGTGTTCGACGATCTTCAGAAGGCGTTCGGGGACGTGGCGCTCAGGCACGGCATCACGCACGAGGAGCTGGGCCAGGCCATCACCTACGTGCAGAAGCTGGTCGGGTCAGGGGACTTCCTGCTGGCGACGACCCTGCTCGTCGCCAATCGCCCGATCGAGGTCAGTTACGGCAGGGCCTACGCCCACCCCGAGAAGGACGGCGCCTCCACGTGGATGGCGACCGGGCCCGCCTACGTGCCCGGGGCACCCACTACTGGGGTGGTTCCGCCCGCACGTGGGACCTCGTCGTCGACCGCCTCCCGGGCCGCGACGTGCTCACGATCGACTTCCGAGGGTGGAGCCGGTCGAGCGGTCTGTCCGGCCCCTACACGCTCGGTCAGCTCGCCGACGACACGCTCGCCGTACTCGCCGACGCGGGCGTCACCGACCACGTCCTCGTCGGGCATTCGATGGGGGGGCAAGGTCGCGCAACTGGTCGCGGCAACCCGGCCCGCCGGCCTGCGCGGCATCGTCCTCGTCGGCTCCGGCCCGGCGAAGCCCGCCGCACAGATCACTCCCGAGTACCAGGAAGCCCTTTCCCACGCCTACGACTCCGACGAGTCCGTAGCCGGGGCACGGGACCACATCCTCACCGCGACCGAGCTGCCCGCGTCGATCAAGGCACAGGTCGCGACCGATTCGCGAGCCGGCGTCGACGCCGGCCGCACCGAGTGGCCGCTACGCGGTATCGCGGAGGACATCACCGAGCACACCCGCATGGTCAGCGTTCCCACCCTCGTCGTCGCCGGAGAGAACGACCAGGTCGAGCCCGTCGACGTGCTCCGCGACAACCTTGTGCCCTACCTCTCCCAGGCCGAGTTCACGGTGATACCGACCACCGGTCACCTGATCCCGCTGGAAGCTCCGGCCGACCTCGTCGACGCCATCACGGCCTTCACACCAGCGTCGACACCCCCTAGCTGGCACCGTTATCACCGTGCGTAGCCTGATCCGCCAGGCACGGACGACCCACCGGTGGAACGAACGCCCGAACCGTCGCCCATGAGCACACCTCATTGCGCGGCCCCTGAGTGAGCCGATGACGCCCTGACGGTTGGTTCGGCCGGGTCCCACGGTTAGCCTGTGCGCCTCGCCGTACCAGTGGCCGTGCTGGTCCACCGCTCCAAGGAAGACCTCGTGACGAATCCCCAGGACCCGCAGGACCCTCAGGACGCGCCCGGCGGTACCGGCTCGGTGGCGCCGCCGCCTCCCGGCTGCCCCGCCCGCGGCGGCCCTTCACCGTTGTACGGGCCGCGATTTCTGCGCAATCCGACCGAGAGCTACCAGCGGATGAGGCACGACCACGGGCAGGTCGCCCCGGTTCTGCTCGAGGCCGACATCCCCGCCTGGCTCGTCCTCGGCTACCGCGAGACGCGGCAGATCCTCGGTGACACCCAGACCTACGGCCGTGACCCCCGCCGCTGGAACCGCTGGGACGAGGTTCCGTCCGACTGGCCCCTCATGCCCTGGGTGGCCTACAGCCCCATGCTCCATTTCACGGAGGGGGACGAGCACCGGCGGCGCTCGGCGGCCGTCAGCGAAGCTCTCTCCATCATCGATCACTTCGAGTTGCGTGCGCACTGCGAGCGCTTCGCCGACAGTCTGATCGACCAGTTCGCCGGCAGCGGCAAGGCGGACCTGGTGTTCGACTACGTCTACTCGGTGCCCGCCCTCGCCATCGGCATGATGTTCGGCGTGCCCGAGGACCAGCTCGACGACCTGGCGCGGGCC
Source organism: Streptomyces sp. NPDC019937 (assembly GCF_040631655.1). Lineage (NCBI taxonomy): Bacteria > Bacillati > Actinomycetota > Actinomycetes > Kitasatosporales > Streptomycetaceae > Streptomyces > Streptomyces sp. NPDC019937. The sequence goes on from NZ_JBEYAL010000021.1 coordinate 143,295, forward strand.
CTGACGGCAAGCCTTGACTCCAACGAGGACCCCATCCCGGCCCAGCAGCGGGCCGCCGGGATAGTGGCGCGGCTGGTGACGGCCAAGCGTGATGCGCCGGGCCTGGACGTCACCTCGCGGTTCATCCAGAACTCCCCGGACCTCACCGACGAGCAGTTGGTCGGAGACATCATGGTGGCGATGGTCGCGGGTTTTCCCGCCACGTCGTACTGGATCGGCACCACCGTCCGGCTGATGCTCACCGACACCCGGTTCGCCGTGACCCTCGCGGGCGGCCGAAGGAGTATCGGCGAGGCCATGACCGAGGTGCTGTGGGCGGAGTCCCCCGTCCCGAACATCATCGGGCGCTTCGCCACTCGGGACACCATGCTCGGAGGCCAGCGCATCCGCGCCGGTGACCTCCTCGTCCTCAGCCTCGCCGCCGCGAACACGGACCCGCTGCTGTGGGCCGACACCACGGCGGGGTTCGCCGGGAACAACGCGTATCTGTCCTTCACCGGCGGCGACTACGGATGCCCGGCGGGCGCGCCCGACCTGGCCAAGACCATCGCGGAGACGGCGATCGAGGTGCTGCTCGACCGGGTTCCGGATCTGACCCTGGCGGTCGAGCCCGAGGAGCTCGAGTGGGTCGACTCCCTGTGGTGCCGAGCCCCGTCCAGCCTTCCCGTCACCTTCACCCCCACGCACCTCAACGCGGGCTAGCGGGAGTCCAGTTCGGCCCACATGGTCGTGCCGATGGGCCTGCGCACCATCCGTGTCCTGGCCGAGGGGTCCAGCGCCGACTGACGCGCAGGGGGCGAGATCCGTTTGACTAGCATCGGCGCATGCCCTTACGTCGTAGCCATGACAAGCTCGCGGATCTGCCGCGCGATCCGCGAGCCGACACGTACCCGATGCCGCCCGTTCCCTACGGCTGGTACGCCGTGCTCCGCAGCGGCGAGCTGCGGCCGGGCAGGCTCGTCAGCCTGCACTACTTCGGGCGTGCCCTCATCGCCTTCCGCGGAGCGGACGGTCAGGCGGGCGTGCGTGACGCCCACTGCCCGCACTACGGCGCGCATCTGGGCGTCGGCGGGAAGGTCGTCGGGGGCACCGTGGAGTGCCCGTTCCACGGGTGGCGGTTCGGGACGGACGGCCGGTGCACCCACGCCCCGTTCGCGGCCCGCACCCCCAAGGTGGCCATCGGCGGATTCCCGGTCCGCGAGCACAGCGGGCTGATCTTCGTCTACCACGGCCCGACCGCGCCCTCGTGGGAGGTGCCGGACATCCCGGAGACGCATGCCGGGGACTTCGCCTCGCCGATCGACGACGTGTGCCGCGCGCGCATCCACATCCAGGAGATGCGCGAGAACATCGTGGACGAGTCCCACTTCCACTTCATCCACGGCCAGAGCGAACCCCCGGTCCAGGACCTGCGGCCGGACGGCCCCTTCGCGGAGGTCCGCGGCCGGATCCACCGGCGCGTGCTCGGCCGGGACATCAACAACACCTTCGATGTGTCCATGTACGGACCGGGCGTCATGGTGGTGCGCGTCCTCGGGCCCGTCCTCTCGGTCACCGCCGTCGCCCTCACCACCCCCATCGACGACCGTACGAGCGAGATGCGGATGCTGTACTACATCCGCAAGCCGACTCGACTGCCGTTCCTGGCACCGCTGCTCAAGCTGGTCTTCCGGGCGGAAGCCCTGGGCGAGGTGCGCGAGGAGGTCCGGATCTGGGATCACAAGATCCACCAGCCGCGCCCCGTCCTGCTCCCGCACGAGAAGGGCATCAGGGCGCTGCGCCGCTGGTACGCCCAGTTCTATCCGTCCGACGCCTGACGGGAGTCGAGTTCCGCCCACACGGTCTTGCCCACGGGGTGGCGCGGCCGTGTGCCCCAGCGGTCGGCGAGCGCGGCCACCAGCAGCAGGCCGCGACCTGACTCGCTGTCCGGCCCCGGGGCCGGACCGAGGACGGGCAGCTTCTCGCCACGGGTGTCGGCCACCTCGACGCGGAGGGTGCCGTGGGCTTCGTCCAGGGTCAGGGCGAGCCGGAAGTCCCGGCCCTGGACGCGCCCGTGGATCGCCGCGTTGGCGGCCAGCTCGGCGACGATGCGCTCGGCGCGTTCGGTGACGGCGGGTGACACCGGCCAGCTGCGGAGCTGTCCCACGGCGAGCAACCGGGCGAGGCGGGCCCCACGCCGCGTGGAGGACAAGCGTTGGGCAAAGGTGCGGGTCGTGGCGGGGAGTTGGGGTGTGCTTGCGTTCATGCGGACAACGGTTGCGGGTGCGCGCGGCGACTCGCCAGCGACGCGCGGCGTACGGAGGGTCAGCGTACGGGCACTTTCGGTGGACAGTACGGTGTCGGGTCCGTCACCCTGAGTGAGTCGAGCGCGGGGGCCCTCGCACAACGTACGCACCTGGAGGTGGCCGCGTATGACGATTGATGACGCCTGTGTGGCGGGAGATGGCGACTGGGGACGGGAGCCCGACCCTTCGGACAGTCTGCGGACGTTCGGCGCCGTACTCCAGGCCCTGCGGGAACACGCGGGTCTGAGCCGGGCCGAGTTCGGGGAGCTGGTCCGGTTCTCGAAGCACACCGTGGAGTCGGTGGAGCTGGGACGGCGGATGCCGGAGGAGGCGTTCGTGGAGCGGTCCGAGGAGGTGTTGGGCAACACGGGCGCCTTGCGGAGGTCGGCCAGGTTCCTGTCGCGGGGCGAACCGGGGTTCGCGGCGTGGTTCCGCCGGTGGGCGGGGCTTGAGCGGAAGGCGGTGAGCCTGTGCACGTATGAGTGCCGGTTGGTTCCGGGGTTGTTGCAGCCCGAGGGGTACATGCGGGCCCTCTGCGACGAGGACATCCCGCCGCTGGCAGACGAAGAGCTGGAGGCGAGGGTCACCGCTCGCATGGCACGACAGCGGCTGCTCTATGAGAGGCCGAACACCACGTTTGACTTCGTCGTCGAGGAATCCGTCTTCATGCGCCGCCTCGGCGGAGTCGAGGTGACCCGCGAACTGCTCGACCACATCCTTGAGCTCGTCTCCCTGCGCAACGTGACGCTTCAGATCATGCCTGCGAACACCGAACAGCACGCGTGCGTTGCGGGGGCTGTGCGGCTGTTGGAGACCCCGGATGGACGGCGCTTCGCCTATTCCGAGGGCCAGCAGAACGGCCGCCTGATTGCCGACCCGAAAGAGGTGTGCCACATCCAGATGCGCTATGCGAGACTGCGCTCGCAGGCCCTCTCCCCGAAGGACTCCACGGGCCTGCTGAAGCGGATGCGAGGAACCTTATGAGCATGCCTGAACTCGACTGGTTCAAGTCCAGCTACAGCAGTGCCCAGGGCGACGACTGCGTGGAGGTAGCCGTGTCCGAGGAGGCCGTTCACGTGCGGGACTCCAAGGACACGACCCGTCCCCACCTCGCCGTCACCCCCGACGGCTGGGCGCGCTTCGTGCGGTTCGCCGCGGGCGGCTGAGCCAACGCGGAGGGGCTCAGCCCGGCCGCATCAGCAACCGGCAGGCGGGGTCGCCGTTGCGCAGGCACGCGGTCGCGCAGTTGCGGGTGAGTTCGACGCCCAGCCCCTCCGACCAGCCCGCGTGGATGTCCGTGCACGGGCAGTCGTAGCCGTCCAGCGAACCGGCCATCCGGACCATCGCCACGGCGAAGTTCTGCCGCATGGTCAGTTCGATCTCGCCGTCCGGGAGCACCGCCGTGCCGCCGTCGCGCAGTTCGCTCGGGAACATCCACTCGGAGCACGCCTCGTACCGGCAGCGCAGTTCTTCGAGGTCGGCGGCCGGTTTTCCGCCGTGCAGGCGGGCGATGCGCTTGCCCGCCTGCACGGCCACGTAGCGCAGCGCCTCGGCGTTGATCTCGTTGGCCGCCGCGTGTCCGAACCGCTTCGCCACGCCCTGGTACCAGCGGGCGTCGTGCAGCCACCACTGGCGGTACACATCCATCGGCCGGGGGCCGGTGGTCATCGGGCCTGCCCGTCCAGCTCGCCGCCCGCCAGGCGGGCCCGGAAGCGTTCGCGCATCTCCCGTTTCAGCACCTTGCCGGTGGCGCCCTTCACCACGTCGTTGGCGTCCATCCGGAGCGCCCCGGTGAGCGGCGGGAAGCCCTCGGCGGTGAGCACGCCATTGACCCTGGCGGTCCAGTCCGTGTCGTCCGTGGCCGCCGCGTCCGGGCGCACCTGGAGCAGGACGTACGCGTCGGCCGTTCCGTCGCCGTCCCAGTCGGCACGCACGCCCTCGGGGGCGACGGCCACCACCGTGCAGTCGTCGAGGCCGGGCAGCTCGCGCAGCAGCAGCTCCTCGGTGCGGGTGCTGAACACCAGGCCCGCGGCGGTGCGGACGGCGTCGGGGACGCGGTCGAGGTGGTAGAAGTTGCCGTCCTCGTCGCGGTAGGCGAGGTCGCCGGTGAGCCAGTAGCCGCCGAGCCGCAGCCGGTGGAACGTCAGCGAGTCGTTCCAGTAGCCGGGGGTGAGAGTGGGGGAGCGGACACCGAGGCGGCCCACCTCGCCGGGTGGCAGCGGGCGGCCGTCTTCGGAGAGCACCGCGGCCTCGGCGAAGCTCATCGGTTTGCCCACGCAGCGGGAGTAGGACGAGCGGCCGGGCTTGTGTCCGTTGTGGAAGAGCGAGTAGCCGGTTTCGGAGGAGCCGAGCCCGTCGGTGAAGACGGAGCCTTGGACCCGGCAGCGCTTGAGGTCAGGGCCGATCGTGTCATGGCTGCCCTGCGCGATGAGCGCCTTGATGTGGGTTTCGTGTGCCGCGTCGCCGGTGTTGTACCAGGCCTCGACGTCGGCCAGATCGCGTACGGCGAGGTCCTGGGCCGCCATCTCCCCGTACGTCCCGGCGAACGCGAACACCGTGGTGGGGCGGAACGATTCCATCGCGTCCAGGACGTCCACGCCGCGCTGGCTGGACAGCAGCAGGACGGGCGAGCGCAGCAGGAAGCCGAACAGCATGACCGAGATGGACGCGTTGTGCGAACCGGGCATCGCGACCAGCAGCCTGCCCATCGCGGAGCCGACCGACAGCTTCAGCCGGTGCAACTGCGCGTACAGCAGCGTCTCGTGGGTGTGCGGGACGGCCTTGGGCATGCCGGTGGTGCCGGAGGAGTGGGAAATGATGATCGGGTCGGTGGCGTGGTGGGCGTACGGGTACGACGCCGGGAGCGGGCCGCGGGCCGTGTCCGCGCGGATGTCGGCCGCGGTGGCGCAGAAGGCGAGGCCCAGTTCGTCCTGGTGGGGAGCCAGGACGGGGCGGTGGGCCTGATCGGTGAGGGCGCCCACCGCGCCCTGGCGGCGCACGTACTCGCGGGCGATCTCGGGGCGGAGGTTGCCGTTGACGAAGGAGGGGATCGCGCCGAGGGAGGTGAGCGCGAGGAAGTTGATGGCGAACTCCGTGCTGGAGTACGTCTGGATCGCCACCGGATCGCGGGGCCGCACGCCGTGCGCGTGGTACCAGCGTGCGTAGATCTCGACAGCCTCGTGCAGTTCGCCCAGGGTCAGCACCTCGGGGTGGGTGCCGTCCGGGGCCTGCCAGGTGGTGTCGGTCCACAGCGCCTGTTCGCCGAGCGGTCTGCCGTACGCCTTCAGCCGGTGGATCACGTTCCCGGCACCCAAAGCGGCGTCCTGGCTGATCCGCGCGCGTTCTTCCTTGGTGATCATGGGCGGTCGGTTCCTTGGATTCGGGCGGCCAGCTCGACCAGGCCGCGGAGGGTGCCGTACTCGGTGGACGGGGTGCCGCACGGGGGACGGGGGTGCGGGTGCGGGTCGTCGCGGTCGATCACGAGGGCCACGGCCCGGTCTTCGGCGGGCGGGCCGATGGTGCGCAGCTCGCGGTAGGCGGCCGTGGTGCGCCCGGTGCCGGCCAGCTCGACACCGATGAGCACGACCCGGTGCAACTCCTCATCACAGAGGAGGAGTTCGGCAGTGGACAGCAGCTCCCCGGCCAGGTCCGCCACGGTGGACAGGCACAGCAGGGGCCCGGTGATGGCGAAGTCCCGGCTGAGCTGGCCGAGGATGGCGTTGGCGGTGCTCTGCATGAACAGCAGCGGGTTGTGCACCTGCCCGGCGACGAGCCGACGGCTGCCGAGGTCGAGGGTGGTGGCATCGCCCATGGTGCTGGCCAGGACCATCGCGGTCCGGGAGCCGTCGCCGGGGTGGGCGGTCAGGCATCGCTCGACGGCCTGGTGCACGAGCGGGTTGAAGGCGGACTCCACGAAACCGGCGACGGGCGGCGCGGCCGGACCGGCCATCGCGGCGATCACGCGCGCTCCACGATCAGCGCGGTGTTGGCACCGCCGAACGCGGCGTTGACGGTGAGCGCCCGCCGGATGTCGGCCTTGTGGGGCCGGTTCGGTACGTAGTCGAGGTCGCAGGCCGGATCCGGTTCGGTGAACCCGGCGGTGGGCGGCAGGACCCCGTCCCGCAGCGCGAGCAGGGTGATGACGAGTTCCACCACTCCGGATGCCTCCAGCAGATGTCCCGTCGTGCTCTTCGTGGAACTGACCGGCACGTGGGGCGCGTCCGCGCCGAAGAGCGTGCGCAGCCCGCGCGTCTCGGCGGGGTCGTTGGACTTGGTCGCGGTGCCGTGCGCGTTCACATAGTCGACGCGCGGCCCGCCCGCCCGCCGCAGGGCCCGCCGTGCGGCGGTGACCAGCCCGGTGCCCTCGGGGTGCGGGCGCGCGATGTGATGGGCGTCGGAGGCGGCACCCCAGCCGGTCACCGCGCCGAGCACACGCGCGCCCCTGCGCCGGGCGTTCCCGGCCGATTCGAGGACGACGGCGGCGGCCCCGTCGCCGAGCAGCAGCCCGCTGCGGTCGGCGCAGAACGGCCGTACCGCCCCGTCGCGGGAGAGGGCGAACCCCGACCCGAACTTGGCCAGGTTCTCCTCCTCCACGAGGTACGCCCCGGCGCAGATCACGACGTCGGCCCGGCCGGAGGCGATGAGCTGACACCCGTGCGCGGTGGCGCTGGCCGAGGCGACGCAGGCGTTGGTGAACGCCAGCCGGGTGCCGCGCACCCCGAGCGCGTCCCCGAGCGCCGCGGCCTGCCACCCGGGCACGGTCTCGACGGCGCGGTCGGCCACGGGGGCGGGGTCGGCCTCGACGGCGCGGTCGGGGGCGCCGGGTGCGGTGCGCCAGAAGTCGGTCAGGGCGGTGAAGTCGCCCGCGGTGCCCACCAGGACCGCCGCCTCCGCGTCCCTCGGCAGTCCCGCCATCGCCACCGCCGCCCCGGCCACGTCGGCCAGCACCTCGCGCAGCGGGACGGCCCCGCCCCACGTCGCGGCCAGATCCGTACGGTATGGGCCGGTGTCGAAGCGGGTGATCGGGGCGAACGCGGGGTTCCCGTCGAACACGCCCTCCCGCAGCGCGTCGGCCCCGGTGCCGAAGGCCGTCCGTACCCCGAAGCCGGTCAGCAGCACCTCATGGGTCATGGGCGGTCCACCAGGTGGTGATCGTTGAGGTAGGCGGTGATGCGCCGTACCGAGGTGAACTCGGCGAGGAACGCCTCGGCCGGTTCGATCTCCAGCCCGTAGCGCAGCTCCAGTTGGTGCAGGAACCACACCAGGCCCAGTGAGTCCAGCGCCAGGTCGGCGTCGTCGTCCAGATCGGGCGGCAGGGCTGCGAAGATCTTGGGGTCGGACAGCAGCTCCCGCACCACGTCGGTGGTGATAGCCGCGGTCATGCGGTGGCGCCCCGCTTGATCACGTCGTCCACCAGGTCGCCGAGGTTCATCGCGCCGACCGGTTCGAAATCGGTGTCCGGGAACTTCACGCCGAACCGGCGCTCGATCCGCAGGACCAGCTCGATCAGGCTCAGCGAGTCGATGTCGATGCCGCCGGTGCCCAGGGGGCTGTCGTCGGTGATCTCGTCCGTGTCGAGCGGGTGGTTCATGTCCTCGCTGATCGTGCTGAGCACGAACTGACGGATCTCCTTCTCCAATGCCGTCTCCATGGTGCGCAACCTTTCTTTCGGCAGCGGTGATGTGAGGTCAGTGGCCGGGGGAGCGGGCGAGCAGGGCCTCGCGGCGGCGGATGAGCTTGCCGTTGGAGGTGCGGGGCAGGTCCGGGAGGACCTGGATGACGCGCGGCACCTTGTAGTCGGCCAGCCGGTCCCGGCACCAGCGCAGCAGCTCCCCGGCCGAGGGGCCGTCCGGTGCGGTGGACACGTACGCCTCGGTGGTACCGGCGTGCACGACCACGGCCCCGCTGACCCCGGGGTGGTGGCGCAGCACGTCCTCCACCTCGGTCAGATCGACCTTGAGGCCGCCGATGACCACCAACGAGTCACCGCGGCCCAGCAGCCGCACGGCTCCGGTGGGGTCCAGCTCGGCCCGGTCGCGGGTGTGCAGCCAGCCGTCGGCGTAGCGGCCGCCGCCGGAGGCGTGCAGATACGGGGAGCCGTCCGGCAGCCAGACGTCCAGCTCGCCCTCGTGGACGCGTAGGAGCACACCGGGGGCGGCGCGTCCGACGGTGGGGCGGGAGGCGCCGCTGACCTCCATCGCGATGACGCCCGTCTCGGTGGTTCCGTACGATTCGCCGACTCCGATGCCGAAGCGGTCGGCGAACCGCGCCGCCGTTTCCGGGGGCATGATCTCGCCGCCGGACACGGCGGCGCGCAAGGCGGGGAGTGGGGGCAACTCCCTTGCGGTGGCCAGCAGTTCGTAGTGGAACGGGGTGCCGAATATCGCGTGCACATCGTGGCGCCCGGCCGCTGTGAGGATGTCCTTGGCGGACACCCGGCGGGCGAACACGGCCGCGGCGCCCGCGACCAGGGAGTGCAGCACCCCGGCGATCAGCCCGAAGCTGTGCGCGGTGGAACTGAGCAGCAGCACCCGCTCGCCCAGGGTGGGCATGCCCTCGATCCGGGTGAACCGCTCGATCTCGGTGGCCAGGGAGGCCGGGGTCCGCCCGATCACCTTGGGCAGCCCGGTGGAGCCCGAGCTGAACTGCACCAGCCGGTGGCCGGTCGCCGCGGCCCGGCCGTCCGGGCAGCGGGAGGTGACCACCTCGTAGCGGGGTTCGAACCGCAGCGGTGCGCGCCCCGCCGTACCCGCGGCGACCAGGAACTGCGGATGGCACAGCGCGCGCAACGCGTCCACTTCGGACTGTTTGAGCCGGTGGTCGACGAGCATCACCTGGGCGCCCAGCCGCCACAGCGCGAGCAGCACCTCGATCTGGGTGAAGCTCGGCGGTATCCGCAGCATGACCGTGGTGCCCTCGCCGATGCCGTACCCGGCGAACACGTCCGCCTCGGCGGCCGCGGCGGCGCGTACCTCGGCGCGGGTCACCGGGTGGTCGCCGTGGGCGAGGCAGGGCAGTTCGCCGGGGTGGGCGTCGAACAGCGTCTCGACGAGCGTCCGCATGCCGATGTCGCCGCCGTGGATGCCGCTCATCACTGTTCCCGGCAGAACTCGCCGATGGGGAAGCCCACATGGCGCTGGTCCGTGGCCAGATAGCCGAGCAGTTCGTCGCCGGGCCGCAGCTCGGTGACGTTGTGGACCTTTGCGCCGGGCCCGAGCACCCGTACGTGCCAGTCGTCCTGGACGGTCAGGCTCACCTCGACGCCCTCGGGGGAGCGCGCGGTGATGGTCAGCAGCGGCCGGGACTCCAGCTTGGCACGGCCGATGAGGACCGGCCGGGTGCGCCCCTCGGCGTTGACGGCGAGGGTGGTGCGGCCCGCGCGCAGCTCGCTCAGGTAGTTGGTGCGGTTGTCCGGACCGAGGACGTAGGAGTGCAGGGCGCCCGCGTTGACCCGGAAGGGGCGGGTCGGCATGTACGGCAGCGGATGGGTCTCGCTGCAGCACAGGATGAAGCCGGTCGAGTACGAGCCGACGAGGATGCCCTCGTCCTCGGCGAAGTGGCTGCAGGTGTCCACGCACACCCGGTCGCCGAGGCCGTGGTGCTCGATGCCCTCGACGGTCAGCGTGGTCAGGTCCAGCGGTTCCGTACCGGCTTCCAGCAGCCGGGCCAGCGCGAACACCTCGCCCGCGGTCGAGGGTGCCAGCAGGACGCCGTCCGAACCGCGTTCCAGCACGTCGAGGACGGTGGCGGCCTCTTCCAGGTCCGCGCAGACGGTGATCAGCTCGCCCTCGGAGCGGTCCGCGGCGGCGAGCACGATCTCCAGCGGGATCTTCGTCGGGTCGGCGAAGCGGACCACGGTGAACGGCAGCGTGACGGCGGCGGCGCACGCCAGCCGCAGCGACGGTTCGTCGTGGACGTCGACCCAGCCCGCGACGACCCGGTCCGCGGTGTCGGAGTCGAGGCCGTACAGCTGCTTCTCGTCGGTCACCGGTGTGGTGGTGACGCCGGTGATGGTCGGGGGCAGGGCCTTGAGGACGGCTTCGTCGTCGCAGAGCACACCCCGCGTCCGGGTGTGGACGGCGGCGTCCACGACGGCCTCCAGCTGGTCCTGCGGCACGGTTCTGAGGTCGATCCAGGCGAACTTCATGCGGCACCTGTCGCAATCGTCGGGGGATGGGGGGCCGTTCCGGTGTCGATGCCGTCGACCGCGTGGACGACGGCCGCGAGCCGCTTCACCAGCGAGGCGGGGGAGGGGGAGGAGAAGATCCGGCGGCCGACCGCGAGGCCACGGCAGCCGGCGAGCATCAGCGACGTCCCGTGGCCGATCAGGTCCGTACCGTCGGGCGGGCCGCCCGCGGCGAGGACCGGCAGCGGGCAGCTGTCCACCACCTCGGCCATCCGGTCCAGCGGCAGCGCGACCGACGTCTTCACCAGGTCGGCGCCGAGGTCCGCGGCGATGTTGACGGCGTGGGCGAGCAGCGCCGGGTCGTGCGGATCGGCGATCCGGGGGCCCCGCGGGTAGATCATCGCGAGCAGCGGCATGTTCCACGTGTCGCACGAGGCCGCCACGGTCCCCAGGTCGGTGAGTTGCCGGTGTTCGGTGTCCGAGCCGAGGTTCACGTGCACGCTCACCGCGTCCGCGCCCAGCCGCACCGCCTCTTCCACCTCGCCGACGAGCACCTTCGCGTCGGCGTCGGCCTGGTACACGGTTCCGGCGCTCAGGTGCACCACCAGCGCGCAGTGGCGCAGGATGCCCGGGGCGATCGCGCGCGCCCGGCCCTTGTGGACGACCACCGCGTCCGCGCCGCCGTCCACCAGCGCGCTCAGCAGCCCGTTCCAGCGGGCCTGGGGCACCACCGGCCCGTCGGACACGCTGTGGTCGAGCGGGACGAAGAGGTATCTGCCGTCCCCCACCGCGGACAGCCTCCGCATCCGGAGTGACTTACCCAAATCGGTCATGTGCCGGGAACACCTCTTCCAACGGGTGGACGGTGCTTCGGGGGTTCTTGGGGGTGCTGCGGGATTGCCGGGCCAGAATGGCACGCCCGTACGAGGGCGAGCCGATAGCGAATCTCCATCACTCCGCGGTTATGCGGCTCTGAGAAACCTCTGAGACTGCTGTGGCAGGCTGCCCGACGGCTCTGCGCAAGAACCGGACCCGGAACAGCGTTTTCGAGGAGGCCGGCTTGACCGCCTTGACCCACCCGGTACACATCGCGATCGCCTGTCACGGCGGACGCGGGCACACCGCACGGCTGGGGGAGGCCGTACGCACCGGAGCGAGCCGGGCCCCGGACACCAAGGTCACCCTCATCCGGGTCGACCGGATCACCGACGAGGACTGGGGTGTGCTCGACGACGCCCACGCGATCGTCTTCGGCGCGCCCACGTACATGGGCACCGCCTCCGCCGCGTTCCACACCTTCGCCGAGGCCGGCGCCCGGCGCTGGCTCGCCCGCCGCTGGCAGGACAAGGTGGCGGCGGGCTTCACCAACTCCGGCTCCATGGCCGGGGACAAGGCGGGCACCCTCGGCTACTTCGCCACCCTCGCCGCCCAGCACGGCATGCTCTGGGTCAGCCTCGGCCTGGCCCCCGGCTGGAACTCCAGCCGCGGCAGCGCATCCGACCCCAACCGGCTCGGCTTCTTCCAGGGCGCGGGCGCACAGTCCCCGGTGGACGACCGGTCGGGCACCGTGCACCCGTCCGACCTCGCCACCGCCGAACACCTCGGCCGGCGCGTCGCGGAGGTCACCCGGACCGTCGTCGCGGGGAGAGAAGCGCTGACGCCGTGAGGCAGTGGTGGGCCGTGGCCGTGGCGGTCCTGGCGCAGACGCTGGTCCTGCTGGACAACACGGTCCTCAACGTGGCGATGGAAACCCTCGCCGACCCGGTACGCGGCCTCGGCGCCGACTCCGCGGAGCTGGCCTGGGCCAACGCCTCGTACTCGCTGGTGTTCGCCGCGGGCAGCTTCGCCGGTGGCGCCCTCGCCGACCGCTACGGGCCGCGCCGCACCCTGACCGCCGGGCTGCTGCTCCTGGCCGCCGCCTCCGCGCTGGCCGCGTTCGCGCCCGGCGCCACCGAACTCGTCGTCACCCGGGGGTTCATGGGCGCGGGCGGGGCGCTCATCACCCCGGCCACCCTCGCCATCGTCACCCGTGGCACCGCGCCCGCCCACCGCACCCGCGCCATCGCGGTGTGGGCCTCCGCGGGCGGCGCGGCCGTCGCGGCCGGGCCCGTGGTGGGCGGTGCGCTGCTCGCCCAGTTCTGGTGGGGGTCGGTGTTCCTCGTCAACCTGCCGGTGGTGGCCGTATGCCTGGCCGGGGTGGCGCTGCTGGTGCCAGAGCTGCGCTACGCCGAGCGCCGGGTGCTCGACCCGGCGGCGCTGCTGCTCTCCGTACTGGGGCTTGGCCTGGTGGTGTACGGCGTCATCCAGGGCGGCCGGCCGTCCGGCTGGGCGAGCCCGGCCGCGCTGCTGCCGCTGGTGGCCGGGCTCGCGCTGCTGGCGGTGTTCGTACGGGCGCAGAGCGGCCGGGAGGCGCCGGGGTTCGACGTGCGGCTGTTCACCGAGCCGCGCTTCGCGGGCGGCAGCGTGACCCTGCTGCTGCTCTTCTTCGGCCTGGCCGGGCAGCTCTTCTACTGCGCCTTCTATCTGCAGGGGGTGCACGGCCTGTCGGCGCCGGCCGCCGGAGTGGTGATGGCCGCCGCGGCGGGGGGCATCGTCCTCGGCAACCAGATCTCCCCGGGGCTGGCCCGGTGGCTCACCGTGCGGTGGTGCGCGGTCGCCGGGATCCTCCTTTCCAGCGCCACCTTCGGCGCGTACGTGTTCTTCGGCGCGGACACCCCGGTGGCCTCGATCGCCGTGGTGCTGTTCGTCCAGGGCGCCGGTATCGGGCTGGTGGTGGCGCCGATGACGGCGGAGATGATGGCCGTCCTGCCCGCGCGGTACACCGGCGCGGGCGCGGCCATCAGCGCCGCCACCCGGCCCGTGGGCAGCACCCTCGGGGTCGCGGTGCTCGGCTCGGTGCTCGCCACGTCCTATCGCGGCGGGATCCGGCCCGCGCTCGACGGGCTGGCCCCCGGCCCCCGGGGCCGGGCGCTGGACTCCGCGGAGGCCACCCGGGCGGTGGCCGCGACGCTGAACCGGCCCGAACTCCGCGCCGCCGCCGACCGGGCCTATCTGCACGCCCTCCACGTCACCGCCACGTGGACGGCGCTGCTGTCCCTGGCCGGTGCCGTACTCGTCATCGGCTATTTCCGGCCACGACCATCACCGACGGAGGCAGGAAGTGGATATGGGTCTGCGCCACCTGCGGATCGTGCTCACCGTGGCTGAATCCGGCAGTATCAGCCGCGCTGCCGCCACGCTGAACATCGCGCAATCCGGGCTCTCCACCCAACTCCGGCGTATCGAGCAGGAGTTGGGCGGGCCGCTCTTCCGCCGCCGTCCGCAGGGCGTCGTGCCGACCGAGCTGGGCGTCCATGTGGTGGGCCGGGCCCGGGAGTTGCTGGACGCGTTCGGCGATCTGATCGCCACGGCCCGTACGCTCGCCCGGCCCGCCGAACCACCGCGGGCCGTCGCGCTGGGCGGCGTGGACAACCCCTGGGTGCCGCTGATCGCCGCGCTCATCCGGGAGCGGCTGCCGCACCACGAACAGCTGACGTATCTGGAGCCCTCCTCCCAGGCCGTGCTGGAGCTGCTGCGCATGGAGAAGATCGCGCTCGCGGTCATCAGCGAGTTCCCGGACGTCGGCCCGCCCGCGGTCCGCGAGTTCACCGTACGAGACCTCGGCACCGAACCCGTGCTGATCGGCCTGGCCCCCGGCCACCGGCTGGCCCACCGGCAGCTGATCCCCCTGGAGGAGCTGGCCGAGGAGATCTGGGTCGCGCCCGGAGACCGGTCGGACGGCCTGGGCCTCAGCCTGCGGATCGCCTGCGAGCGGGCCGGGTTCACCCCGCGGTTCCGCTACTTCGGCGCCGACCAGACCACCGCGGCGGCCATCGTCGGCGTCGGGAACGCGGTCGGCGTTTTCGCCGCCCCGGGCGACCGCTGCCCGGGCATCGCCCTGAAACGGCTGGCCAACGGGCGGCTGTGGCGCCGGACCCGGCTGGTGTGGCCGGCGGGTTCGCCACTGGCGGAGCTGGCCGAGGACATCGACGCGGGCGCGCTCGACTGGTGCCGCCCGCGCGTCTCATGACCGCCGGACGGCGAGGTGTCCGGGCGTGCGGTCAGCGCCCGTGGCCGCCCGGCTGCCGGGCCACGACGGACAGGCACGCGGCGATCGACCGCTGCCGTGGGATCGCGTCGCCGGTCGCATCGTCCATCGTGCCGCCCGCCGGCGCCGCCGGAAGCTCGACGGTGAACAGCGCGCCGTGTCCCGGGCGTCCACCGGCGGTGATCCGTCCCCGATGGCTTTCGACCACTTCCCGGGCCAGCGCCAGACCGAGCCCGAACCGCCTGCCCCGCCCGGCCGTCCCCCGGGCGAACCGCTCGAAGAGGCGATCGGCCGCCTCCGGCGCGATCCCCACCCCGGTGTCGCGTACGGACAGCGACACGACCCCGGGGCGCGGGGCGTCCACGGACACCACGACCTCCCCGCCGGGCGGGGTGTGCCCCATCGCGTTGTCGACCAGCGCGGCGATCACCCGTCGCAGCGCGGGGGCGGTGCCCATCACCACGTGCCGCCCCGGCCCCTGCCGCATCCGCACGGTCAGCCCCATCGACTGGGCCCGGGCGTCCTCGGCGGCCACCGCCTCCTCGGCGAGCGCGGCGAGGTCGACCGGATCGTACGACCCCGGCGACTGGGACAGCCGCGCGGACAGCAGCAGGTCGTCGATGACGTCACCGAGCTGCCGGGTCCCGGTCACCAGGCGCTGGAGGTCGGCGGTCAGCGCTTGCGGGCGCTCCGAACCGGAGCGCCGGGCCAGCAGCTGGGCGCGGGTGTGCAACTGGGTCAGGGGGGTGCGCAGTTCGTGGCTGGCGTCCGCGACGAACCGCCGCTGCCGGTCCAGCGCCTCGGACAGCGGCGTCATCGCCCGCCGCGCGAGCCTGCCGCTCGCCACGGCGACGAGCAGCAGACCGATCGACTCGGCCGTCGCGAAGGCGAGCAGCAGGTGCTTTCGGTCCGCCCGCTGGAACCGTTCGCCGTACGCCGCCTGCACGACCTCGTGGCCGCGCCGCGCGGTGCGCACCGTGTACTGCTCGCCACCGCGCTCCACCCGCTCCAGCACCCAGGGAGCGCCCGCCCGGACCGCCTTCAGGCTGGACGTCACGGGGAGGCCGTCCGGGATGCCGCGGGTGCTGCGGAGCACTCCGTCCCGCTCCACGGTGATCCACATGCAGACCGGCGGGCTGTCGACGGTGTTGTGCCGGATGCCCCACTGCGTCTCGCGCTCGGCGTCGGCGCGCTGGGCGAACAGCACGACGGAGTACACGATGGCCACGACCAGCAGCATGATCACCGACATCACCAGCGAGATGCGCAGGGTGATCGACCACTGGGCGGAGGCGAGCCGCCGCTGCTCGGGGCCGGGGGCCGGGCGGCGCGGGAGGCGGACCGGAAGGGAGATCACAGCGAGCCCATCTGGTAGCCGCGCCCCCGCACGGTGCGGACGACGTCACGGCCCAGTTTCCGCCGCAGGTAGTAGACATAGGTGTCGACGATGGACTCCGCCGAGGTGTCGGGGAACACGCGCTCGCGCAGGTGCGAGCGGTCGTGCACCCGCTTGGGGCCGTCGGCGAGCGCGTGCAGCAGACCGAACTCGCGCAGGGACAGCTCGATCCGGCTGCCGTCGGCGAGGCGGACCTCGTGGCGCCGCAGGTCCAGCTGCCCGTCCCCGTCGCCGAGCGGCAGGACTTCGGCGTCCGCGAGGTCGCGCCGGTGCAACGCCCGCACCCTGGCCAGCAGTTCATCCACTTCGAACGGCTTGACCAGGTAGTCGTCCGCGCCGGAGTCGAGGCCGGTGACCCGATCCCCCAGCTCGCCCAGCGCGGTCAGCACCAGGACCCGGGTGGTGACACCGACCCGCCGTAATCGTTTCACCAGGTCCAGGCCGTCGATACCGGGCAGCATCCGGTCGATGACCATCACCTGATGCCGCCGGCCGAGGCCGAGATGGAGCCCCCGGTGGCCGTCGTACGCCACCTCGACGTCATAGCCCTCTGAGACGAACAATTCGGCCAGCATGTCTGCGGTCTCCCGGTCGTCCTCGACCAGTAACAGCCGTGTCTGATCCGCAGTCGACCGTTGTGTATCGGCTGGGTAGATCATTCGCTCATCTTGGCAGCCCGGCTCCGGGGGCGGTGCGTACTATCTCGGCCGACCGCTCGGCGCCGGCGGGGTAGGGGGGTGTCGTGTGGATCATGCCGGGCTCCCGACGCCCGGCACGGCACCTCGCGGCCCCGCGCTCGTCGCACGCAGCGCCGCTGCGCTCTCCTCACGCGGGTTGCGAGCTACCACCAGACGCCGCTCGCTGATCCGGCCTGATCCACACGACACCCCCTAGGCGACCGGGAGGCGGTCGTACGTCGTGAAGGTGTAGTACGCGGTGTACGTGACCACGCTTTCACCGGAGGCGGCGGGCAGGGCGAAACGGTGGTTGAGCGCCCGGCCGAGGGGACCGCAGCCGGTGGCCGCGGGCGTGGTGAAGGTGTCGTCGTGCGCGGGGAAGCGGACCAGCGGCGGGTCCTGGGACAGCCAGGTGCTCGGCGCGTCCTTGGTGAGGCGGAGCTTCACCGGTTGCCCGTCCGTGCCGATGGAGCACGCCCGGTCGAGGAGCGGGGAGGCCAGCCGGAACGTCAGATCGACGGCGCCGCTGGTGAGGAAGTCGGCGTACCCCCCGTACTCGGCCCGGACGGACAGCCCCGGCGAGCCCGGCACCGGTGTCGGCTCGGCGCGTACGGAGCCGAAGACCTGGCCGAACGTGCCGTCGGGCAGCGGGCCCTCGGCGTGGACGAGCGTGATGGGCTTGATGTCGGGGAGGTCGATCCCGCCGAGCTTGATCCGCCCGTACGCGGCCGACACCTCGCAGCGCCACTTCGCGCGGTCGGCGCCCGCGGGCAGGTCCTTGGGGCAGTCGGCGTAGGCGGGGGCGAGCGACTCCGGGGTGGGGACCGGCACGGTGGCGGCGCCGGGCCGGACCGAGGCGCCGGGCTGGGCGAAGGCCGGGGCTTGGACGGCGGCGGTCACAGTGAGGGCGGCGGCCGCGGCCCCGACTCCGGTCGCGAGGCGGCCACGGCGGAGTGCGGTCACGATTCTCTTCATGCCCTCGACCCTGGCCGCTCCCGGCCGCCCCAGCCCATGCGGAAGTTCCCTGACGGGCCCCGGAGAACACCCTGACGCGATGTCAGGGGCAGGCATCTGGAGCCGGACTCCGAGGGTGAGCGGCCGGCCGGTCAGCCGGTCGGTTCCGCGTCGCGGGCCAGGAGGGCGGCCTGGACGCGGTTGGTGACCTCCAACGCGGCCAGGATGCGGCTGACGTGAGCCTTGACGGTGCTCTCCCGCATGGCGAGGCGGGTGGCGATGTCCGCGTTGGTGTCGCCTCGGGCGAGCAGGGTCAGCACCTCCCGCTCCCGGGGAGTGAGCCGGTCCAGCCGGGCCCGGGCGGCGGTGGCCTTCGGCCGGGTGGTGGCGTGGTAGCGGTCGATGAGGCGGCGGGCCGCCGTGGGGTGGAGCATGGCCGAACCGGCGGCCACCAAGTGGACGGCGCGCAGGATCTCGGCCGGGTCGGTGTCCTTGAGCAGAAAGCCGTCCGCCCCGGCGGCGAGGGCGTTGTAGACGTATTCGTCGAGGTCGAAGGTGGTCAGGGTGATCACCCTCGGGGGGTGGGGCAGGGCCCGCAGCCGGGTGGTGGCGGTGATGCCGTCCATGCGGGGCATGCGTACGTCGACGAGGGCGACGTCGACGCGGTGTGCGGTGGCCTGCTCGACGGCCTGGAGACCGTCGGCGGCCTGGGCGACGACCTCGATGTCCTGGTCGCCTTCGAGGAGGTCGGCCAGGCCGAGGCGGACCAGGGCGTCATCGTCGACGATCATGGCGCGGATCATGTGCGGGTGCCGTTCTGCTCGGTGCCGTTCTGTCCGTGGTCGATCTGTTCAGGGTCGTTCTGCCCGGGGTCGTTGTTCTCGGCGCCCATCGGGTGGGTGCCGGTCGGGTGGGGGATGCGGGCGGCCAGCCGCCAGGTCCCCGACCCGGCGGGCCCGGCGTCCAGGTGGCCGCCGAGGGCGGTGACCCGTTCGCGCAGACCGACGAGCCCGTAGCCGGAGTCGACGGCGCTGCCCGTGCCGGGCGTACCGGGTGCGTTGGTGACCTCGACCAGCGTGGCGGGCGGCCGGTAGCCGACGCGTACGGCCACCTCGGCGCCGTCGGCGTGCTTGCGGGCGTTGGTCAGCGCCTCCTGGACGATGCGGTACACGGCCAGCCGGTGGGTGGTGGGAGCCCGCTCGGGTGGGCCGTCGGCCGTCAGCTCGACGCGCTGCCCGGCGGCGCGGGCCTCGTCGGCCAGCTCCGTCACGTCCCGCACCGCGGGTGCGAGCGCGTCATGCGCCGGAGCGGAGTCGGGGTCGCGCAGGGCGCCGAGTACGTCGCGCAGGTCGGCCAGCGCCTCGGCGGACGCCGTGCGCAGCAGGCCCAGACGCGTCGCCACCGGCACGGGCAGCGTGTCGCCCTTGGTGGCCAGGACGCCGGTGTGCAGGGCGATCAGGCTCAGCCGGTGGGCCAGCACGTCGTGCATCTCCGCGGCGATGCGGGACCGCTCCGCGGCCCGGGCCGCCTCTTCGCGCAGCCGCGACTCCACCCGCAGATGGTCGACCCGGGCGGCCAGCGCGGCGACCAGACGCCGCCGGTTGCCCAGCCACAGGCCACCGACCACGACCAGCAGCAGGAACACGACGGAGCCGTACTGCTGCGGCGTCCACAGCGACGTCGCGGGCCGGGTGACCAGGTTGGCGCCCAGCGCGGTGGCGATACACGCCAGCGCCACCCGGGCCCGGCGGTGCGCGGCCAGGTCGAACAACGCGACGAGCAGCAGCGGCAGCACGGGCCACCCCCACCACGACGTGGCCGCGGTGATCAGGAGCGGGGCGACCTGCCAGGGAAACCGGCGCACGAGCAGCGCCACCGCGCACAGCAGGGCGGCCACGGGCGCGGGGGCCAGATAGCCGCCCTCGCTGACCGACGCGCCGTTCTGCACGGCGATCGAGCCCAGCGCCACCACCAGCACGGCCCGTCCGTACACGGCCCGTCCCGGGCCCTCTCGCCAGCTCACCGGGCAATCGTAGGCACGCCGCCGCGCCCGCCCGTCCGACCTTCTGCTACGCCGACCCCCTACTTTCGTAGGAAGCGGCCGTCGCACAACGACGGATCCGGTCCGGTGCGCGGATTTCTAGCGTCGTTCACCATGAACGACTGGACCACCTCCCACGACCGTGTCCTGGCGCAGCGCCGCGCCGAGGGCTGGATGTTCCTCATCGAGGCGGCCCGCGACATGCGGACCACCGGCGCGGTCGCCCCCAGCGGCAAGGCCCTCGCCCGCGCCCTGACCGAGCCCCTGCGGGCCGGGGCTCCCCGCCCGCTGGCCGTCCTGGAAGCGGGCGCCGGAACCGGCGCGGTCACCCGCACCCTGATACCCCTGCTGTCCCGGAGCAGCCGCCTGGACATCGTCGAGGCCAATCCGCGGTTCGCCGCGCGCCTGCGCCACCTCGTCGCCGCCCACCCCCACCTGGCCGGCCCGCCCCGGCAGGTGGCCGTGCACCAGACGTACGTCGAGCACCTGGACACCGGCCGACGCTACGACGTGATCGTCTCCGGGCTTCCGCTGACCAACTTCACCCCCGCGCAGGTCGACCGCATCATGGCCCGGTACCTGGAGATGCTGCACCCCGGCGGCATCCTGACCTACTTCGCCTACGTCGGCACCCGCGGGGCCCGTGCCCTGACCGCGTCACGGGCCGAGGCCCGCCGGCACGCCGAGGTGCACGAGGTCATGGCCGGCTACCAGCGCGGGTACGCCACCGGCCGCTGGACGGTGTGGGCCAATCTGCCCCCGGCCCACGTCTGGCACCTGCGACGCCCCCTCGACGCCCCTCGCGACCAGGAGCTTCCCCGGGACATGGCCCGTCGGTGAACGCGCTGTCCGGCCTCCTCGGCCACCTTCCGACCGGCGCGGCCTACCCGGTGGTGGCCCTGGCCGTGCTGGCCGAGTCGATCCTGCTGATCGGCGCCTTCGTCCCCACGTTCACGCTGCTGCTGACCGCCGGAGCGCTGGCCCGCGCGGGCCACATCAGCCTCCTCGCCGTCATGGCGACCGCGGCCGGGGCCGTCGTCGCGGGCGACTTCCTCGCCCACCGCACCGGCGCGCTCCTGGGCGGCCGGCTGCGGACAGGCCGCATCGGGCGAAGAGTCCCCGACACGGCCTGGCGGCGCGCCGAGGCGCTGATGGCCCGCCACGGCGGCCGGGCCGTCTTCCTGGCCCGCTTCCTGCCCGTGGTCCGCACCCTCGCCCCGCACTTCGCGGGCGCCACCCACCTGCCCTACCACCGCATCGCTCCCTACAGCGCCACCGCCGCCTGCCTGTGGGCCCTCGCCGAAGCGGGCGCCGGATACGCCGCAGCCACCGTGGCGGCCGGTCCCGGGCTGCGGGCCCCCCCGGGCCGGCTGGAGGGACCGGCCCCCCCGCCCGGCCCCGCCCC
>NZ_JBEYAL010000022.1:0-160158 GCF_040631655.1 Streptomyces sp. NPDC019937
CGGCGACCGCCGAGTGCGGCGCGCGCTGCGCGGCGCGGGCGCGGCGCTCGGCATCGCGCTGGCCGGGGCTGTGAACCTCCTCGACCCGCGCACGGTGGTGCTCGGGGGCGCGCTGACCCCGCTCGCGCCCTGGCTGCTGCCCGCCATGGAGCGGGAGTTGGCGCTGCGGGTCGCGGACCCGGCGCGCTCCGGTCAGGGCGCGGTGACGGTCTCGCGGCTGGGTTCCGACGGTCCGCTGCTCGGCGCGGCGCACTCCGTGGTGCAGGCCGTCCTCGACGATCCGGCGGGGCTCAGGGAGGCGGCCGCGGTCACAGGAAGCGGTGCATGACGTGCAGCCCGACGTAGCCCTCCGCCGGATGGTGGAACGCCTTGGGGACGGTGCCCACCACCTCGAATCCCAGTGAGCGCCACAGCGCGACCGCCCGGGTGTTGGCCTCCACCACGGCGTTGAACTGCATCGCCTGGTAGCCCTCGGCGCGCGCCCACTCCAGGACGTGTTCGCCGAGGGCGCGGCCGACGCCGCCCCCGGCGCTCTCGGGCGCCACCATGAAACTGGCACCCGCCACGTGCGCGCCGGGCCCCATCTGGTTGGGGTTCATCTTGGCCGAGCCGAGCACCGCGCCGTCGGCGTCGGTGGCGACGACGGTGCGGCCCGGGGGCGTCAGCATCCAGATCTCGCGGGCCCGGCGCTCGTCCAGGTCGCGCGGATAGGTGTAGGTCTCGCCCGCGGCGACGATGCGGTGCAGGAAGGGCCAGATCGCGGGCCAGTCCTCGGGGGTGGCGGTCCTGATGAGCATGACGGCCAGCATGACGGTGCGGGCCGGCGTTCCGCGAACCGATTTCCGCGCGTCCGCCGGGCCCGTCCGCCGGGATCCCCGTGCCGCGTCAGTGCGCGCCGCGCAGGAAGTCCTCCAGACCCGCCAGGTCATCGGTGTTGAGGTAGTCGACGTGCGCGGCCAGCAGCTCGCGCCAGACGGCGTCGCGCGCCGGGCCCGCCAGGTCGGGGGTGGCCCAGAAGCGCACCTTCTGCCGGGCCGCGCGGGCGGCGACGGTGATCTGGTACAGCTTCTCCCGCTCCTCCGCCGGCATCGGGCCGACGCCCTGCCAGGTGAAGGTCTTCGTCCAGTCGGCGCTGACGAGCGGGATGAAGGAGGCGGGCACGCCGGTGCCCATGTCCTCCAGCCGCCCGTCGTAGAAGGCGTGGCGCACCTTCTCGGCCTCCATGGGGGCGCGTGCTCCGCGGTCGCCCGATATGACGGCGGTCACCGCGCCGCGCCGCACCCGGCCGCCGACGCCGCCGTAGGCGGTGCTGAGCATCCGGCTGTAGCGGCGCAGCCGCTTGGTGAGTTCGAGGTAGGTGGCCTCGCCGGGGGTCTTGATGTCGATCAGCAGTTGCAGCGAGAGGTCGTAGCCGCGGTAGACCCGGCCGCCGTTGGCGGTGACGCGCTGGAAGAGCGGGTCGAGGTAGAGGGACTCCAGCGTGCGGGTGGGGTCGAGTTCGGTCGCGTCGTGGGCGATCAGCAACTGGCCGTCCACCAGCCAGATGTCGGCCTCGACGCTGCCGAAGCCGTGCGACAGGGCGTCGGTGAGCGGGTGCGGGTGCTCGTAGTCGTTGTGCGCGTGGGCTCTGGCCAGCGGCGGCTTGGGCCGTGGGCCGGTTGAGTCCGCGAACGCCGGGGCGGCGGCGCCGCCCGCGAGTGCGGCTCCGAGGGTGACGACAAAGGCGCGGCGTGTACGGCGGACCATGGGGCCTCCCGGCTCTCGTTCCGGCGTGGTGCCGGATTGCGCGTTCGGACGCCAGTGAGTATCGGGGGGCGGCGGGCCCCGTGGGCAGGGGCGTGCGAAGAGTTCGGCAGGTGGTCCCCGGCCATTTCCACGGCGTTCCCGCGATCCGGGCGGCGGGCGGCGACGTCCGGTGGCGGCGGGATCGGACGTCGGAGCACATCGACGCCCGCGCGCCGCGTTTCGCCCCAAGCGCCGTCATCGCGCCGGGTGTCGCATACCGGGCCCGGACATCTCGCTCGCCCCGCTGACCGAACGGCCGCCCAGAATGGGAGCGGAGTATTCACCCGCCGCTAATTCCGCAAACCCCTGATGGCGCACTCTTTTGAGTGAATGCACCGTCCAAAGTCCGCTGCTAGCTTGGCAGTTGCTCGAGCGGAATATCTCTTCAAGTCCGTATCAGGGATGGGTGAGCATTCACGATGACGACGTCCGTTGAATCAGGTTCCGGTATCGGCAATCCGCAGCCGCCCACCAGTCTGGGTACGGAGGCGGCACGGAATCTGGCGACGACGACAAAGTCCGTGCCGCAGATGCAGGGCATCACCTCGCGGTGGCTGCTGCGCATGCTGCCGTGGGTGCAGGTGCCGGGTGGCTCGTACCGGGTGAACCGCCGGGCGTCGCACACGCTCGGCGACGGGCGGGTGGAGTTCACCACCACCGGATCGTCGGTGCGCGTCATCCCCGTCGAGCTGCGCGAGCTGCCGCTGCTGCGCGCCTTCGAGGACACCGCCGTGCTGGAGGCGCTGGCGGACCGCTTCACCCAGCGCGAGTTCGCCCCCGGAGAGCTGCTGGTGGAGGCCGGTCACCCGGCCGACGAGCTGGTCCTGCTCGCCCATGGCAAGGTCGACAAGCTGGCCGAGGGGGCGTTCGACGAGCCCTCGGTGGTCGGCTCGGCCGCCGGCGGCGACCACTTCGGCGAGCGGGAGTTGGCCGCCGCCGAGCCCGGCACCTGGGGCATCACCGTCAAGGCGATCACCTCCTGTACCGCGCTGACCCTGTCCCGGCAGGAGTTCGAGGAGCAGCTGGACCGGTCCCGGAGCTTGCGGGCGCATGTGGAGGCGGTGCGCTCGGCGCCGGCTGCCGCGCAGAACGAGCACGGTGAGGCGGCCATCGAGCTGACCTCGGGGCACGTGGGCGAACCGGCCCTGCCGGGGACGTTCGCGGAGTACGAGCTGAAGCCGCGGGAATACGAGCTGAGCGTCGCCCAGACGGTCCTGCGCGTCCACACCCGCGTCGCCGACCTCTACAACGAGCCGATGGACCAGGTCGAGCAGCAGCTCCGGCTGACCATCGAGGCCCTGCGGGAGCGTCAGGAGCACGAGCTCGTCAACAACGCCGAGATCGGTCTGCTGCACAACGCCGACCTCTCCCAGCGCATCCACACCCGCGGCGGCCCGCCCACCCCCGACGACCTCGACGCGCTTCTGTCCACCGTCTGGAAGGACCCGGGGCTGATCCTGGCCCACCCGCGGGCCATCGCCGCCATCGGCCGGCAGCTGAACAGCCGCGGCATCGTGCCCCAGCACGCGGAGGTGGACGGGCACGCGGTGCCGGCCTGGCGCGGGGTGCCCATCTTCCCGTGCGACAAGATCCCGGTGACCCGCAGCGGGGTCAGCTCGATCCTGGCGCTGCGCACCGGCGAGGAGAACCAGGGCGTCATCGGCCTCCACCGGACCGGAATTCCGGATGAATACCAGCCGAGCCTTTCCGTCCGGTTCATGGGAATCAACGACCAGGCCATCATCTCCTACCTCGTCAGCGCCTACTATTCCGCGGCCGTCCTGGTCCCGGACGCGCTCGGAATCCTGGAGAACGTGGAAATCGGACTCTGACGGCCCGGCGGCCACGCCACCGGCCGCCCGCACGGCCTTCCCGTAACGCCCCTACATCTACCGAAATGGGTGATGAACACAGATGACCACCTCCGTGGAGTCCGGTGAGCAGCCGCAGAGTCTGGGAACGGCTGCCGCCCGGAATCTGGCGACCACGACCAAGTCCGTGCCGCAGATGCAGGCCGTCTCCTCCCGGTGGCTGCTGCGCGTGCTGCCGTGGGTCCAGGTGTCGGCCGGTACGTACCGGGTGAACCGGCGGCTCAGCTACACGGTCGGGGACGGGCGGATCGAGTTCATCAGCACCGGATCCGAGGTGCGGGTGATTCCGCCCGAGCTGGGTGAGCTGCCGACGCTGCGCGGCTTCGGCGACACCGCGGTGCTGGAGACGCTGGCGGACGGCTGCGTGCAGCGGGAGTACGCGCCCGGCGATGTGCTGGTCGAGGCGGGGCGCCCGGCCGACCAGGTGTTCCTCATCGCCCACGGCAAGGTCCGGCAGATCGCGCCCGGGGCGTACGACGAGGGCACGGCGCTGGGGCTGCTGGCCGACGGGGAATTCTTCGGCGACTCGGTGCTGACCGGGCCGGAGGGCACCTGGGAGTTCACCGCGCGGGCCGTCACCCGGACCACGGTGCTCACCCTCCCCCGCCGGGTCTTCCAGGAGGCCGCCGACCGGTCCGAAGCGCTGCGCGGCCACCTCCGGGAGGCGTCCGAGCGGAGCGCGCCCGCGCAGAACCGGAAGGGTGAGGCCGATATCGCGGTCACCTCCGGCCACGCCGGGGAGCCGACGCTGCCGGGGACGTTCGCGGAGTACGAGCTGAAGCCGCGGGAGTACGAGCTGAGCGTCGCCCAGACCATTCTGCGTGTCCACACCCGCGTCTCCGACCTCTACAACGAGCCGATGAACCAGACCGAGGAGCAGCTCCGGCTGACCATCCAGGCGCTGCGCGAGCGTCAGGAGCACGAGCTGGTCAACAACAAGGAATTCGGTCTGCTGCACAACGCGGCGCTCTCCCAGCGCATCCACACCCGCAGCGGCCCGCCGACTCCGGACGATCTGGACGAGCTGCTGTCCCGCCGCCGCAAGACGCAGTATCTGCTGGCGCATCCGCGCACCATCGCCGCCTTCGGCCGCGAGTGCAGCAGCCGGGGGCTGTATCCGCAGGGCGCCGAGGTGGCGGGGGTCGCGGTGCGCGCCTGGCGCGGGGTGCCGCTGCTGCCCTGCAACAAGATCCCGGTGAGCGAGTCCGGCACCAGTTCGATCCTCGCGATGCGCACCGGGGAGGAGAGCCAGGGCGTCATCGGTCTGCACCAGACGGGCATCCCGGACGAGTACGAGCCCAGTCTCAACGTGCGGTTCATGGGCATCAACGACCAAGCCGTGACGTCGTATCTGGTGAGCGCCTACTACTCGGCGGCGGTTCTCGTGCCCGACGCCCTGGGCGTGCTGGAGGACGTCGAGATCGGCCGCTGAGCGGTGGCCGTACCGCGGTCGCGGGCGCCGGTCAGGGGCGGACGCTGCTGACCACGTCCGCGGTCGCGGACAGCCCCTCGGAGATGGTCGGGGCGATGCTGCTGCTCGCCAGGTAGAAGCCCAGGGTGACGCAGACCAGGGCATGCGAGACGCGCAGCCCGCCGCTGCGCAGGAAGACCACCGCCAGGATCAGCAGGAGCAGGACCACGGAGATCGAAATGGCCATGGGGAGCCTCCTGGGCCGCTTCAGGGGATCGGGATCCGGCCGTCAGTGTGGCCCAGAATCGCCCTGAATCCCCTCAAAGCGGGTACTCCACACGAGTGCCGATTTCCCGTTCGACCTCCGGATGCCGCTGACGCCCGGTGAATCCGGCCCCCTCGTGGGGCGGATCCACCGGGCGCCGGCCGGTCAGCCGGTGGGGGCCGGGAGGTCCACCAGGGCGGCGAGCGCCTGGCGGTGGCGGCCGGGGGTGCCGAGCAGGGTCTCGGCGCTCTTGGCCCGCTTGAGGTAGAGGTGCGCCGGGTGCTCCCAGGTCATGCCGATGCCGCCGTGCAGCTGCACGCACTCCTCCGCCGCGTGCACGGCCACCTGCCCGCAGTACGCCTGCGCCACGGCCACCGCGACCGGGATGTCCGGGCTGTCGGCAGCCAGCGCGTCGGCGGCGTGCCGGGCGGCGGCGCGGGCCGAGACCAGCTCCAGCCAGAGCGCCGCCATCCGGTGCTTGAGCGCCTGGAACGACCCGACGGGGCGGCCGAACTGATGGCGCTCCTTGGTGTGGCGGACGGTCTCGGTCAGACACCACTCGGCCACGCCCAGCTGCTCGGAGGCGAGCAGTCCGGCGCCGGTCAGCAGCGCCCGCACGACGACGGCCCGCGCGCGGTCGGGCCCGGCCAGCCGGCGCGCGGGGGCGCCGGTGAGGGTCACCGCGGCGATGGGGCGGGTGAGGTCGAGCGAGGTCAGGGGCTCCACGGAGACGCTGGCCTCCGTGGTCTCCACGGCGTACAGGCGGTATCCCTCCGGTCCGTCGGCGGGGACGAGCAGCACATCGGCGCCCGCCGCGCCCGCGACATGGGGGATCCGTCCGCTGAGCGTCCCGTCGCCGTCCACCCGCACGGTCGCGGCCGGGGCGCCGTCGCCGGGCGTGGTGGCAGCCGGAACCGCCAGCGCGCCGACCGTGCGGCCTTCGGCGAGGCCGCCGAGCAGCCGCGCCACGGCGGCCTCGCCGGTGTCGCAGCCCAGCACGGCGCCGACCGCGAGGACGGCGCTGGTGAGGTACGGCACGGGGGCGACGGCCCGGCCCAGCTCCTCCATCACGACCGCCGCCTCGCGCGCGGTGGCGCCCTGTCCGCCGAGCTTGTCGGGCACGAGCAGCCCCGCCGTGCCCATCTCGGTGCCCAGCGAGCGCCACAGCCCGGGGTCGTGTGCCCGGCCGCTCTCGGCCTCGGACAGCACGGCGCCGGGCGGGCAGCGGTCGGCGAGCAGCGAGCGCACGGCCGCGCGCAGATCGTCCTCGGCCTCGGTGTAGAGCAGGTCCGGGGTGCTCATCGGGGCAGTTCCTTCCAGGGGACGTCCTTGTCGGTCCGCGGCTCGGGCGGCAGGCCCAGGACGCGTTCGGCGATGATGTTGAGCAGGACCTCGGAGGTGCCGCCCTCGATGGAGTTTCCCTTGGCGCGCAGATAGCGGTAGCCGGCCTCGCGTCCGGTGAAGTCGACGAGTTCGGGGCGGCGCAGCGTCCAGTCGTCGTAGAGCAGGCCCTCCTCCCCCAGCAGTTCGACCTCCAGGGCACTCAGCTCCTGGTTGAGCCGGGCGAAGGCGAGCTTCATGGCCGAGCCCTCGGGGCCGGGCTGACCGACGGCGAGCTGCTGGCCCAGCCGCTCGCCCGCGAGCCGGGCGGCCTCGGCGTCCACCCACAGCCGCAGCAGCCGCTGGTGCAGATCGTGGGTGCGCAGTTCGGGGCGGTCGCGCCAGGTCCCGGAGACCAGACCGATCATGCCGCCCTCGCGGGGGACGCGGCCGCCGCCGATGGCGACGCGCTCGTTCATCAGGGTGGTCTGAGCGACCCGCCAGCCCTCGCCGATCTCGCCGAGGCGGCGGCTGTCGGGGATGCGTACGCCGGTCAGGAAGACCTCGTTGAACTCGGCCTCGCCGGTGATCTGGCGCAGCGGCCGGACCTCGACACCGGGGTCGGTCATATCGCAGACGAAGTAGCTGATGCCGCGGTGTTTGGGCAGGTCGGGGTCGGTGCGGGCGATGAGGATGGCCCAGCGGGCGAGGTGTGCGCTGGACGTCCAGACCTTCTGCCCGTCGACCACCCAGACGTCGCCGTCGCGCACCGCCCGGGTGGCGAGTGCGGCGAGGTCGGAACCGGCGCCGGGCTCGCTGAACAGCTGGCACCACACCTCCTCGCCGGTCCACAGCGGGCGCAGCAGCCGCTGCCGCTGCTCCTCGGTGCCGAAGCCGAGGATGGTGGGCGCGGCCATGCCGAGACCGATGCCGATGCGGCGGGGGTCGTTGTCGGGCGCCCCGGCGGCCTCGAGTTCGGCGTCCACGACGGCCTGGAGCGAGCGGGGCGCGTCGAGGCCGCCCAGCCCCACCGGGTAGTGCACCCAGGCGAGTCCGGCGTCGAAGCGGGCGCGCAGGAAGTCCAGGCGGTCGGTGGTGGCGGGCGGGTGGGCCTCGAGGAGCGCGCGGGTGCGGCGCCGCAGCCCGTCGGCCGTGGTGTCGTGTGCGGTGGTGTTCCCGGGAGTGCTCATCGGGCGCCCCCCTCGGGCTGTCCGGGGACGACCACGAGACGGCCGGTGGTCACGCCGTCGGCGACGCGCTGGACGGCGTCCGCGGCTCCTGCCATCGGCACCCGCTCGCTGACCAGCGGCTTGATGGCGCCCTGGGCGGCGAGCTTGGTCAGCTCGTCGTGGCAGGCGCGGATCGCGGCCGGGTCGTAGGTGTTGTAGAGGCCCCAGTGGAGGCCGAGGATGGCGTAGTTCTTGACCAGGGCGTGGTTGAGGGCGGCCTGCGGGACGACGCCACTGGCGAAGCCGACCACCACGATCCGGCCCTCGAAGGCGATGCATTTGACGGACTGGGCGAAGGCGTCGCCGCCGACCGGGTCGTAGACGATGTCGGCGCCGCGGCCGCCGGTGGCCTCCTTGACCCCGGCCACGATGTCGTCGGCGCGCCGGTCGAGCACCACGTCGCAGCCCAGGTCGCGGGCGACCCGGGCCTTGTCCTCGCCGCCGACGACGCCGATCACCCGCGCCCCGGCCGCCTTGCCGAGCTGGACGGCGGCGCTGCCGACGCCGCCCGCGGCGGCGTGCACCAGCAGGGTGTCACCGGCCCGCAGTCCGGCCCGGCGGTGCAGGCCGAACCAGCCCGTCTGGTAGCCGATGTGCAGGGCCGCGGCCTGGGCGTCGTCCAGCGCGTCCGGCGCGGGCAGCACGGTGGCCGCGTTCACGGTGACGTACTCGGCGAAGCCGCCCGCGGGGAGCGTGGGGGTGGCCAGGACGCGCGCGCCCACCTCGCCCCGCGCCCCCTCGCCGACGGCGGCGATCTCGCCGCACAGCTCGACGCCCGGGGTGAACGGCAGCGGTGGCCGCACCTGGTAGTGGCCGCGGCACAGCAGGGCGTCCGGGAAGTTGACGTCGACGGCGCGGACCCGCAGGAGCAGTTCCCCGGGACCGGCCACCGGATCCGGCACGTCGTCGAGGCGCATCACCTCACGCGGCTCGCCATTGTCGTGCACTCGCCATGCCTGCATCCGGTGGCCTCCAGAAGCTTTCGATAGGGGCGCGGTAGGGGGTGTCTTGCCGATCATGCCGGGCTCCCGACGCCTGGCACGGCACCTCGCGGCCCCGCGCTCGTCGCACGCAGCGCCGCTGCGCTCTCCTCACGCGGGTTGCGAGGCACCGCACCAGACGCCGCTCGCTGATCCAGCCTGATCAACAAGACACCCCCTCACGCGTCGGGGCGCACATACTAACCAGTCGGTAGGAACAGGGGAACCGGCTCGTACGGAGGCTTCAGCCATCCTGCCTTCCCCACCCGGCGCCCGGTGAACTCTTGTGCAACTCTGGAGGCACCCTTGAGCCCGGGACCTCGAGAGACAAGAGTGGGCGCCGACATATCGGTTCGTATCGCAGCGATCCGATGGCCGGAACGGGACGGGAGATGACGACTGTGCCCGACAGCAAGGCGATCGACGAGGCCGAGATGGAGGCCAGACTCCACGGCATCTGTTTCAAGACCGGTCCCCCGCGACGCATCGGCGTCGAGCTCGAATGGTTCATGTACGACCCGCACGACCCCGCACGACCCGTCGAGGCGGCCCGGCTGGAAGCCGCGGTCACCGCGCTGCGCGGACTGCGCCTCAGCTCCGCGCTCACCTTCGAACCCGGCGGTCAGCTGGAGCTCAGCTCCCTCCCGGCCGACTCCCTCACCGCGTGCGTGGAGTCCGCCGCCGCCGATCTGGTCCTCGTCCGCGCGCTCCTCGCCGAGCTGGGCCTCGGCATCGCCGGGCATGGACACGACCCCTGGCGCCCGCCGCGCAGGATCCTCACCACACCCCGCTACGAGTCCATGGAGGCCTATTTCAACCGCCGGGGACCGGCGGGGCGCTCCATGATGTGCAACACCGCCTCCGTGCAGGTCTGCGTGGACGCCGGGCACGAGGAGCCCGGTCCGCTGGGCCTCGGGCGGCGCTGGCGGCTGGCCCATCTGCTGGGCGCGGTGCTGACCGCCGCGTTCGCCAACTCTCCGCTGCGCGAGGGCCGCCCGACCGGCTTCCGGTCCACCCGGCAGGCGCTGTGGGCGGCGATGGACCCCGGGCGCACGCTCGCCCCGCCCGACGGCAGGGATCCGCGCGCCGCCTGGACCGGGTACGTCCTGGACGCGCCCGTGATGGCCATCCGGGACGACGGCACGCGCTGGGCGGTGCCGGACGGCCTCACCTTCCGTCAGTGGGCCCGGACCGGTCTGCCGCGGCCGCCCACCCAGGACGATCTCGACTTCCATGTCTCGACCCTCTTTCCGCCCGTCCGCCCGCGCGGCCACCTCGAACTGCGCATGATCGACGCGCAGAGCGGCGACGACGGATGGATCGTGCCGCTCGCCGTGACCGTGGCGCTCTTCGACGACCCCCAGGCCGCGGAGACCGTCTACCGCGTGGTGAAACCGCTCGCCGAGACGGCGGGCGCCCGGCCCGCGCCGTGCAGCCCGCTGTGGATGGCGGCGACCCGTGACGCCCTGACCGACCCCGAGCTGCGCGCCGCCGCCATGGCCTGCTTCGACGCGGCGCTGGAGGCGCTGCCCCGGATCGGGGCCTCCCCCGCCGTCGTATCCGCCGTCGCCGGCTTCGCCGACCGGTATGTCGCCCGCGGCCGATGTCCGGCCGACGATTTGCTCGCCTCCCTTCCCGGGAAGGAGGAACGGTCATGACCGCTTCCGGCCCCGCACTCGACCCCGAGGCGCTGCGGCAGCGCGCCGAATCGGTTCTGCGTACCGCGCGCGACCGTACCCACACCCTCACCACCTGCGTGGACGAACACGACCTCACCGCCCAGCACTCCCCCCTGATGTCGCCGCTGGTCTGGGACCTGGCGCACATCGGCAACCAGGAGGAGCAGTGGCTGCTGCGCGCCGTCGGCGGCCAGGACGCCCTGCGCCCCGAGATCGACTCGGTGTACGACGCGTTCGAGCATCCGCGCGCGACACGCCCCACGCTGCCACTGCTGGCGCCCGCCGAGGCCCGCGGCTATGTCGCGGACGTCCGCGACCGGGTGCTCGACGTCCTGGAGCGGACCGAGCTGCGCGGCGCCCCGCTCGTCGACGCGGCCTTCGCCTTCGGCATGATCGCCCAGCATGAGCAGCAGCACGACGAGACCATGCTCATCACCCATCAGCTGCGCCGCGGCCCGGCCGCTCTCACCGCCCCGCCGCCGCCCGACACCTCAGGCGGCGCCCTGCCGGACGAGGTGCTGGTCCCCGGCGGCCCGTTCACCATGGGCACCTCGTCCGAGCCCTGGGCGCTGGACAACGAGCGCCCCGCCTACCACCGGCTGGTGCCGCCCTTCTTCATCGACACCACCCCGGTGACCAACGGCGCGTACGCGCACTTCATCGCCGACGGCGGCTACACCGAGCGGCGCTGGTGGACCGCCGAGGGCTGGGCCCACGTCCAGGAGCAGGCCTTGAGCGCCCCGCTGTTCTGGCGGCGCGAGGGCGGCCAGTGGCTGCGCCGGCGCTTCGGGGTGACCGAGCCGGTGCCGCCACAGGAGCCGGTGGTCCATGTGAGCTGGTACGAGGCGGATGCCTACGCCCGCTGGGCCGGGCGCCGGCTGCCCACCGAGGAGGAGTGGGAGAAGGCCGCCCGCCACGACCCCGGCAGCGGCCGGTCCCGGCGCTACCCCTGGGGCGACGCGGACCCCACCCCCGACCACGCCAACCTGGGCCAGCGCCATCTGCGGCCCGCACCGGCGGGCAGCTATCCGCAGGGCGCCTCGCCGCTGGGCGTACGGCAGCTGATCGGGGACGTGTGGGAGTGGACGTCGAGCGACTTCCTGCCCTACCCGGGGTTCACCGTCTTCCCCTACCCCGAGTACTCACAGGTCTTCTTCGGGCCCGCGTACAAGGTGCTGCGCGGCGGCTCGTTCGCCGTGGACGCGGTCGCCTGCCGCGGCACGTTCCGCAACTGGGACCTGCCGATCCGCCGTCAGATCTTCTCGGGCTTCCGCACCGCCCGCGACGCGTCCCCGGCGGAGGTCTCATGAGCGCGCGCCGACGCGCCGGAACGCGACGTACGCGGAGGCTCACCGGAGGCGCCGGTGTGTAGGCATCTGGCGTACCTGGGGCCCGAGAGGCCCATCGGCGAGGTCGTCATCGCACCGGAGCACAGCCTGTTCACGCAGTCCTGGGCGCCGCGGCGGCAGGCGCACGGCACCGTCAACGCCGACGGGTTCGGCGTCGGCTGGTACGCCCCGGGCGACCCGGTGCCCGCGCGCTACCGGCGCGCCGGGCCCATCTGGGGCGACCTGTCGTTCGCCGATCTCGCCCGGGTGGTACGCGCCGAGGCGCTGATGGGGGCGGTGCGGGACGCCACCGAGGCGAGCGCCGACGGCGAGGCGGGCGCCTCGCCCTTCGCCTCCGGCGCCTGGCTGTTCAGCCACAACGGGGCCGTCCGCGGCTGGCCGCACACGCTCGCGGGGCTCGCCACGTCCCTGCCGCCCGCCGATCTGCTCGGGCTGGAGGCGCGCTGCGATTCGGCGCTGGTCTGGGCGCTGACGCTGCACGCGCTGCGGCTGGGCCACGAGCCGGGCGAGGCGCTGGCCCAAACCACCGAGGCGGTGGCCGCCGCCGCCCCCGGTTCGCGGCTCAACCTGCTGCTCATGGACGGCGAGACGATCGCCGCCACCGCCTGGGGCGACACGCTGTGGTACCTGACCGGCCCGGACCGCGCGGTCGTGGTCGCCTCCGAGCCGTACGACGACGATCCGCAGTGGACCGAGGTCCCCGACCGCACGCTGCTCACCGCGACCCGCACCGACGTACTTCTCACCGCACTCAAGGAGGGTTCCGCGTGAGCCCCTTCACCGTCACCCGCACCCTGCCCCCCGACGCCACGGCCGCGGCCCTGCGTGCCGATGTCGCCGAGGGGCTGACCCGCACCCCCAAACAGCTGCCGCCGAAGTGGTTCTACGACGCCCGCGGCAGCGAACTCTTCGAGGAGATCACCCGGCTGCCCGAGTACTACCCGACGCGCGCGGAGCGGGAGATCCTGATCGCGCGCGCGGCGGAGATCGCGGACGCCACCGGCGCCCGGACCCTGATCGAACTGGGCTCCGGGTCCTCCGAGAAGACCCGTCATCTGATCGAGGCGCTGCCGGATCTGCACGCCTACGTCCCGGTGGATGTCAGCGAGAGCGCCCTGGAGTCGGCCGGGCACGCCCTCCTCGCCGACCATCCGGAGCTGACCGTGCACGCGCTGGTCGCCGACTTCCTCGGCGGGCTCACACTGCCCGACGACATCCCGGGGCCGCGCCTGCTGGCGTTCCTCGGCGGCACGATCGGCAATCTGCTGCCGCCCGAGCGGGCGGAGTTCCTGGCCTCGGTGAGCGCCCTGCTGGCGCCGGGTGACGCGCTGCTGCTGGGCACCGACCTGGTCAAGGACGAGGCCACGCTCGTCGCCGCGTACGACGACGCGCAGGGCGTCACCGCGGAGTTCAACAAGAACGTGCTCAGGGTGCTGGACCGCGAACTGGGCGCCGAGCTGGACCCCGCGGACTTCGACCATGTGGCGGTGTGGGACGCCGAGCGGGAGTGGATCGAGATGCGGCTGCGGGCGCGCAAGGACCTCGCCGTGAAGATCCCCGCGCTGGATCTGGCGGTGTCCTTCGCGGCCGGGGAGGAGGTCCGTACCGAGGTGTCCGCGAAGTTCCGGGAGGAGAAGGTGCGCACCGAACTGGCGGCCGCGGGGCTGGAGTCACGGCGCTGGTGGACCGACGCGGAGGGCCGCTTCGCACTGTCCCTGGCGGTACGGGTGTGACCTGTGGGGCCGATGCGACACGGCCTCACCCGCCCGTCACCCTGTGTTCCACTTGAACCACCGACCGAAATCATGTGATGCACATCACATCACCGGAAGAGGGCCGCAGCACAGCGCGCTGTGGCCCTTTTTCGGTGTGAACTCCCTCTTGTTGTGGCCAAATCGGGCCCCTTATGTTTGGCCCGCTTTGGCAGCCCGCCTCACGGGCAGCACCTCACAGGCAGCAGGAGAAGGAGCCGTCCATGCCCTTACGGGGACGCCACCGCCGTTACAAGCCCAACCGCATCTCCCGTGCCTCGCTGAGCGTCACGGCGGGCGGCGCCGGCATCGCGCTTCCCCTCGTCGCCGCCGCGGGCGCGAACGCCGCCTCCAGCGAGACCTGGGACAAGGTCGCCCAGTGCGAGTCCACGAACAACTGGGACATCAACAGCGGGAACGGCTTCTACGGCGGGCTGCAGTTCACCCAGAGCACCTGGGAGGCGTACGGCGGCACCGCCTACGCGGCGCGGGCCGATCTGGCCACCAAGGACCAGCAGATCGCGGTCGCCGAGAAGGTGCTCGACGCCCAGGGGCCGCGGGCCTGGCCGGTGTGCTCGGGGAAGGCCGGTCTGGCGCAGGGCGGCGCCGCGCCGCAGAGCGCCCCGAAGATCGTCAAGACGGTGGCCAAGGAGAGTGCGAGCACCTCCGAGCGGGTGCGGCACAGCAAGCCGACGCCCACCAGCCTGCCGGGCAACGCGACCACGAAGTCCGGCCCCTATGTGGTCGTGGGCGGCGACACCCTGTCCCGGATCGCCGACACGCAGGATGTGCGCGGCGGCTGGCAGGCGCTCTACGAGAACAACCGCGCGACGGTGGGCTCCGACCCCGACCTGATCTACCCCGGCCAGAAGCTCTCCCTGAGCGGGACCAAGGCCACGCCGAAGGCCGAGCCCGAGGCGAAGGCCAAGCCCGCAGCGAAGCCCCAGGCCAAGCACAGAGCCCAGGCCAAGGCTCACCACGCCGAGCGGCACGCGAGCAAGTCCGCCGCGAAGCCCGCCGCCGCCACCGGTTTCACCGCTCCCGTCAGCGGCGTCAGCCCCACCACCTCGTACCGGGCGTCCGGGTCCAGCTGGTCGAGCGGCCATCACACCGGCATCGACTTCCCCGTGGGGGTCGGCACCTCGGTGAAGGCCATGGCCACGGGCCAGGTGGTCTCGGCGGGCTGGGCGGACGCGTACGGCTACGAGGTGGTCATCCGGCACCCGGACGGCAAGTACAGCCAGTACGCGCACCTGTCACAGCTGTCGGTGCGGGCCGGGCAGGGCGTCACCGTCGGCCAGCAGATCGGCCGTTCGGGCTCGACCGGGAACACCACCGGCCCGCATCTGCACTTCGAGGTGCGCACCGGGCCCGCCTACGGTTCGGACATCAACCCGCTGAGCTACCTGCGCGCCCACGGCATCAGCATCTGAGCCGCGCTCGCCGCCGCCTCGTTGTCGGTGGGGCGTGCCAGACTCCCTGTCATGCACGACCGGCCCGCCCCGCTCGACATCGGTGACGACGATCCGCGCCTGACCTACCGGGGCGCGGTGTCCCTCCAGCGCGGCCCCGGATGGACGGCTCCCTGGCGGCTGCCGTACGAGGACGCCGCGCTGTACCTCCCCGAGGGCGGGCTGGGGCGGGCCGCGATGCCGTCCGGGGTGCGGGTGACCCTGCGCACCGACAGCTCCTCGCTCGTCTGCCGCTACCAGGCCGATCCCCCGCCGAAGCTGAACGGACCCGAGGAGCGGGCCCGGCTCGATGTGGTGTGCGACGGGCGGCGGACGGCCACGGCCCCTCTGGAGACGCACGGCGGGGACGCGGAGGTCCGGATCGAGGGGCTGCCGGGGCGTATGACGGCGGTCGAGCTGTGGCTGCCGTACTACCACCGGTTCCGGCTGCGGGGGCTGACCCTGGACGCAGGGTCGGCCGTCGAGTCCGAGAGCCGCGACAGCGCGGAGCGGCGGCCGCGCTGGGTCCACTTCGGCAGCTCCATCTCGCAGGGCCGCGGGGCCGCGTCGCCGAGCCGTACCTGGGCCGCCCTGGTGGCGCGCCGTGCCGGCTGGGACCTGACCTCGCTGGCCCTCGGGGCGGCCTGCTGCCTCCAGCCGATGACGGCGCGGCTGATGCGGGACCTCCCGGCCGAGCTGCTCACCATGTGCGTCGGCATCAACATCCAGGCGCTCGGCAGCCACAACCGCGACGCGCTGGCCTCGGCACTCGTCGGCTTCGTGCGCACCGTGCGGGAAGGGCACCCCGACACCCCGTTCGCCGTGATGTCGACCATCACCGCGCCCGAGCGGGAGGAGGTGCCCGGGCCGTCGGGGATGACGATGCGCGAGTGCCGGGCGCACATACGGCGGGCCGTGACGCTGCTGCGCGACCACGGCGACAAGAACCTGCATTACGTCCACGGTCCGCAGGTGTTCGGGCCCAGCTGCGCACGGCTGCTGCTCGAGCCGGAGGGGCTGGACCGGCTGCACCCCTCGGCCGACGGTCACCCGGTCTTCGCCTCCCGGTTCCTGACGGTGCTGCGGCGCGCCGGATGCGTGCCCTGAGTCGGGCGCGTCAGGACGCCCCGTACACCGGCCCCGGCGGCCGGGCACCGGCGAGCAGCTTCGCCGCGGCCTCACCTGCCTCGGCCGGGGTCCAGCGGGCGCCCTTGTCGGCGGTCGGCCCGGGCCGCCAGCCCTCCATGACGGTGATGCGCCCGGCCTCGGCCTCGAAGACCCGTCCGGTGACCCCGGCGCAGGCGGCGGAGCCGAGCCAGACGACGAGCGGGGAGACGTTGCCGGGCGCCATCGCGTCGAACGCGCCGGACTCGTCGGGGGCCGCCATGGTGTCGGCGAAGGTCGACTCCGTCATGCGGGTGCGGGCCGCCGGGGCGACGGCGTTGACCTGGATCCCGTAGCGGCCCAGCTCGGCGGCGGCGACGAGGGTCAGGCCGACGATCCCGGCCTTGGCCGCCGCGTAGTTGCCCTGCCCGACGCTCCCCAGCAGTCCGGCCCCGGAGCTGGTGTTGATCACCCGCGCGGCGGGGGTACGGCCCGCCTTCGCCTCGGCGCGCCAGTGCGCCGCGGCGTGTTTGAGGGGTAGGAAGTGCCCCTTGAGGTGGACGCGGATCACGGCGTCCCAGTCGTCCTCGCCGAGGTTGACGAGCATGCGGTCACGGAGGAATCCGGCGTTGTTGACGAGGGTGTCGAGCCGCCCGTAGGTGTCGAGGGCGGTGGCCACGAGGGAGGCCGCGCCGTCGGCGGTGGCGATGTCGCCCGCGTGGGCCACGGCCCGGCCGCCGTGGGCCCGGATCTCCTCGACCACCTCCTGGGCGGGGCCCGAGGACTCCCCGGCGCCGTCCGGCCCGACGCCGAGGTCGTTCACGACGAGCCGGGCGCCCTCGGCGGCGAAAGCGAGCGCGTGCGCCCGGCCGAGGCCGCGGCCGGCGCCGGTGACGACGGCGACGCGTCCGGTGCAGATGCCTGTCATCCTGTTCCTCCTTCTGCGGATGGTGCGTGCGCCGGCGGCCGTGCCGCCGCCAGGAACGCCGGGCGCTCTCCGCCGCCGTGGACGGCCAGGCTCGCGCCGGTGATGTAGGCCGCGAGATCCGAGGCGAGGAAGACGCACGCGTCACCGGCCTCCGCCGGGTCGGCGAGGCGGCCCAGCGGCACGGTGCGGGACACGGCGGCCACACCGGTGGCGTCGCCGTAGTGCAGATGCGCGAGTTCGGTGTGGACCATGCCGAGGACCAGGGTGTTGACCCGGATCGCGGGGGCCCATTCCACGGCGAGGGTGCGGGCGAGGTTGTCCAGGCCCGCCTTGGCGGCTCCGTAGGCGGCCGTGCCCGGCGAGGGACGGGTGCCGCTGACGCTGCCGATCATCACCATCGATCCGCCGCCGTCCTGATCGCGCATCACCTCATGGGCGCCGAGGGCGACCGTCATCGGGGCGATCAGGTTCAGTTCGACGATCCGCGCGGCGCGGCGCGGGCCGGAGTCGGCCATCAGCCCGTACGGACTGCCTCCGGCGTTGTTGACCAGGACGTCCAGGCGGCCGTAGGTCTCGCGCACCCAGGCGAAGAAGTCCGCGACGGCGGCCGGGTCCCGCACGTCGAGCGGCCGGAAGCGGGCCGTGCGCCCGGCGGCCGCGACCGGATGGTCCGGTGGGCGGCGGGCGCAGACCGCGACCTCGGCACCCGCCGTGAGCAGGGCCCGGGTGATGCCCGCGCCGACGCCACGAGTGCCCCCGGTGACGACGGCGACGCGGCCGGACAGGTCGATGGCGACGGCCATGGCCCTTTCTCACCCTCCCGCTGTGCGCCGGGCGCTGCTACCTTCAAACCTAACAAACGTTTGGTGGAAAGGTAGCGGATCTGCTCATGGGTGTCTCCACCTCCGTTCCCGAAGCGGGCGTCGCCGTCGTCACCGTGGACTTCCCACCGGTCAACGCCCTTCCCGTGCGCGGCTGGTACGAGCTGGCCGACGCGCTGCGCACCGCGGGCGCCGACCCGGGGGTGCGCTGCGTGGTCCTGGCGGCCGAGGGGCGCGGGTTCAACGCGGGGGTGGACATCAAGGAGATGCAGCGCACCGAGGGGCACCAGGCGCTCATCGGCGCCAACCACGGCTGCCACGCGGCGTTCGCGGCCGTCTACGACTGCCCGGTCCCGGTCGTCGCCGCCGTGCACGGCTTCTGTCTCGGCGGCGGCATCGGTCTGGCGGGCAACGCGGACGCGATCGTGGCGGCCGAGGACGCGACGTTCGGGCTGCCGGAGCTGGACCGGGGAGCGCTGGGCGCGGCCACCCATCTGGCCCGGCTCGTCCCCCAGCATCTGATGCGCGCGCTGTACTACACCTCGCGCACCGCGACCGCCGGGGAATTACACCGGCACGGCTCGGTGTGGCGGGTGGTGCCCCGCGCCGCGCTGCGGGAGGCCGCGCTGGAGCTGGCCCGGGAGATCGCCGCCAAGGACGGCGCGCTGCTGCGGCTCGCCAAGGCGGCCATCAACGGCATCGACCCGGTCGACGTCCACCGCAGCTACCGCTACGAGCAGGGCTTCACCTTCGAGGCGAATCTCGCGGGGCTTTCCGACCAGCACCGGGAGGCGTTCGTCTCGGGCGGGGCGGGAAGCGGATCCCGGCCCGGCGAAGGATCCCGGATCGGCGGAGGTGAGCGGCGGTGAGCGACAAGCGGATGACCGCGGAGGAGGCCGTCGGCCGGATCGAGAGCGGGATGACGGTCGGCATCGGCGGCTGGGGCTCCCGGCGCAAGCCGATGGCCCTGGTGCGCGCGCTGCTGCGCTCGGACGTCCGCGACCTGACCGTGGTCTCGTACGGCGGACCGGACGTCGGGCTGCTGGCCGCCGCCGGGAAGGTCCGCAAGCTGGTCACGGCCTTCGCCACGCTGGACTCGATTCCGCTGGAGCCGCACTTCCGGGCGGCGCGCGAGCGCGCGGACTTCGAGCTGGTGGAGCTGGACGAGGCGATGCTCCTGTGGGGACTGACCGCGGCCGTGCACCGGCTGCCCTTCCTGCCGATCCGGGCAGGGCTCGGATCGGACGTGATGACGGTCAACCCTTTCCTGCGGACGGTGCTCTCGCCGTACGAGGACGGCGAGGAGCTGGTGGCGGTGCCCGCGCTGCGGCTGGACGTCGCGCTCGTCCACCTCAACCGGGCCGACGCGCAGGGCAACGGCCAGTATCTGGGCCCCGATCCGTACTTCGACGACCTGTTCTGCGAGGCGGCCGAGCAGGCGTACCTCTCCTGCGAACGCGTCGTCGCCGCCTCGGAGTTCCTGGCGGCGGCCGGTCCGCAGACGCTGCTGGTGGGACGCCATGCGGTGACCGGCGTGATCGAGACTCCGCACGGCGCGCACTTCACCTCGTGCGCCCCCGACTACGGACGGGACGAGGCGTTCCAGCGCGCCTACGCGAAGGCCGCCGCCGACCCGGCCGCGTGGCAGGCGTTCACCCGGCGGTTCCTGGCGGGGGACGAGGACACGTACCAGGCCGCGGTCGCGGCGTACGCGAAGGAGGGCGGGGACGTATGACCGTCACCCGGGCCGAGTACTGCGTGCTGGCCTGCGCCGAGGCCTGGCGGGGCGACGGGGAGGTGCTGGCCGCCCCGATGGGTCTCATACCGCGGCTCGGCGCCCGGCTCGCGCGGCTCACCTTCGCGCCGGATCTGCTGCTCACCGACGGCGAGGCGCTGCTGACCGGCGCCGATGACGAGACCGTGGAGGGCTGGCTGCCGTACCGCCGCCACCTCGGGCTGGTCATGGGCGGCAAGCGCCATGTGATGATGGGCGCGAGCCAGCTCGACCCCTACGGCAACCAGAACATCTCCTGCATCGGCGACTGGAAGCAGCCCCGGCGGCAGCTGCTGGGGGTGCGCGGAGCGCCCGTCAACACCCTCAACAATCCGACGAGTTACTGGGTGCCCCGGCACTCCCCGCGCGTCTTCGTCGAGCGCGTCGACATGGTGTGCGGCGTCGGCTACGACCGGGCCGCGGCCGCCGGTCCCGCCGCGACCCGCTTCCACCGCATCCCCCGCGTGGTGACCGACCTCGCGGTGCTCGACTTCGAGACGCCCGGGCGCACCATGCGGGTGCGCTCCCTGCACCCGGGCGTGCCCGCCGAGCGGGTACGGGAGGCGACCGGTTTCCCGCTCGCCGTGGCCGACGGCGCTCCCGCCACCCGGGAGCCGACCGCCGAGGAGCTGCGGCTGGTCCGGGAGGTCATCGATCCGGCGGGGCTGCGCGAGCGGGAGGTACGGCCCTGATGGACACCGCGCTGACCCGGCTCGTCGGCGTCCGGTATCCGATCGTCCAGACGGGCATGGGGTGGGTGGCGGGCCCCCGGCTGGTCTCGGCTGCCGCGAACGCCGGAGCGCTGGGCATCCTCGCCTCCGCCACCATGTCCCCGGAGCGGCTGCGGTCGGCGGTGCGGGAGGTGGCGTCCCGCACCGAGGCGCCCTTCGGCGTCAATCTGCGGGCCGACGCGGGGGACGCCGGGGAACGGGTGCGGATCATCATCGATGAGGGCGTGCGGGTGGCGTCCTTCGCGCTGGCGCCGAAACCGGAGCTGATCTCCCGGCTGAAGGACGCGGGCGTGGTGGTCATCCCCTCCGTGGGCGCCCGGCGGCACGCCGAGAAGGTGGCGGGCTGGGGCGCGGACGCGGTGGTGGTGCAGGGCGGCGAGGGCGGCGGGCACACCGGCGAGGTGGCGACCACGGTGCTGCTCCCCCAGGTCGTGGACGCGGTGGACATCCCCGTGGTGGCCGCGGGCGGCTTCCACGACGGGCGCGGCCTGGTGGCGGCGCTCGCGTACGGGGCGGCCGGGATCGCCATGGGCACCCGCTTCCTGCTGACCTCCGACAGCACCGTCCCGGCCGCGGTGAAGGCGCGCTATCTGGCGGCCGCCGCCTCGGACGTCACGGTCACCACCGCGGTGGACGGGCTCCCCCACCGGATGCTCCGCAGCGAACTGGTCGCCTCCCTCGAACGCTCCGGGCGCGCCGCCGCGCTCGTGCGCGCCGTGCGCCACGCCGCGGCCTTCCGGCGGCTGTCCGGGCTGGGCTGGGCGCGCATGGTGCGCGACGGCCGGGCGATGCGACGGGGCAAGGGGCTCTCCTGGAGCCAGGTGCTGCTGGCCGCCAACACCCCGATGCTGCTGAAGGCGTCGATGGTGGACGGCCGCACCGACACCGGCGTGATGGCCTCCGGACAGGTGGCGGGGGTGATCGACGATCTGCCGTCGTGCGCGGAGCTGGTGGAGCGGATCATGGCCGAGGCCGCCGCGGCCCTGGACCGGATGCCCGGCGGCCGTACAGTGGGGTGAAAGCGGCCAGACCGGACATGGGTACTGGAGGAGGTCATGGCCGATCCGAAGGGCTTTCTCACCACACCACGCCGCCTCCCGCCGCGCCGTCCGGTGGACGAGCGGGTGCGTGACTGGGACGAGGTGTACGTCCCCGGCGGGCTGCTGCCGATCGTCACCGCGCAGGCGGACCGCTGCATGGACTGCGGGATCCCGTTCTGCCACGACGGCTGCCCGCTGGGGAACCTCATCCCCGACTGGAACGACCTGGTGTCCCGCGACGACTGGCGGCGGGCGAGCGAGCGGCTGCACGCGACCAACAACTTTCCCGAGTTCACCGGACGACTGTGCCCGGCGCCCTGCGAGAGCGCGTGCGTGCTGGCGATCAACCAGCCCGCGGTGACCATCAAGAACGTCGAGGTCGCCATCGCCGACCGGGCCTGGGAGAGCGGCTACGCGGTCCCGAAGCCACCGGAGCGGCTGTCGGGGCGGACGGTGGCGGTGATCGGCTCGGGCCCCGCGGGGCTGGCCGCCGCCCAGCAGCTGACCCGCGCGGGGCACACGGTGGCGGTGTACGAGCGGGACGACCGGGTGGGCGGGCTGCTGCGGTACGGCATCCCCTCGTTCAAGATGGAGAAGCACCACCTGGACCGGCGGCTGCGGCAGATGCGCGCGGAGGGCACCAAGTTCCGCACCGGCGTGGGCGTGGGCACCGATGTGGACGCCGCCGAGCTGAGGGCGCGCTATGACGCGCTGGTGATAGCGGTGGGCGCGCGGGCCTGGCGCGAACTGCCGGTGCCGGGCCGGGAGCTGGCCGGAATCCACCAGGCGATGGAGTACCTGCCGCTGGCCAACCGGGTCCAGGAGGGCGACTACGACCGGCCGCCGATCACCGCGGAGGGCAAGCACGTGGTCATCGTCGGCGGCGGGGACACCGGCGCGGACTGCCTGGGCACGGTGCTGCGGCAGGGCGCGGCCTCGGTGACCCAGCTGGA
The DNA here is from genome assembly GCF_040631655.1 of Streptomyces sp. NPDC019937. NCBI lineage: Bacteria > Bacillati > Actinomycetota > Actinomycetes > Kitasatosporales > Streptomycetaceae > Streptomyces > Streptomyces sp. NPDC019937. The sequence goes on from NZ_JBEYAL010000022.1 coordinate 22,443, forward strand.
CATCCACCCCCGGCCCGGTGACGAGCGGACGGAGGGCGAGCCCTGGCCCACGTACCCCAAGATCTACCGGATGTCCGCCGCGCACGAGGAGGCGCGGGAACTGGCGGCCTCCCCGGAGGCGGACGTGGACGCCCGGGTGTTCTCGGCCACCACCGTCCGCTTCGAGGGCGACGCGCCGGGCCCGGGGCGGCCGCACGGCAGGGTCCGGGCGCTGCGCCTGGTCGGGGCGGAAGGGGAGGGCCGGGCGGTGGCGCCCGGGGACGGACGCGGTGAGCGGGTGCTGCGGGCCGATCTGGTGCTGCTCGCGCTCGGCTTCCGCGGCCCGGAGCGGGACGGGGGACTGTTCGGCCCGCTCGGTCTGGAGCTGGACGCGCGCGGCACCATCGCCCGCGGCGCCGATTTCGGAACCGGCCGGGACGGGGTCTTCGTGGCCGGTGACGCGGGACGCGGGCAGTCGCTGATCGTGTGGGCGATCGCCGAGGGCCGTTCGGCGGCGGCCGCGGTGGACCGCTATCTGACCGGCGAGACCGCCCTCCCGGCCCCGGTCGGACCGGCGGACCGGCCCATGACGGCCTGAGCCCCGACCGAGGCGGGGCGGGACGGGACGGGACGGGTTGGAGTGAACGTCCGGCTCTCCATGAGTACTGTGCGGGCATGAATGCGAAAGCGCCGCTCCACCACCTCGCCGACGGTGTTCACCTGTGGTCCCCCACGCCCAGCGCCGGATGGGGGCTCGCCAACTGTGGACTGATCGTGTCCCCCGATGGCGCCGCCGCCTGGATCGACACCCCCTACGACCGGCACATGGCCCGGGACTTCCTGGACCGCAGCCGGTCGCTGATGCCCGAGGGAGGCCGGATCGGGCGAGTGATCGTCACCCATGCGAACGGTGACCATCTGTGGGGCGCGGAGGTCGTGCGCGGCGCCGACATCGTGGCCACCCGCGAGGCGCTCGGCCACATCGAGTACGAACCGGCTCCGCAGCAGTTGCACGCCATGGTGCGCGGCAGCGACCCGGCGACGCCGCTCGGGTGGTATCTCCAGAGCCACTTCGGACGCTTCGACTGGGCCGACACCGAGGTCGTCGAGCCCACGACGACCTTCACGGGCGAGCTGGACCTGCGGATCGGGCAGGTGCCGGTGCAGCTGACCGCGCTGCCCGCCGCGCACACCACCGGCGATCTCATCGCGTATCTGCCACGGCAGAAGGTGGCGTTCACCGGCGATGTCATCTTCGCCTCCAGCCCGCGGGACCCCGGCGACCACGCGGTGCACTGGGCCGGTCCGCTGGACAGTGTGATCGCCGCCTGTGAGCGGGTGCTGGCCACCGGGGCGGAGATCATCGTCCCCGGCCATGGGCCGGTGCTGGACCGGGAGGGCGTCCGCGGCCACATCGGCTATCTGGAGCACATCCGGGACCGGGCGCGGCAGTTGCACACGGCCGGGGTCCCCGCGCTGGAGGCGGCCCGCAAGATCATCGCCGAGAACGCCCACCCGCTGCCGGGGCTGCCCGAGCGCATGGTGATCACGGTGGGTACCGAGTACCGCCATCTGAACGGCGGGGAGGACCGGCCGGACATCGTCGCCATGATCGCCGATGTCGCCCAGGTGGCCTGGGATCTGCGCCAGGGCTGAGCGGGCGACTGAGCGCGCGGTGGCCGCCTGCGCTTCCCGGCCGCGTTGTCGTACCCGGCGGATAACGCTTTCGGGTAGTGGGCGGCGACCGGCCGCTCACGGCGAGGGGTTACGCTCCCGTGCGGTCGGAGCGGAGGGAAGGCAGTGGCACAGGTAGCGGGGGAAAGCCGGCACGCGCCGGGCCGGCGGGTGACCGACCTTGCCGACCGCCGGGCGCTGCTGGCCTGCCGGCCCGACGATCCGGCGGTGGCCGAGGAGGGCCGCAGGCTCAAGGAGGCGGCGCTGCTGGACTTCGGGGTCGAGGACAGCGTGGTGTCCTCGTGGCTGTACGCCAAGTGCCACCACCAGATCCCCACCACGGCGGTGGACACGGCGGCGGTGGTGGCCACGGGGGACGGCAGCTGTCTGCTGCTGTACCACCCGGAGTTCTTCGTCGCGATCGGGCCGAGCGGAGTGCGGTTCGTCCTGTTCCACGAGGCGCGGCATCTGATCCACCGCCATCTGTACGTGGACGAGGAGCTGCGCGCCGACCCGGTCTTCGACCTGGCGGCCGAAGTCGCGATCAACCATGTGGCGTTGGTCCGGCTGGCGCAGGGCGGCCTGCCGACCCGTGCGGTGCCGGACGGCGCGGGCGGCACCCGCCGGGAGCCGGTGGGCGTCGATCCGCACGAGGTGCACCGGCGGTATGTGGCCGATCTGCGCGAGCAGGGCTTCGAGCCGCTGTCCTACCGGGACTTCACCGAGACCGACCTGAGCATCTACGGGGAGCTGAAGCGGATGCGCACCCCTCCCGTGCCGCCGGTCCTGTGCGTCCACATGAGCCCCGGCGGGGGACGGCGAGGCGGACGGGGTGAGGCACCAGCTGCCGATGGACGCGGAGGCGGTGGCCTCGGCCGTCGAGGAGACGCTGGCCGAGGTGACGCGCGGCGCGCTGCGCGGTGAAGGGCTCGCCCGGGAGGAGCTGCTGGCCCTCGCGGACCGCACCACCGGCGGCGGCAAGCGGCTGGAGACGTTGTGGGGGCGGATGGGGCTGGGCGCGCTGCGCGGGGAGACACAGCGGACCCGGCGGGTGGAGTGGTGGCGGCGCTGGCGGTGCCGAGGAGGTGCGAGGGCTGCTGGAGGAGACCGAGTTCCCCGAGCGCCGCAGCCGCAAGCATCCGCTGCCGAAGGCGACCCATGACATCGTCCGGGAAGCGCTGGAGGCGGCGGACGGTCCGGCCGTGCTGCGCGCGGAGCTGGACCGCTCCCGGGGGTCCGCGGGCCGGGTGGCGTTCCTGCGCGCCCAGGGCGCCACCCGGGACCTCGTCACACCGGCGCTGGAGCGGCTGGCCGAGGAGGCCGGGCCGGGACTGCCCTGGGCGGAGCTGGCCCGGGAGCATGAGCGCGATCCGCTCCCCGACGCCCTGCTGGTGGTGCTCGCCGAGGCGGGCGACTGCCCGGCGGAGTTGCGCACCGCGGGCGGCGTGGCGGCGCTGCGGCTGGAGCACCACGCGCATCCGCACACGTCCACCGGGCCGCGGCCGGCCCCCCCTGGACCTGGTGCGCCACCATCCGCTGCCACCGCCGCCCCACCGCCGGAACGACTGGCTGGACAAGGCGGTCGGCCTCGGCGCGCTGACCCCGCTGGACGTGCTGTACGAGGCGAGGCCCGCCGGGGACGCGGCCGCCTATCTGGCGTACCGCCACCACCGCGCGCGGCAGGACGGGCCGGACCCGGCGGGGCTCGCCGCGAGCCGCAAGGCCCTGGAGCTGGCCACCACCCATCTGGGCGAGGATCCGGAGGCGTGGGCGCTGGCGCTGCGGCTGCTGCCCGACTTCACCGGCACTTTCCCCGAGCTGCTGACCACGGCGGCCGCCATCGTCAGCTGAGCGCCACCGTCGCCGCCGCCGTCAGCCGAGCGCCGGCGGGAGATCCTGTTCGGCCCAGATGATCTTTCCTTCGCCGGTGTAGCGGGTGCCCCAGCGCTGGACCATCTGGGCGACCAGGAACAGGCCCCGGCCGCCCTCGTCGGTGAGGGCGGCGCGGCGCAGATGCGGGGAGGTGCTGCTGCCGTCGGCGACCTCGCAGATGAGCGTGCGGTTGCGCAGCAGCCGCAGGCGGATCGGGCCGCCGGCGTGGCGGATGGCGTTGCCGAGGAGTTCGCTGACGACCAGTTCGGTGGTGAAGACCGCCTCCTCGAGGTTCCAGTCGGCCAGCGTGCGGGCCACGGCGGACCGCATTCCGGCGACCACGGCGGGGTCCGGGGCCAGGTCCCAGGAGGCCACGTGCCGCTCGTCCAGGGCGGTGGTGCGGGCGACGAGCAGGACCACGTCGTCGGTGGGGCGCGGCGGCAGCAGGGCGCGCGTCACGGCGTCGCAGGTGTGCTCGGGGTCGGGGTCGTCGGTGGCAGCGAGTGCCTGGCGCAGCAGGCCGAGTCCGGTGTCGATGTCCCGTTCGCGGTCCTGGACGAGTCCGTTGGTGTAGAGGACCAGTCGGCTGCCCGCGGGCAGCGGGATCGCGGACGCCTCGAAGAGCCGCCCGCCGAGCCCCAGCGGCGGCCCCGCGGGCAGGTCCGGGAAGGTCACGGCGCCGCCGGGACCGACGACCGCGGGCGGCGGATGGCCGGCCCGCGCCATGGTGCAGCGCTGGGCGACGGGGTCGTAGACGGCGTACAGACAGCTGGCCCCGGCCGCGCCGATACCGCCCCATCCGGCGGCCTCCTCCTGGTCGAGCTGGGCCACCACGTCGTCGAGCCGGGTGAGCAGTTCATCGGGCGGCAGGTCGACGACGGAGAAGTTGTGGACCGCGGTGCGCAGCCGGCCCATGGTGGCGGCGGCGTGCAGTCCGTGGCCGACGACGTCGCCGACGACGAGGGCGACCCGCGCGCCCGACAGCGGGATGATGTCGAACCAGTCGCCGCCCACTCCGGCGTGGGCGGGCAGGTAGCGGTACGCGGCGTCGACGGCCTGTTGTTCGGGGCGGCCACGGGGCAGCAGGCTCTGCTGCAGGGCCAGTGCGGTGGCATGCTCGCGTGCGTACCGCCGGCCGTTGTCGATGGCGACGGCCGCCTGGCCGACGAGTTCGTCGGCGAAGGACCGGTCCTCGTCGTCGAAGGGGGCGGCCCCCTCCAGACGCCGGAACTCGGCCTGCCCCAGCAGCACACCGCGGGCGCTGAGCGGGACGGTCAGCAGGGTGTGGCCGGAGGGCGGGCGGAACCGTTCCTCCCGTACGGCGCTGACCGCGACGCGGCGCATCCGGGACCGCGCGTCGACCGGTTCCTCGCCGCGCAGCACGGACTCCAGCAGGTCGACGGTGGCGATGTCGGCGAAGCGCGGGACCGCGACACCGGCCAGCTCCTCGGCGGTGCGCGTCATGTCGAGGGTGGTGCCCACGCCCACGCTCGCGCCGTAAAGGATCTCCAGGCGCGCCCATGCCGCGTCGGCCTTGTCGGTCAGCGCCTGGAGTTCGGTGGTGTCGCGCAGGGTGGCGACGCTGCCCCAGAGCTGTCCGCGGCCCGAGGCGGGCCGCTGGTTGACGGCCAGCCGCCGGTCCCCGACCTGGATGACCTCGTCGGTGACGGGCCGGCCGGAGGCGAGCAGTCCGGCGGTCTCCGGAGCCAGGCCGGCCTCGGTGATCCGCCCGCCACGCACCTCCGGCGGCAGTCCGAGCAGCCGCCGGGCCTCGTCGTTGACGAGCACCATCCGGCCCTCGCCGTCGAGGATGAGCACGCCTTCCCGGACGGCGCGCAGCACGGCGTCGTGATGTTCGTACATCCTGGTGATCTCGGCGGGGTTCAGCCGGTGGGTCTGGCGCCGCAGCCGCCTCCCCACCAGCGCCGCGCCCCCGGCTCCGAGGACGAGGGCCAGCGCCGTGGAGCCGTAGAGCATCGGCAGTTGACGATTCACCGAAGCGGCCACGCTGTGGAGGGCGACCCCGACGTTGATGATGCCGATGACCCGGCCCCCGGCCCCCGCGACGGGGGCGGCCGCGCGGATCGAGGGGGCGGAGAGGGCGACGGCGGAGACCTTGTCCGTGAAGGGTCTGCCGGCCGTGGCCGGGTAGAGGGGGAGGTCGGCGCGGGTGCCGATGAGCTTCGGGTCGGGGTGGGTGTACCGGATGCCCCGGGGGCTGGTCACCACGATGTAGTCGACACCGGACTCCCGCCGGAGCCGCATCGCGTAGGGCTGGAGGATCGCGGAGGGGTGGCGGGACTCCAGCGCCCGCCGGACGCCGGGGGCGGTCGCCAAGGTCTCCGCGACGGTGAGGGCACGCCCCCGGGCCTGGCTCTCGTGGCCGGCGCGGGCCTGGAGGACCAGCGTGGCCCCGGTGGCGAGCACCAGCAGCGTCACGATCACCAGCATCAGGGCGCACACCTGCCCGGCGACGCTGCGCAACCCCAGGGTCGAACGCACCTTCACAGGGTTTTTATCTCACATATAGACATACATCACACCTGGTGATGATTCCCCCCATTGGAGGGACGCCGGGCCGCCATCCCCCGCACAAGGCGAACTCCGCGCGGCAAGCCGGGTATAACCGGCTACTCATCCCCATAAGGAGTTCCCATGCGCATCCAGACGGCCCTGTCCACGCTCGCCCTCGCCGCCGCTTTCCTGGCGGTCGGCGCGACCGGTGCCACCGCGGACGACGGACCCGATGTCAACGTCTACAACTCGAGCAACACGGCCTTCCCCGGCGTGTGCGCCAGCAACAAGTTCTCCTTCGTCACCGTCCCGGTCAATCTCCTGGGCGCGTCGGACTCCAGCTCCTGCCGGTGACCAGCTCGGCCCGCACGCGCCTCACCGCTCCGCTCACAGATTGACCATGTGTCCGGCGAGGCCGTGCAGGGCCTCCTTCACCGCCTCGCTCAGGGTGGGGTGGGCGTGGATGTTGCGGGCCAGCTCGTGGACCGTCAGGTCCCACGCTTGAGCGAGGGTCAGTTCCGGCAGCAGTTCGGTGACCTCGGGGCCGATCAGGTGGCCCCCGAGCAGTTCACCGTGGCGGCCGTCGCTGATGAGCTTCACGAAGCCGCCGGGGTCGCCGAGGCCGTGGGCCTTGCCGTTGGCGGTGAACGGGAAGGTGGCCACCTTGACGTCGAAGCCGCGTTCGCGCGCCTGGGCCTCGGTCCAGCCGAAGCTGGCGATCTGCGGCTGGCAGAACGTCGCCCGGGGAATCATCACGTAGTCGAGTTCCATGGTTTCCGCGCCGCCGATGGTCTCCGCCGCGACGATGCCCATGGCCTCGGCGGCATGGGCGAGCATCAGCTTGGCGGTCACGTCGCCGACCGCGAAGATGTGCGGCACGCTGGTGCGGCACCGGCCGTCGACGTCGATGGCGCCCCGGTCGGTCAGCCGGACCCCGGCACGGTCCAGCCCGTACCCCCGCACCCGCGGCCGGAAGCCGATCGCCTGGAGCACCCGCCCGGCCTGCAGGGTCTGGCGCTGGCCGCCCGTGGTCACCATGACCTTGACGGCGGGTCCCGCGTCGTTGATCGCCTCGACCCGGGTGGAGGTGAGGATGTTGATGCCGAGCCTGCGGTAGCGGCGGGTCAGCTCGGCGGAGACGTCCTCGTCCTCCAGGGGGACGATCCGGTCCAGGAACTCCACGAGCGTCACCTGCACCCCGTAGCTGTGCATGATGTACGCGAACTCCACGCCGATGGCGCCCGCGCCCGCGATCAGGACGCTGCCGGGCAGGTCCGGCGCGAGGATCTGCTCCTCGTAGGTGACCACCCGCTCGCCGCGCGAGGTGCCGGGCAGCAGGTTGGCGGTGGCTCCGGTCGCGATGACGCAGTGGTCGAAGGAGACGGCCTCCGTCCGGCCGTCGGCGAGCGTGACCCGCAGGGTGTGGGCGTCGGTGAAGACGCCCCGCCCGTCGTACTGCGTGATCTGGTTCTTCTTCATCAGGTAGTGGATGCCTTTGACCCGGCCGTCCGCCACCTTCCGGCTGCGTTCGTAGGCCGCCCGGTAGTCCAGGCCCAGTTCGCCGTTCACCCGGATGCCGAAGGTGTGCGCCTCATGGGTGAGCAGATGGGCCAGCTCGGCGTTGCGCAGCAGCGCCTTGGACGGGATGCATCCCACGTTCAGGCAGACGCCGCCCCAGAACCGCTCCTCGACGACGGCCGTGCGCAAGCCCAGCTGCGCGGCGCGGATCGCCGCCACATAGCCGCCCGACCCCGCCCCCAGGACCACGACGTCAAAATGTGCGCTCATGCGTCGCACCTTAGACATTAGAGTCGGGGTATGGCTTCAGACGAGGGGTCCGTTCGGGTCGACAGCTGGATCTGGTCCGTGCGGCTCACCAAGACGCGTTCGCTCGCCGCCTCGGCCTGCCGGGCCGGGCACGTCCGCGTCAACGGTGAGCGCGTCAAGCCCGCCCAAGCGGTGCGGCAGGGTGACGAGGTGCGGCTGCGCCACGCGGGGCGGGACCGGGTCGTGGTGGTGTCGCGGATCGTGCGCAAGCGGGTCGGGGCGGCCGTGGCGGTCGAGTGCTACGTGGACAACAGCCCGCCTCCGCCGCCGCGCGAGCAGACCGTGCCCATCGGGCTGCGGGACCGTGGCGCGGGCCGCCCCACCAAGCGCGACCGGCGTGAGATGGAGCGGCTGCGCGGGCTGTGACACCGGGGCCCGCGCCACCGGCCGGCCCGGTCACTCCACGCCGATCCGTACCGGGCCGCCGTGCGCGTCGGCCCGGGCGATCCAGCCGGCGGACAGATGGAGCGGGCGGCCCGGGGCCACGGTGTGCGGGACGCGCTGCCGGTGCAACGTACGGCCGTCCTGGCGGACCACGAGCACCGGCCGGGTGAGGAACGCGGCGGTGCGCAGGATGAAGCGGCGGTGCGGCGGGGGCGGGCCGTCCGGGGCGATCCGGCCCGGCGCCACCCACCGCAGGGGCGCGTCGGTCCGGACCGGCAGCGGGGCCCCCGGCCACGGCTCGCCGGCCAGATGGCGCAGCACCGGACCGGCGGCGAACCGGCCGTCCAGCGCGGCGGTGGCGGCCGTCTCGACGGGGTGCAGCAGATTGCCCACGGCGAAGACCCCGGGTTCGCGGGTACGGAACCCGGCGTCGGTCTCCGGCCCCCGGGTGCCGGGGTCGAGGGGGATTCCGGCGCCGCGGGCCAGTTCGTGGTCGGGGATCCAGTCGCCGGTGAACACCACGGTGTCACAGCCGATCGTCGCGCTCCGGCCGTCCCGGTGCCCCACGCGGACGCCCGTCAGCCGGTCGCGGCCGGTCAGCCCGGTCACGGTGGTGTCGGTGAGCAGCGGGATGCCGTGGCGCAGCCGGGCGGCGAGGTGGCGCGCCGGGTGGGCCTGGTGGCGGGGCAGGCCGGTGACCATGGCGGCGACCTCGACCCCGGCGCCGCGGAGGGTGTCGACCGCGGAGTAGCCGACGCGTTCGGCGCCCACGACGACCGCCCGGCGGCCGATGTTCTGGTGGTGCACATGGACGGCTTGCTGCAACTGCCCGGTGGTGTAGACGCCCGCGGGCCGGGTGCCGGGCACCAGCCGTGCGCTGCGCGGGCGTTCGCGGGCGCCGGTGGCCAGGACCACGGCCCTGGCGGTCACGCGCTCCAGCCCGGTCGGCGCGGTGAGGTCCACGGTGCGCGGCCCGGCCCATCCGGTGGCGGTGACGCCGGTGCGCAGGACGGCCCCGGCGCGCAGCGCGGCGGCGACGTGGCGGCGGGCGTAGTCCGGGCCGCTGAGCAGCCGGCGCAGATCGCGCAGCCCGAATCCGGTGTGATGGCAGTGGCGCGGGATGCCTCCGGCGTGCTGCTCACGGTCGATGACCTCGACGGTGTCCACTCCGGCCCCGGCCAGCCGGGTGGCGGCGGCGAGTCCGGCGGGTCCGGCGCCGATGACCAGGACGTCCACGGTGCGGTGGGTGCGGTCGGTGGTGGCGTTCATCGGCGGGCCTCGGTGGGTGTGGCGGCGGGGGTGGCGCGGGCCTCGTCGAACTGGGCGCGTACGGCGGCTCCGCAGTAGAAGCCCTGGCAGCGGCCGCCCAGCGCGCGGGTGCGGCGCCGCAGTCCGTCGAGCGACCCCGGGGGCACGGTGGCCCGCAGCGCGTCGCGGATCTCGCCCCGGGTGACGCGCTCGCAGTGGCACACGACGGTGCCGTACGCGGGGTCGGCCGCGATGAGGTCGGCGCGCTGGTAGGGGCGCGGGAACGCCTCGCCGATGTTCGGCATCCGGGGTGGTTCGAGTTCCCGCGCGGGGCCCGGGTCGAGGCCGCAGCGGGTGAGCAGGTCCCGGACGTGTGCGGCGATGGCCATCGAGGCGGTCAGCCCGGTGGAGCGGATGCCGCCCACGGCCACGTAACGCTGCTCGGGGTGGGCGCGGATCTGGAAGTCGGGGTGTTCGGTGGCGGCGCGGAGCCCCGCGTAGACCGCGGTGACCTCCTCGTCCAGCAGCTCGGGCATGATCCGGGCGCCCTTGTCGCGGAGCAGGGTCAGCCCGGCGGCAGAGGAGCCGGTGGCATGCTTGTCGTCGAGGTCCTCGGCGGTGGGGCCGAGCATGACGTTGCCGTACACGGTGGGCGCCACCAGCACGCCCTTACCGCGTGCCGTGGGCACCGGCAGCAGGATGTGGCCGACCAGGTCGCGGGCGAACTTGTCGAAGACGATGAGCTGGCCGCGCCGTGGGGTGACGCTGAACTCGGTGTGGCCGAGCCGCCGGTCGATCTCGTCCGAGTGCAGTCCGGCGGCGTTGACCAGGTAGCGGGCGCGCAACGGGCCGCGTGTGGTGGCGATCTCGTGATGGCCGGCTGTGCCGCTCGGGGTGATGGCTCCGGCGGTGCAGTTGAGGTGCAGGTCGGCTCCGGCGCGCACCGCCTGGGTGGCGTAGGCGAGGGTGGTGGTCCAGGGGCAGATGATGCTCTCGCCGGGGACTTCGAGGGCGCCGAGGGCGCCGGGCCCCAGATGCGGTTCGCGCGCGTACACCTCGTCCGCGTCGAGGATCCGGGTGTCGTGGCAGTCGTTGCGCGCGGCCTTCTCCGCGAGGGCGGGCAGGGCGGCGAGCTGTTCGGAGTCCCAGGCGACGAGCAGGGCGCCGAGCGGTTCGACCGGGATGCCGGCCTCGGCGGCGTAGGTGTTCAGCCGCCGGTAGCCCTCGCGCACCAGCCCGGCCTCCAGGGTGCCGGGAGTGGCGTCGAAACCGGTGTGCAGGATCGCGGTGTTGGCCTTGGAGGTGCCGTCGCCGACGTCGTCGGAGGCCTCCACGAGGGCGATGCGCAGCGGGTGCGCGGCGAGTTCGCGGGCGATGGCGGTGCCGACCACCCCGGCGCCGATGATGGCCACGTCGTAGACCTCGCCGGGGAGGTCACCCGTGGTCGTTACGGTCATGCTGGGTTCCTTGGCTCCTTGTGGCGGTTGCTCAGGGGTGGGTCAGCAGCGTGGCCACGGCCGACCGGAAACCGGCCCGGCGCTCGGCGGCCTCGTCCGCGCTGATCCGGGGTGTGTAGACGGCGGCCGGTTTCCACTCCGGGACGGCCCGCGCGAGCGGCAGGCCGGGGTCGAGTCCCAGCCGGGCGACGGCGCCCACGCCGAGGGCGGTGACATCGGGCAGGGCGGACACCTCGACGGGCAGTTGCAGCAGGTCGGCCTGGGCCTGCATGAGCAGCGCGGAGCGGGTGAGGCCCCCGTCGGCCCGGAGGGTGGTGAGCGGTGCGCCCAGGTCGGCGGCGGCCGCGTCGGCGATCTCGGCCACCTGCGCGGCGATACCCTCGCACAGGGCGCGCACCAGGTGGCCGGCGGTGGTGTCGAGGCCGAGTCCGGTCACCGAGCCCCGGAGGTCGCCGCGCCACCAGGGAGCGGCGAGCCCGGCGAGCGCCGGCACGAAGGTCACTCCCCCGGTGTCCGGCACGGAGCCGCCCACGCGGTCGAGGTCCTGGGGCCCGCCGATCACGCCCAGGCCGGTGAGCCAGCGTACGGCGGAGGCGGCGGTGTACACCTGTCCGTCGAGGCAGTAGCTGGTCTTCCCGCCGAGCCGCCAGGCCACGCAGCTCACGAGGCCGCTGGTGCCGCGGCGGGGCCGGGAGCCGGTCTGAGCGAGCAGGAAGGCGCCGGTGCCGTAGGTGCACTTGGCGGCGCCGGGCTCGGTGACGCTCTGGGCCAGCAGGGCGGCCTGCTGGTCGACGAGGACGCCGGTGAGCGGGATCTCGTCCCCGAAGGCGGTGGTGGTTCCGGTGACGGTGTCCGCGTCGACGACCCTGGGCATCTGCTCGCCCGTCAGTCCGTAGACCTCCAGCGCCTCCGGGGACCATGCGACGCGGTCGAGGTCGAGCAGCCCGGTGCGCCCGGCGGTGGCCGCGTCGGTGACGAACGCGCCGGTGAGCTGGTGGATCAGCCAGACGTCGCTGGTGGTGACGACACCCTCGCCGGTCCGGTGGCGGCGCAGCCAGGCCATCTTGGGCGCCGCGAAGTACGGGTCGAGGGGCAGTCCGGTGACCTCGCGCAGGGTGTCGGCGTGTTCCTCGAGGTCCGCGCACACCGTCCGGGCCCGCCGGTCCTGCCACACCAGGGCATCGGTCAGCGGGGCGCCGGTCGCGGGATCCCACACCAGCACCGTCTCGCCCTGGTTGGCGAGGCCGATCGCCACGACCGGCTCACCGGCCCGCGCGAGGGCCTGGCGTCCGGCGTCGACGACGGACGCCAGGAGTGCGGCGGGGTCGGCCTCGACCAGCCCGCCGGCGAGGTGGCGCGTGTGCACGGGCACCTCGGCGGAGCCGAGCACACCGCGCTCCGGGCAAAGGACCAGCGCCTTGGTGCCCGAGGTGCCTTGGTCGACGGCGAGCACCGCTCCGGTCGCGGGGCCGGCCGGTGTGCGGTGGGGACGCTCTGCAGACAGCATGTCCGGTTCTTCGGTGGGCGGTCGTTCTTCGTGTGCGGGGTGTTCTTCGGCGGGACGTACTTCGGTGGGACGTACTTCGGTGGGATCGTTCCGTGGCAGCGGAGATCTTGGCTGAAAGCGTGGTGCAGCGGCGAGGCCGCGTCAAGAGCCCATGCCCGGTGTCCGGTTGCCGGACACCCGGTCCGTGGGCGCGCCGGATGCGGACCCTGGCCCCCTTGAGTCATGACGGGATGGCTATAGGATCCCGGACATCCACTCGTCAGGCCCTGGAATCCGTCGCGCCCGGTACATCACGCTCCGTCCGAAAGTCATCCGATGCCCGAGGAAGTGTTCCGCCCCGTCTACCACCCCGCGGGTTACGACAGCGGACTGCGGATCGCGTTGCAGGACGTGCGTACGGGCCGGTGGATATCCATGCGCGACCTGCTGGCGGCGACACCGACCTGGGACCGGTGGACGCAGCGCACCCAGGTGCTGGCCGCGGTGGCGGCCGGGTCCAATGTGGTCGAGGCGTGGCGCGCCGAGGAGCCGCACAGTGTCGCCGCGCTGGTGATGTACACCCGGGTGGTGGTGGAGCGAACCATGCGCGCGCACCGCGAGGGGCACCAGCGCACCCGCGAGCTGTGGCGGGAGGCGTGGGAGTCCTGCCAGCTGGCCGCGCACAACTCCCCGGCCGATCCGGTGCCCTGGGTGTGCCAGCTGGCGCTGGCCCAGCTCGACAAGGAGCAGCGGCTGCCGGACCACCGCACGGACCCGCCGGGGCCGTTGCTGTTCCCCGGCCCGTGGGGGCTGCTGGCGGAGGCCGACCGGCGCGATCCGTACAACCGCGAGGCGTACCACCGCATGCTGCAGTTCGTGTACGCGCGGCGGGCGGGCGGTTCGCTGGCCGAGGCGGTCAACTTCGTGCAGTGGGTGGTCTCCGGGGCGCCCGAGGGCTCCCCGCTGCATGTGCTGCCGCTGTACGTCCACGTCGAGCGGTACCGCGAGGAGCGGGGCTACGAGAAGGCGCTGGACCTGCACTGGGCCACCGAGGACGCGGCGCGCGACGCCGACAAGGCGCTGCGCCTCTGGTTCGACCACGCGGACCCGGAAACCAGCTCGCTGCTGGATCTCAACCACCTGGCGCACGCGCTGTGGGGCGCGCTGCAATTCACCGAGGCGGCCCGGGTCTTCGAGGCGCTGGGGCCGTATTTCACCCCGCTCCCCTGGGCCTATCGCACGTCCGACGCGAATGACCGCGCGCAGGCCGAGGACATGTTCCTGCGCGCCCGGGTCCGCTGTCTGGCGGGCGCCCGCGGAAACAGACCCGGCTACGGCGGCTGAGCCGTCCCTTCCCCGGCCGATCCCTTTCTCCCACTCTTTCCGACCTCTGCTGACCGTCCCGTTTCCCCTTCCGGAGGTATGTCATGTCCACACCCTGGTCCCGTTCCGTTTCGACACCACAGCAGGACGAAGAACAAAGACTGCGCGAGCTGGGATACCAGCCGGTGCTGGCCCGCCGGATGGGGAGCTTCGGCAATTTCGCCATCAGCTTCTCGGTCATTTCCATTCTGTCCGGCTGCATGACCCTGTACGGGTTCGGGCTGGACACCGGCGGCCCCTCGGTGATGCTGTGGGGCTGGGCCGGTGTCGGGCTGTTCGTCCTGTGCGTGGGCCTGGCGCTGGCGGAGGTCACCAGCGCCTATCCGACCTCCGGCGCCCTTTACTACATGGCCGACCGGCTCGGTGGCCGCGCCTGGGGCTGGTACACCGGCTGGCTGAACCTGCTGGGACTGCTGGGCGCGATCGCCGGTATCGACTACGGCGCGGCCCAATTCACCGGCGCCCTGCTCAATTTGCAGTGGGGGTTCACCCCCACCCCGCAGTCGACCATGGTCATCTTCGTCTGCATTCTGTTGTTGCATGCCACACTGAATCTGTTCGGAGTGCGCCTGGTCAGTCTGCTCAACTCGGTCAGCGTGTGGTGGCACTTGGCGGGAGTCGCGGTCATCGTCGGCGCGCTGGCGATCATTCCGTCCCACCACCAGTCCCCGGAATTCGTGTTCACCGAGTTCGTCAACAACACCGGCTGGTCGAATCCCCTCTATGTGGCCGCCATCGGCCTGTTGCTCGCCCAGTACACCTTCTCCGGATACGACGCCTCGGCGCATCTGTCCGAGGAGACGTCCAACGCCTCCGTGTCCGCCGCCCGTGGCATCGTCCGCGCCATCTGGGTGTCCTGGGTGGCCGGGTTCGTGCTGCTGGCGGGACTGACCTTCGCCATCCAGGACTACGCCGGGACGCAGAAGAGCGCCACCGGGGTGCCGCCCGCGCAGATCCTCATCGACGCCCTCGGCACCGGAGGGGCCACGGCCATGCTGCTGATCGTCATCATCGCGCAGCTGTTCTGCGGGAACGCGGAGGTGGCGGCGGCCAGCCGGATGGTGTTCGCGTTCAGCCGGGACGGCGCGCTGCCGGGCTCCCGGCTGTGGCAGCGGGTCAGCGGCCGCACCCAGACCCCGGTGCTCGCGGTGTGGCTGTCGGTCGCGGTGGCGTGCCTGCTGGCCCTGCCGTCCCTGTACTCGGAGACCGCGTACGGCGCGGTGACGGCCATCAACGTCATCGGCATCACCCCCGCCTACGCGATCCCCGTCTTCCTGCGGCTGCGCGCCGGGGACCGGTTCACCAAGGGGCCGTGGCACCTGGGCCGCTGGAGCAAGCCGATCGGCTGGGTGGCGGTGGTGTGGGTGGCGCTGGTGACGGTGCTGTTCTGCCTGCCGCAGTCCAGCCCGGTGACGGTCGATTCGATGAACTACGCGTCGATCGCGCTGGCCGCGGTGCTGATCCTGGCCACCGTCTGGTGGTTCGTCGCCCGCCGTTCGTACAACACGCCCTCCGCCTACGGTTCCGCCCGTGAGGAGGCCGAGATCGCCGAGGGCATCGTCTGAGACGGGCGTCGTCCGAGACGGGGCACCGCCCGAGAGGGCGACGTCCGAGACGGGCTCTCCACCGAGCCGAGCGCCCCGCGGGGCCGGGTGCGCAGAAACGTATCTGCGCACCCGGCCCCGCCGTCGTGCGCGCCCTCACTCCCCGCGCAGCAGCGATGAGACCGGGGGCCGCTCGCGCTTCGCGCCGTACGCGAGGAAGTACGCCGGGGCCCGCTTGAGCCAGGGCGCCCTGGTCAGCACCTCCGCCAGCCGCAGCGGCCTCCTGCCGTCGCCGAGCGGCGACCGCCCCGCGAGCAGTGGCGCGATGACCCGGGCGTGGGCGATCCGCTGGAGCGCCTGGGTGCCCGCGGCGGTGGGCCAGCGGCGGCGCTGGACGGCGCGGACGTCGTACAGGCCCACGGTGCCCTCGCGCAGCGGTCCGGCCAGATGCCGGGCGGCGGCGACGGCGTCCTCGACGGCGAGGTTGATGCCGATGCCGAAGACGGGCGACATGGCGTGCGCCGCGTCGCCGATACACAGCAGCCCGGGGCGGTGCCAGCGGCGCAGCCGGTCCAGCCGTACGTCCAGCAGCTTCACCTCGCCCCAGGAGCGCAGCTCCGGCTCGCGGTCCCCCATCCACGGGGTGGCGTCCGCGAAGGCGGCCAGAAACCGGTCCAGGCCACCTGCCCGCCGGGTGGCGTCGGCTCCCTTGGGGATCAGCACGGCGCACTGCCAGTACTCGCCGCGGTCGATCATGGCGGTCAGGAAGCGGTCGCCGACGTTGCCCACCAGCCCCCTCGGATCGCCCTCGTGCCGCGGCAGCCGGAACCACCAGGCGTCCATCGGGCAGGGGAACTCCCGCAGTCCCAGCTCGGGCAGCCGACGGGCCAGCGAACCACGGCCGTCGCAGGCCACGGTGAGGGTGGCCCGCAGCTCACCGGTGCCGCCGTCGGCGGTGCGGTAGCGCACCCCGGTGATCCGGCCGCGCTCCTGGAGGAAGGAGGTGGCCTCGGTGTTCATCCGCAGCCGGAACGACGGCTCCTTCCCGGCCTCGTCCGCCAGCAGGTTCAGCAGATCCCACTGCGGCACCATCGCGACGTAGTTGTACGGGCCCGGCAGCGCGCTCAGATCGCCGACGGTGAACAGCTCGCCGTCCGGGCCGATCGGCAGCTGGACGGAGTGCACATGACGCTGCGGCAGCGCGGCGAACCGCTCGGCCAGGCCCAGGTCCTCCAGCAGCGCCAGGGTGCTGGGATGCACGGTGTCGCCGCGGAAGTCGCGCAGGAAGTCCCCGTGTTTCTCCAGGACGGTGACGTCCACGCCCGCCCGGGCCAGCAGCAGCCCGAGGACCATCCCGGCGGGACCGCCGCCCACCACGCAACATGTGGTCCGCTCCATCGATGTGCTCCCTTCGGGGTTCCGGGGCCGCTCCGTATCGCTTCCCCCCGGACGCCCGGCACCGGGCGCGGCAGTCGGGTGAACGTCACGGCCCCGCGATCGCCGAATGGCGATCGGCTTGAGTCTTCCCGGACTTCCGTCCGTATCCCCCGCTGAACGGCGTGGGGCACAAGGAGGTCTGTATGGCAGCCGAAACCGATCCCGACCGGACCGGCGGGCGTCACGTGATCGAGCCGACCGCGATCTTCCGTCCGGGGGCGGAGGGCGGTGAGGACGCGGACGGGCCGGTGGAGGAATGGATGGAGGACCTGGATCTGTTCCGGCCTCCGGGCGAACAGGGCGATGCGCTCCCCCCGGAGGCGCACCGGCTCGCCGAGGACGAGACCCAGGAGATGGATGCCCGCGTCCCGGCATCCGACTCCTGGGGCGCGGTCGGCCCGCCGACCGAGCCCGCCGCTCCCCCGCCCGCGACGCTACGGCGCCACCCCCGGACCGCCGTGCTGATCGTCGCGGGAGTCGGGCTGGGCGTCGCCCTCGCCCTCGTTCTGCTCCTCCCCGGCGGCGCGGCCATCAACGTCGCCGCACCGGGCGGCGGCCCCACGGCGTCCGACGCCGGCCGCCCGCCGACCGCGTCCGCCGCCCCCACCACGGCGGTCCCGGCGCCACCGGGGAACCAGGCCGGGGTGCTGAGCCAGGGGGACAGCGGTCCGCAGGTGTCCGAGCTCCAGACGCGTCTGCTGAAGATTCCCGACGTCTACCGGGACGGACAGGTCAACGGCCGGTACGACCGGACGCTCACCGAGGCCGTGGCCCGATTCCAGCTGTGGTACGGGATCCGCGGCGACGAGGACGGGGTGTACGGCGACGCCACGCGGCGCGACCTGGAGTCCCGTACCGGCACCGTCACCTGACGGCTCCCCGGGCGGCTACCGGCTCGCGCCGAAGACCTGGGTCCAGTACGTGCCGGCGCGGCCGCCGGTGGCGTAGCCGACGCCTATGTGCGTGAAGCCGGGCTTGAGGATGTTGGCGCGGTGGCCGGGGCTGTCCATCCAGCCGCGGACCACCTCCGCCGGGCCGCGCTGCCCGCACGCGATGTTCTCGCCGATGCCGGGGTGGGTGGCCCCGGCGGTGGCGGCCCGGTCCCAGGGCCGGCTGCCCTCGGGGCTGATGTGGTCGTAGAAGTCGCGGGCGACCATGTCGTCGCTGTGCGCCTGCGCGGCCACCGTCAGCCGCGGGTCGGGGGCCAGCGGCGCCAGCCGGGCGGCGGCGCGCTCGGCGTTGGTGAGCGCGATCACCTCCGACGCGAGGCGCCGCAGACCGTCCGCGGTGAAGGGCCGCGCCCATACCGCCGTCCAGAACACGTCTCCGGCGCCGGATGCCCGGCCGATGCCCACATGGGCGACCGCCGGGTCCCGGAACGGGCCGCGGCGCTCCTCACCGGACAGGCAGTAGTCCACGAACGCGTCCGGGGTGCGCGGCCCGGAGACCAGGTGCTCGGCGACCGTGAGCGGGGCGTAGCCACTGGCCGCGATCCGGTGGAAGAGCGACGTCCCGTCAGGGTCCTGCGCACCGAGCGCGCCCTGGGCGGCCATGGCCGCCGCGTGGGCCTCGGCGGCCCGGGTGAGCCGCGGGTCGAGGGCCACGGGTGGTACGCCGTGCCGTGACCGGGCGGCGTTGACGAGCCCCAGGATCCCGTCGCCGCCGGTGGGCGGGGGCTCCGGCGCGGCCGGGTGGTCCGCGGTGCCGTCGTCCGCGACGTCGACACCGAAGTCGCGCGCCACCCCGGCCAGCCCGTCCGCGTACCCCTGGCCGATCGCCCGCACCTTCCACCGGGTGCCGCGCCGGTAGATCTCGGCGAGCAGCAGCACCGTCTCGGCCCCGGGGCGGGGCGGGGCGAACCGGGCCGGCGGAGCGCCGCCGCTTCCGGTGACGCTCATGACGGGCGCGGGCAGCCGGCCGAGCGGGGTGCCGGGGTCGGCGGGGCTGACGACGACGGTGACCCGGCTCGCGCCGGGGCGCAGCTGGCCGGGCCGCACGGTGATGGTGTCCGCGTCGACTCGGACGCCGGGGGCGGTGGGCTGGTTGAAGAAGACGAAGTCGCCGTCGCCCGCCACCTTTCCGTCGTCGCCGGTGATCAGCGCGGACAGGTCGAAGGGGCCCGGGACGCGGATGGTCAGCGTGCCGTCCGGCAGCGGTTGGTTGCCGCCGGGCACCAGCTCGGCCATGGGTCCCCTCCTTGCGCACCACGGATCCACCAGGCCAACGGCCCGCCCGCGGTGGCGGTTCCCGGCTGGGGCTGTCTCCCCTCCCCGCCCCTCCCCGCACCCGGGGCTCCGCCCCGGCCCCCGGTCCTCAAGCGCCGGACGGGCTGCGATGCGGGCGCCCGGCCCGGAACGCCGGCACGGAGAGACGCCCCACGCACCGGAACGCGGTCCCGGGCCCGGCAGCGGCAGAGGCCGGGCCCGGGGTTGGACAGGCCGAATCCGCGAGTGTTCCGCCCCGGACCACGGCCCCGGAAGAGCCGCACGGGCGGACACCGCAGACACGCCCGGCCCCGTAGGCCATGGACGGCCGAACCAGCGCCCCGGGGGCCTGCCCCACCACGGGCGCCGCACGGGCTGCCACGCCCCGGCCTGGGTACCGGTACGCACCGCACAAGCCGGAACGCAGGAGCCCCGCCCCCGGCCCCGGTAGCCCACGACCGGCCGAACCAACCGCCCCAGGCCCTGTGCCG
Source organism: Streptomyces sp. NPDC019937 (assembly GCF_040631655.1). Taxonomy (NCBI): domain Bacteria; kingdom Bacillati; phylum Actinomycetota; class Actinomycetes; order Kitasatosporales; family Streptomycetaceae; genus Streptomyces; species Streptomyces sp. NPDC019937. The sequence continues at coordinate 41,943 of NZ_JBEYAL010000022.1, forward strand.
GCACGGGCGCCGAACCCGCTGAAGCCGCAGGCGTCCCGGGCCCGGGGAGGCCGCGGACGGGCTGGAACCGCAGGAACCCCGCCTCCCGGGCCCGGCGGGGGCCGGGTGGGGAAGGGAGCCCTGCCCCATCACGCCGGGGTGGCGATGTACTTGTACTCCAGGAATTCGTCGATCCCGACGCGGCCGCCCTCCCGGCCGAGGCCGGACTGTTTGACGCCGCCGAAGGGGGCGGCCGGGTTGGAGACCAGGCCGGTGTTGAGGCCGACCATGCCGACTTCCAGCCGCTCGCTCACCCGCAGCGAGCGGTTGAGGTCCTGGGTGAAGACGTAGCCCACCAGCCCCCATTCGGTGCTGTTGGCGGTGGCGACGACTTCGTCCTCGTCCTCGAAGGTGAGGATGGCGGCGACCGGGCCGAAGATCTCGGTCTCCATGAGACGGCTGGCGGGGGACACGCCGGTGAGCACGGTCGGGGGGTAGAAGCAGCCGGGACCTTCGGGGGTGCTGCCGCCGACCAGGACCTCGGCGCCGCGCGCGACGGCGTCGGCGACCAGCTCCTCGACCTTGGTGCGGCCCGCCCGGTCGATCAGCGGGCCCACCTCGACGCCGGGGCGGCTGCCGGGGCCGACGTCGAGAGCACCCATGCGGCGGGCGAGACGGTCGGCGAACTCGGGGGCGACGGAGGAGTGGACGAAGAAGCGGTTGGCGGCGGTGCACGCCTCGCCCATGTTGCGCATCTTGGCGGTCATGGCGCCCTCGACCGCGACGTCGAGGTCGGCGTCGTCGAAGACGATGAAGGGGGCGTTGCCGCCGAGTTCCATGGAGGTGCGGACCACGGCGGGCGCGCACTGGCCGAGCAGGACGCGGCCGACCTGGGTGGAGCCGGTGAAGGACAGCTTGCGGATGTGGCCGCCGGTCAGCAGCGGTTCGACGACCTCGCCGGCCCGGGAGGTGGTGACGACGTTGAGCACCCCGGCGGGCAGCCCGGCCTCCTCCAGGATGCCCGCGAGGGCGAGCGAGGACAGCGGCGTCTGCGGGGCGGGTTTGAGCACCATGGTGCAGCCGGCGGCGATCGCCGGGCCGATCTTGCGGGTGCCCATGGCCAGCGGGAAGTTCCACGGGGTGACGAGGAGACAGGGGCCGACGGGGCGGCGCATGAGCAGCATGCGGTTCTTGCCGTCGGGCATAGTGGCGTATCCGCCGTCGACGCGGACGGCCTCTTCGGAGAACCAGCGGAAGAACTCGGCGGCGTACGCGGCCTCGCCGCGCGCCTCGGCCAGCGGCTTTCCCATCTCGGCCGTCATCAGGGCGGCGAGCGCGTCGGCGCGCTCCAGGATGAGTTCGTAGGCGCGGCGCAGGATCTCGCTGCGGGCGCGGGGCGCGGTGGCGGCCCACTTCTCCTGGGCGTCCAGGGCGGCGTCGAGCGCGCGCTGTCCGTCGGCGGGGCTCGCGTCGGCGACTTCGCACAGCACCTCGCCGGTGGCCGGGTCGTCGACCGGCATGGTCAGGCCGCCGGCCGCGTCGGACCAGGAGCCGGCGATGTACAGCTTCTTGGACACCGTCGCGAGGACATCGCCCGCTGCGGGAAACGACGGGGTGGGCAGGGCAGACATAGCGGCAATCTCCTTCGGTGGCCGCCGCCCGGGCGATGCGGGCGGCGGCCGGGGCTCACGGGAGTGACAGGGCGAGGCGCGTCAGGAGGTACCGGCGATTCCGGCGCTCACGGCGGCGGACCAGGCGCGCAGCCCCTCGTCGATCGCCGCTTCGTCGACGACCAGCGCGGGGATCATGCGGACCACATGGTTCCAGGCGCCGCACAGGAGCAGCAGCAGTCCCTCGTCGACGGCGGCGCGCTGCACGCGGGACGCGGTCGCCGGGTCGGGTTCGCCGTCCTCGGTGACGAACTCGTTGGCCAGCATGAGGCCGAGGCCGCGGACGTCGCCGATGGCGGGGGTCTTCGCGGCGATGTCCTCCAGACCGGAACGCAGTCGGGCGCCCATGGCGTCGGCGTTGACGACGAGGTTCTCGTCCCGTACGACGTCGAGGGTGGCCGCGGCCGCGGCGCAGGCCACCGCGTTGGCGCCGTAGGTGCCGCCCTGCGAGCCGGGCCAGGCCTTGGCCATCAGTTCCTCGGAGGCGGCGATGCCGGACAGCGGAAAGCCGCTGGCCAGGCCCTTGGCGGTGATCAGGATGTCGGGGCGGATCCCGAAGTGGTCATGGCCCCAGAAGCGGCCGGTGCGGCCGACGCCGGTCTGCACCTCGTCCAGGATGAGCAGGAAGCCATGGCGGTCGGCCCGTTCCCGCAGCCCCTGCAGGAAGCCCTCGGTGGCGGGCACGTAGCCGCCCTCGCCCAGCACCGGCTCGACGATGATCGCCGCGGTGTCGTCGGGCGAGGAGATGGTCTGCAGGACGTAGTCCAGCTCCTTCAGCGCGAACCGGGTCGCGGTCTCCTCGTCCCAGCCGTACCGGTAGGCGGTGGGGAACGGGGTCACCACGACGCCGCTCATCAGGGGCGAGAAACCGGAGCGGAACTTGGTCCCGGAGGTGGTCATGGACGCGGCGGCGACGGTGCGGCCGTGGAAGCCGCCGTGGCAGACCAGGACGTTCGGCCGCCCGGTGGCCTGGCGGGCCAGGCGCAGCGCGGACTCCACGGCCTCGCTGCCGGAGTTGGTGAAGAACAGACTGTCCAGACCCTCGGGCAGCACCTCGCCGAGCTTGGCGGTCAGCCGCTGGAGCGGCTGGTGCATGACGGTCGTGTACTGGCCGTGGATGAGCGTGCCGACCTGCTCCTGGGCGGCGGCGACGACCCGCGGGTGGCAGTGTCCGGTGCTGGTGACGCCGATGCCCGCGGTGAAGTCCAGATAGCGGCGTCCGTCCTCACCGTGGAGGTAGACGCCCTCCCCGCGGACGGCGACCACCGGAGTGGCTTGGCGGAGCTGCGGCGACAGATTGGTCATGATCTCTCCCAACACCCACGGAACGGCGGTGACCGGACTGCTTCGGGACTTCTTCGGGACTTCTTCGAGCGTGCGGGAGCGGACCGGCCGAAGACAATGATCATTGTGTCGCGGGCCGGTGATCGGGATGGACGTTCTGTCAACCGGGACCGGGTGGACACTTTGTCAAGGCGATGCCAGAGTGACCGGCATGAACGGCTCCGCTCCGCTCACCCTCGACGACGCGCTGCGGCTGCCGGTGCTGGCCGCCGGGCGGCCGGAGGTGGTATCCGGCCATGATCAGCTGTCCCGTCCGGTCCGCTGGGTGCACATCACCGAACTGCTCGATCCGGCCTCCTTCCTCAAGGGCGGGGAACTGGTCCTCACCACCGGGATGCCCCTGCCGGAGGACCCGGCGCTGGTGCGCCGGTATGTGGAGGAGCTGGCCGACGTCGGCGCCGCGGGCCTGGTCATCGAGCTGGTCCGGCGGTATCACGAGCCGCCGTCGGAGCTGGTGAACGCCTGCCGGGCCCGGGATTTCCCGCTGGTGCTGCTGTCGCGGAACGTGAACTTCGTGGAGGTCACCCAGATCGTCCACTCCATGATCATCGGTAGTCAGATCGAGACCCTGCGGCGGGCGCAGGACGTCCATGACACCTTCACCGCGCTGACCCTGCGCGGCGCCGAGCCGGACGAGGTGGTGGGCATGGCCGCCGAGCTGAGCGGCCATCCGGTGGTGCTGGAGAACCTGGTCCACCGGGCCGTGATCTGCGGGCCGCCGGGCCAGGGCGTCGAGGGGATGCTGACCGAATGGGAGCGGCGGTCCCGCGCCACGCCCTCACCCGACCGCACCGAGCTGCGTGGTCCGGAGAACTGGCTGGTGACGGCCGTGGAGTACCGGGGTGAGCGCTGGGGGCGGCTGGTCATGCTGCCGGACGCCGCGGGCGTCCCGGCGGTGGGTCCCGAGCATGCGATGGTCCTGGAGCGTACGGCCACGGCCCTGACGATCGCCCGGCTGACCCAGCACACCCGGTGGGAGCGGCGCGCGCAGCGCACGCTGCTGCTGGACCTGGTCGAGCAGCGCTGCCGCTCGGCCGGGGAGGCGCGGGCCCGGGCCGAGGCGCTGGGCATGCGGGTCATGGGGCGGCGGCTGATCGTCGTGCTCGTCACCCTGGACCGGGGGCCCGGCGGCGGGGAGTCCGGGGAGCTGGAGGAGCGGCTGACCGAGGAGATGGCCGCGGCCGGCGCCGCGGTGCTGATCGGCGTGGTGCCCGGCGATCACCTGGGCGTGCTGCTGGCGTTCCACCCGGCCACTCCCTGGCGGCCGTTGGTGGAGCGGCTGAGCCGTACCGTACGGGAGTCCCATCCGGACGCGGTCGTGAGCGTGGGCTCCGAGGTGTCGGACCTGTCGCAGACGGCGCGCTCCTTCCAGCAGGCGGCGCGGGTCGCGGACGCCGCCGTTCCGGGGACGCCGGACAAACCGTTCCATGAACTGACCGATATCGGGCTGCGACAGTTGCTGTACGCGCTGCGCGGCGACGTGCGGGTGCAGGAGTACGTGGAACGGCAGCTCGGCCGGCTGGTGCAGCACGACGAGCGGCATGGCACCGATCTGGTGACGACCCTGCACGCCTATCTGGACGCGGCGGGCAACAAGACGGTGGCCGCCAAGCGCGCGAACCTGTCACGGCAGGCGTTCTATCAGCGGCTGCACGCGATCGAGCGGGTGCTCGGCTGCGATCTGGAGTCGGGTGAGCAGCGCACCCAGCTGCATGTGGCGCTCACCGCGTTCAGCGTGCTGCGCCTCGCCCACGGTTCGGGCCCCTCCTGACGCGGTTGGCGCCGTGACGCGGTGACGCACGGCCCTCCTCGGCCATGTGCGAGCCGAGCGCCGCCGCGTCTACCGCGTCACGGCCCAGCGGGTCACCTCACAAGAGGGCGCGGATCACTTCACGAAATCGTCGACGACCTTCGGTGGCCAGGAACCCACCTTGAGAACGCCCACGGAATAGGCGCGGGATACCAGGGCCGCCCGGTTGGGAACCCGCAGCTTACGGAGCAGACGCGTCACATGGTATTCGACGCCCTGCCGGCTGAGATAAAGCCGGGAGGCCAGCGGAACGGTGGAGAGCCCGGCCGCGATTCCTTCCAGAATGCGTGCCTCGATTTCGCTGAGAATCTTTCTGCGGTTGGTCACCATGTCCAGCTCCTGGCCGCCCGCCACGGGCCGCAGCACCACCAGCAGCGAGGCGACGTGCGAGGTGCCCTCGCGTACGGCGACGGCGCTGAGCGCGCAGGTGAAGGCGGTGCCCTGGGAGCCGACGACGATCACATGGCCGGCGAACCGGTGGCGGGTGCCGTCGGCCAGCTGGGAGAGCTGCCGGTGCAGCGCCTGCCGCGCGCTGGGGTGTGCCAGGTCGCAGAAATCACGGCCGCAGACGCTCGAGGAGGAGTCGTCGCCGAACTGCCGGAAGAACTCCCGATTCGCCTGCTGGACCGTCAGGGACGGGTCGAGGCAGACCACGCAGGCCCCGGGCTGGTCGAATTGGCACAGAAGATCCGCGTGCTCGATCTGAGCACATTCAAGATCGTGGGGGGTTGGCCGAGCTGAATCTGCGAGTGCGGAGACTGCCAAGGGACTGCCATCCCTTCCTGTTTATCAATGACCGGGCACGAAGGACCGGATGCGAATACCCGGGAACGAAAGCCGCGGCTATTCAATTCGAACGCTCTTTGCACAATGGAGACTAGGGAGATCCTTGTGCATGAGTCAACGTCAGCAGGGGGCGCGTCACCCAATCCTGTGGTACCGCACCCTGGAGGTTCGGTCCGCACCCCGGGGTTTCGGTGGTCGGTTCGGTGGGTTCGGTGAGCCGGGAAACTTGCCCGGATCGAACGGTCCCCCGCCGGTGCGCGGGCATGCGGGAAGCCCGGCCGAAGCCGGTTGGACACTCGTTGAATTAGCCCCGTTAACGCAGGATTTCCGAATCCAGGCGGGGCAGGATCTCCATCAGCTGGCGACGGCCGGAGATGTCCAGCTTGCGGTAGGCGTGGGTGAGGTGCTTCTCGACCGCGCGGGAGGTGACGCCGAGCCGGCCGGCGATCTCCTGGTTGGTGAGGCCGCCGCCGGCCAGGGAGACCACGGTGCGTTCGGTACGGGTCAGCGCGGCCTCCGGCGGCGGGGCGGGCGTACCGCGTCCCTGCTCGGCGCGTTCGACCAGCCAGGGCGCGCCGCAGGCCGCGGCGAGGGCTCCGGCCTCCCGCAGCAGGGCCGCCGCCTCGGCGCCGCCGTCCATCCGCCGGGCCAGCAGAATGAGTGAGCGGGCCAATTCGAGTTCGTTGGCCGAGGCGCGCAGCACGTCGGCCGATTCACGCAGCAGGTTCGTTCCCCGGGCGCCCTCGTGCAGCCGGCCCTTGAGCCGCAGGGCGCGGCCCAGCGCCACGGGGGCGCCCCAGGCCTCGGCCCGGGCGTGCTCCTCCTCGGCGAGCGCCAGCGCCGCGCGGGAGTCGCCGATGCGGTGCTGGAGGGCGGCCGCCCAGGGGCGCCACCGGAAGAGGACGGGATTGCGCCAGCCCGCCGCCTCCAGCTGCCGGCCGCAGGCCAGCAGGGTGTCCAGCGCGCTGGCCCAGCGGCCGTGCCGCTCGTCCTGGGACGCCTTGAGGAGCTGGAGCGAGGTGGTGAGCGCCAGGTTGGCGGACCGGCGCCGGCCGGCCTCGTCGAGCAGCCCTTCGACCAGTTCGGGGTCGTCCAGCTCCAGGGCGACGCCGGTGAGGGCGACGGTGGCGAGGATCCCGGCCTCCGGCCAGTGCCCGCCGGCCAGCCGCATCGCGCGCTCGGCGGGCTCCCGGGCCCGGGCCGCCCGCCCCCGCGCCACCAGCATCAGCGCCTGCTCGGCGTGGACGAGCGCGTCGACGGGCGTGACGTCCTGCCGTGGGGAGTGCCGCTCGGGCGCGGGCCAGGAGTTGATGCCCCGTACCGAGTCGGCGGCGACCAGCGCGACCGCCACCAGCGGCAGCGGTGAGTGGGCCCGGTCCGCGGTGGCCGGTTCCCGCTCCAGGACGCGGCCCGCGAGCCGGGCGACCTCGGCCGCCGACCGCCGGGTCGTGAGCATCGCGGCGTCGAGCAGTACGGCGGCCAGCTCGCGTTCGGCGGTCGAGCCGAGCGGGGGCGCGTCGCCCAGCGCCGACAGCCGCTCCACCGACGCGGCCAGCCCTGCCGGGTCCTCGTACTCGGCGTACCGCAGCCGCGCCTCCAGCCGCAGCGCCACGTCGCGCGCCGAGCCCTCCAGGGCGGACGCGGGGCCCAGCTCCTCGGCGACCTGGTGGAACAGGTCGACGACCGCGGGCGGCGGCACGCCGACGACGGTCGGGGAGATCCGCAGGGCGGCGGCGGCCCGGTGCCGTGGCGTGGTCAGCAGGGGTATCGCCTGGGAGATGTGGCGTTCGCACGCGGCCGGGTCGAATCCGCGCTCCGCGGTGGCCAGGTCGATCAGCAGCCGCCCGCGGCTCTCGCCGGACAGCGCGGCGTCCAGCAGCGCGCGCCGCAGGTAGCGGGTGGCGATGTCCGGCGCGCTCCGGCGCAGCGCGGTGTCGGCGGCGGTCCGCAGCACCTCGACCGCCCAGGGGTGCTGTGAGGCGGTGACGGCCATCAGCTGGGCGGCGACCGATTCGGCAGGGGAGCCGTTGCGGTAGAGGAGGGCCGCGGCGGTGTCGTGCAGGCGCTCGCGCTCGGCGACGGTCATCGAGGACTCGACGGCGTCCTGCACCACGCGGTGCCGGAAGCGCGGCTCCCCCTCGGCCGTCAGCAGGCCGAGTTGGCCGAGGGTGCGCAGCGCGGCCCCGAAGCCGATCGGGTCCAGGCCCGCCAGCCGGGCCATGAGTTCGGGTTCGCCGACCTGGTCGCCGAGGGTGGCGATCGCGGCGGCCAGGTCCCGTACCGGCGGCGGCTGGGTGCGCATGCAGCGGGCCAGCCGCTCGCGCAGCTGGGCGGGGCGCTGGCGGCGGGCCGCCTCGGTGTGTCCGGCGGTGGGGCGGTGGCTCTCGACCGCGAGGGCCGCCAGGACCGACCTCAGGAAGAGGGGGTTGCCCGCGGAGATCTCGTGGCAGGCGCGGGCGAACTCCTCGTCGCCCGGCTCGCCGAACTGGCCGAGGACCATCTCCCCCACGGCCCCGGGGGACAGCGGCGCGGGGCGCAGCACCCGCTGTGCGGAGTCGGTGATCTCGCGCAGCGTCACCTGCCGGCCCCCCGGGTCGCCGTCGCGCAGGGCGCAGACGAGTACGGCGCGCAGCCCGTGCAGCCGTTTGACGAGGTAGGCGAGCCAGCGCAGCGAGGGGGCGTCGGCCCACTGGAGGTCATCCACCAGGATCAGCAGCGGTTTGTCGGCGCCGACGTCGGCCAGCAGGGAGCGCAGCCCGTTCAGCACCGTCTCGGACAGGGCGACGAAGCCGTGCTCGTCCAGCGGCAGGGCGTCGTCGGTGAGGAGCATGCGGGCGGATGCGCCGTGTTCCCGCAGCCGGCGTTCGCACGTCTCGGACGGGTCGCCGGTCAGCAGGCTGTCGAAGAGCTGGCGGACCACGCCCAGGGCGAAGTCCTGCTCCATCGGGGCGGCGTTGGCGCGCAGGACGCGGACGTCCTCCCCCGCCAGCAGGGACAGCCGCTGCAGCAGCGCGGTCCGGCCGATGCCGAGCGGTCCGGTGAGCAGCAGCAGCGAGGAGGTGCCCGCGGCGGCGGCGCTCAGGGCCTCCCGCACCTGTGCCACCTCGGCGTCCCGCTCAAGCAACATCGGTGCCGTATCCCTCCGTCGCCCGGAGCAGCGCGTGGAGTTCCGCGCGCCCCGCGATCCGCAGCTTCCGGTACGCGCCGCTGAGCCGCAGCTCGACCGTGCGCCGGGTCACCGACAGCATCTCGGCGATCTCCCGGTTGCCGTGGCCGAGTCCGGCGAGGGTGGCGGTGCGCCGCTCGGGTTCGGTCAGCGTCGCCCAGGCGGGGTGCGGGCCGAGCCCGGACGCTGCGGGCTGTCCCAGCCGTTCGGCGAGGGCGCGCACCCGTGCGGTGAGCCTGCTGGAGGGGCGGTGGGTGGTGGTGAACGTGAACAGCTCGGCCACCAGGGGGGCGGCGGCCTGCGGGTTCCCCGCGTCCAGTTCGGTGGTGGCCAGGTCGATCAGCGCATTGGCGTAGGCGAGCCGGGCCGGGGTGGGGCGCAGGGTCTGCACGGCCTCGCGGAGCCGGTGGTCCCGGGTCTCGTGGGCCACCCGCCCGGCACCCAACTGAGCCTGGCCCAGGGTGCTGGGCGCGCCCCACCGCCGGGCCAGTGCGATCTCCTCCTGGCTCAGCCGCTGCGCCTCCTCGTGGTCCCCGAGCGCGTGGCACGCGGCGGCGGCCATGGAACGCCACGGGATCAGGGCGGGGTTGGCCCGGCCGCGGCGCAGCAGCCGTCTGCCACAGCCGAGGAACAGCTCCACGGCCTCGGCGTGCCGGCCGTCCCGGAAGGCCACCGTCGCCCTGGCGAAGAGCAGATGGGCGAAGGACGCGCCGTCCGGGGCCTCGGCCGGGACGGGCGCGGCGGCCAGCTCCCTGGCCTGGTCGGCGTGGCCGCCGTCCAGGGCGACGGTGATCCGCAGCGCGGTCAGATAGGGGGCGTGGTACGGATGCCAGTGGGCGTGGGGCAACGCCCGCCCGGCGGCGGCGGTGTCCCGTTCGGCGGCGTCGAGCCGGCCGCGCCGCAGGTTCAGTTCACCCCGGATGGCCAGCACCAGCCCGGCGGCGGCCCGGGCGTGGCGCCGCCGCAGGTCGAGGTGGAGGGCGTCCAGCCGGGCCTCGGCCTCGTCCAGGTCGTCGGTCAGGAGCAGGATCCGGCCGGCCGTGAGCCGGGGCAGGATCAGCGCGTCGGTGCCGGGCTCGTCGGTGAAGGCGCGCCGGGCCAGCGCCCTGGCGGTGGGCAGGTCCTCGCCCAGGAAGGCGAGTTGACGGGCGCGGGCGGCGGCCTGCGCCGGGTCGGTGGGGCGGGCGGGCAGCGCGGGGATCTCGGGCAGCAGCAGGTCGGCGTCGTCGTCGCGGCACGGTTCGGTGAGCCGGAACAGCCCGGCCAGGGCCTCCCGTTCGCCGTCGCGGGCCGTGGGCAGCGCGCTCGCCACGGCGGACCGCAGGGTCTCCACACCGCCGCGGGTGAGGCCGAGGTCGGCGGCGCGCACCCGGTCCCGGGCGGACGCGCCGGTACCGGAGCGGATGATCTCGGTCAGCCGCCGGTCGCTCGCCTCGGGCGCGCCGAGCACCTCGATGGCGGCCAGTTCCAGGCCGAGTTGAGCGCGCCCGTCCAGGTCCAGCGGCTCCTGAAGGGCGCGGGACAGGCAGGCGATGGCGTGGCCGGGGCGGGCGGCCCGCAGGGCGGCGGTGGCGGTGCGGCGCAGCACGGGGACGACCCAGGGTTCGCCGAGCGGGCGGGCGGCGAGCAGCAGCCGGGCGACGTCCTCGTCGGGGACGGCCGCCCGGTGGGCGAGTTCGGCGGCCCGGGCGTGGAGTTCGGCCCGTTCGTCGCCGGACATGTCCTCCAGGATCCAGTTCCGTACCTCCGGGCAGCACAGCCGCAGCCCGGTGCCGGAGGTGGTGGCGAGACCGCTGGCCTCCAGCGCCGCGCCCAGGCCGGGTTCGCTCGCCGCGTGGGGTCCGGCGAGTGCGTACAGCAGGGGCAGCTGGAGGAGTTCGCCGCAGACGGCCAGGGCGCGTACGACGGCGACGGCGGTGTCGGACAGTCCGCTGAGGGCGCGGACGGCGTACTCACCGCGGATGGCGTCGATGAGCGCGCGCAGCTCCGGGATCCGTCCGGCGACCGGTTCCAGTCCGCGGGCGGTGAACTGGCCCAGCGCCTCGTGGAGCACCATGGGGTTGCCGGCGCCGATCTCGCAGGCCGCCCCGGTGAACGCTTCCTCACCGGGCCGTCCGCAGACCGCGGCGATCAGGGTGGCGACCTCCCGCACAGTGAACGCGGACAGCGCGAGCTGCCGGGTGGGGACCGGGCCGGGGAGGGCGGAGCCGCCGCACCATCCGTGGTGGCTGACACCGCTGCCGCTCGACAGCAGCGCGACCGGTTTCCCCGGCAGCCGCCGCACCAGGGCGTCGAACCAGCGCCGTGAGGCCGGGTCCAGCCATTCCACCCCTTCGACGACGAGCAGCGTCGGCCGGTGGTGGGCACTGCGCAGCAGTTCGGCCAGGCCGGGCAGTCCACTGTGCGGGCCCGGTTCGGCAAGGGCCGCGAGGGTGCGGTCGCTGATCCCGTCCAGCGTCGTCAGGAGCTGTTGCACCACGCCGTACCGCAGTTCGCTCTCGCCCGGAGTGGCCCGGGCGGTCAGGGTGCGCAGCCCGCGCTCCTCGGCGAGCCGGGCCGTCCAGCGCAGCAGCGGGCCCCGGCCGGATCCGGGACTGCCGGACACGGTGACGACGGCCGGGCGCCCCGCCGCCAGCTCGGTGATGAACGACGTCAGCACCGCCTGCTCTCGTTCCCGCCCGGGGAACGGAAGCCCGTTGAGCTGCATGGAACGACTATATGTCGAGCACTTATTCGGAGTGCGGAGAAGCGCCGGGACGTCGAGCTCAATGACGGCCACGTGCCGCGGACACCCACGCCGGAGCCTGTGGATGCGGGACGCTCGGCGTGCGCAGCACCGAGGCCAGTTCGGCCCGCTGGGTCAGCCCCAACTTCCGGTAGACGCTGGTGAGATGCGTCTCGACGGTGCGCACGGTGACGAAGAGCGACTGGGCGATCTCCCGGTTGCCCGCCCCGGCCGCGGCGAGGGTGGCGACCTTGCGCTCGGTGCCGGTGAGCAGGTCCACCGGGGAGGCGGTGATCTCGCGCATCCGGCCGCCCGCGGCGACCAGCCGCCGCCGGGCGCTCTTGGCGAGCGCCAGCGCGCCGCAGCTCTGGGCGAGGTCGGCCGAGGTCCGCAGGTGTTCGCGGGCGCCGCGGGAGTCCCCGGCGTCCAGCAGGGCGGTGCCGAGCATGAATTCGGCCCGGGCGTGCTCGGCGCGGGCGGGGGAAGCGGACAGCCGCGCGACGGCTTCGGTGAGCAGGCCGACGCCGGCCTCCCCACGGGTGGTCACGCCGCGGGCGAGCGCGGCGAGTCCGAGGGCGCGCGGGGTGCCCCAGCGGCGGGCGAGTTCGGTTCCGTGGTCGACGATGTCCCGGGCCTCGTCGGCGCGTTTCTCGGCGGCGTACACCGAAGCCGCCTCGGCCCACCAGGGGATGAAGCACGGATTGGCGAACCCGGTCTCCTCCAGGGAGGAGCCGCAGTCGAGCAGCAGCCGCAGCGCGGTCCGGCCGTCGCCGAGCGCCCAGCGGGCCCGGGCGCGGGCCATCAGGTACCAGTGGTACTCCATGACGAACCCGTCCAGGTTCGGCCGGGTGACCTGGCCCAGCAACTCCTCGGCGCGTTCGGGCTCGCCGCGGTCGATCAGAACGGTGGCCAGGGCGATCTGGGGCATCGTCATATGGCTGCCCCACCGCTCGTGGCCGACGATCTCCACGGCGGTCTGGGCGTCGGCCAGCGCGTCCGGGATCGCGCCGAGGCCGTGGAGCATCAGGGCCCGGGTGGAGAGGCTGAGGACGTAACTCCACACCGCGGCGTTCTCCTGGCCGTACCGCAGCGAGCGGTCCAGCGCCTCCATCGCGTCCCCGACCTCGTCGGCGAGGCCCAGGGTGAACGCGGAGAAGAGCAGCGACCAGTTGCCGAGGGCGACCCCCGAGGGGTGGAGGGCGCGGCGGGCCTGACGCACCGTACGCTCCGCCGAGGTGCCCTCCATCGCGCTGAGCACGGTCATCATGGCCAGCAGCTGCCGCTGTGCCGGGGTGTCCCCGGCCGGTTCGGCCAGCCGCGCGAACCGCTCCCGGACCGTGGTGATGGTCGCCTTCTCGTCACAGCCGCTGATCAGCAACGCGGACCGGACGAGGGTGAGCAGTTCGCCGTCGCGGGGTTCGGGGTCGGGCCCCAGCTCGGCCTCCAGCGCGTCCAGCACGCCGCCGAGCGTCCGTACGGCGGCCGGTGACTGCTGCACCGTCAGGCAGGTCATGCCGAGCTGGACCGCGATCGGCGCCTTGGCCCGTACGTCGGTGGTGAGGTCGAGGGCGTCCTTCAGGAGCCCGATCGCCTCCGCCGGGTGGGTCTCGGCGAGCGCCCCGGCCAGCTGGACGTGGGCGGACACGCTGTCGGGCTCGGCCTCCAGGACCCGGCGCAGATAGCGGGCGGCGGCCTCGGGCGCGCCGCGGGTCACGGCCTGGGCGGCCGCCTCGCGCAGCACCCCGCGCATCCACGGCTCGGTGGTGCCGGGCACCAGCAGCACCTGGCCCGCGACCTCTTCGGCGGGGCGGCCGATGTCGCTGAGCAGTTGGGCGGCCCGTGCGCGCAGGCCGGCCAAAGCGTCGGCCCCGGCGGCGTCGAGCACGGCCGAGCGCACCACGTCGTGCGCCAGGTCGGGGCGGTCCGGCGCCACCGCCTCGGCGCCGCGCAGCAGCGTCACGGCCTCCTCGACGCGGGCGGCGGGCACCCCGGCGAGCGCGCCGATGTGCTCCGGCTCCTCCTCGCCGAGCACCGCGATCGCGGTGGCCACATCCCGGACCCAGCCGGGCCGGCGCTCGAACAGGTCGTGCACCGACTGGGCGACCACGTACTGGCCGACCTCGGCGATCTCGCGGATTCCCGTGTCGTCCGGCCGCGCCCCCTTGGCCCGCAGCTCGTGCAGCAGCCGGGTGACGGTGAGGGGGTTGCCGCCGCAGACGGCGGCGGCACGCTCGGCGAAGGACGGCGCGACGGGGGCGGGGAAGGTCTGCCGGGCCATCTCGGCCACGTCGGCGTCGGTCAGCGGGCCGAGCCGGATCGCCGAGGAGCGGGGCTGGGCGACGATGTCGTCCAGCACGGCGGGCGCGACGGGCTCCGCCTCGGTGCGCTGGGCGAGCACCACGAGCAGTGGCAGGTGGTCGGCGCGCCGCAGCAGGAAGTCGATCCAGCGCAGCGAGCGTTCGTCGCACCAGTGCGCGTCGTCGAGGACGAGGACGAGCGGGCCCTGGGTCATGAGGTTCACCGCGAGCCAGTAGAGCCCGTGGAGCACCGGGTAGGAGGTCGCTGGCGAGGCCGGTTCGTCCTCGCCGGGGCTGGGGGCGAGCGCGGGCAGGGCGCGGCGGGCGCTGCCCTGGAGCAGCGGGGAGTCGTGCGCGTCGTCGGCGGTCAGCCCGAGCGGGCCGAAGAGGGCCCGTACGCCGCCGTAGCCGGAGCCGGCCACGACCTGGCCGCAGGTGCCGTGCAGGACGGTCATCTTCCGGCAGGTGTCGCTGTCGAGGAAGGCGCGCAGCAGGCTGGTCTTGCCGATTCCGGCGGGCCCGGAGAGCATCACCAGACCGGAACGCCCGGCACAGGCGGCCTCCGCGTGGCTGGCCAGCACGGTCAGCTCACCGGTGCGGCCGACCAGCATGCTGGGTAAACCGGAATCGTTGGCCCGGTCCAGCACAGTGGCCCCCTCGCACCCCCCGATGGTATGGAATTCCGCATAAATAAGCTGCTTGAAGCGATCATCAGGCTACACGAACAGCATCCTGGCGATCAATGTCGATCGCGGAGGTGTGCGGAGGCGACAGACACGGAGGCCCGGGAGGCGGAAGGTGTGGTGAGGGCGTTCACCGTTCCGTCCCGGGCCGTTTCGTATCACCGTGTGGGTACGAGGCGTGGAGTCGTCTATGGCATCTCCCTTCGTCGGCCTTCATCCCGCCTGGTCGGGGCAGGCGCGGGGCGCCGGGATGACGCGCCCGTCGGGGAGCAGTTCCCCCGTGTCCGCGAAGATCACCACTCCATTGCAGAGCAGGCTCCACCCCTGCTCGGGGTGGGAGGCCACCAGACGCGCCGAATCGTGATCGGGTGCGTCGGCGGGGGGACAAGGGGGCTGGTGGAGGCACATGGCGAACCTTCGATCTTTCCACCGAGGGCTCGGCGGAACTCTTCGCGAGGTCACCAGCATGGAACGGCGGACCGCCCCGGGAGGAGGGGAGAACTCCCCGGATGGCTACCTGACCTGCCCCGCCGACACCGCGATCACCCTGGGCGACCGCCTCTCACCCTCGGTGGCACCCGCGAGGGAGCTGCGAGGGCCGCCCCTCGGGCATAGCCTGGACAGTAACCGTTCGGGACGAGCGGGGAACCCCGCCCGCCCGAGCTGGTGCGAGGCATCGATGGGTGCGGTGGCGACGGGCACCCCGACCGGGCGGCAGACAGGCCGGTTGCCGGCCGAGGTGACGACTTTCGTGGGGCGTCGGCACGAGGCGGCCGAGGCCAAGCGGATGCTGTCCGCGTCCCGGCTGGTGACCCTCACCGGAGTGGGCGGGGTCGGCAAGACCCGGCTGGCGCTGCGGGTCGCCGAGGACGCCCGCCGGGCGTTCGCCGACGGGGTCTGGTTGGTCGAACTGGCCGCCCTGGAAACCCCGGATCTGCTCGCCCAGAGCGTGGCCGAGGCCCTGGAGGTGCGGGATCAGTCCGCCCGGCCGCCGCTGGACGTCCTCGTCGACCATCTGCGCGACAAGCAGGCGCTGATCGTCCTGGACAACTGCGAGCATCTGGTCCAGGGCTGCGCGCTGCTCGCCGACCGGCTCCTGCGGGCGGCGCCGCGGCTGCGGATCCTGGCCACCAGCCGGCAGGCGCTGGGCACCGCCGGTGAGCAGACCCTGGCCGTCCCGGCGCTGGCACTGCCCCACGCGGCCGGGCCGCGGCTGTCCACCGCGGCGCTGGCCCAGTGCGACGGGGTGCGGCTGTTCGTCGAACGGGCCGGGGCGATCCTGCCGGGCTTCGCCGTCACCGAGAGCAACCGGGACGCCGTGGAGCGGGTGTGCCGGCGGCTGGACGGCATACCGCTCGGGATCGAGCTGGCGGCCGTACGGCTGCGCGCCCTGTCCGTCCAGCAGTTGCTGGACCGCCTCGACGACCGCTTCCGGCTGCTGACCACCGGCTCCCGGTCGGTGCTCCCCCGCCACCAGACGCTGCGGGCGCTGATCGACTGGAGCCATGAGCTGTGCACCGAGCGGGAGCGGCTGCTGTGGGCCCGGGTCTCGGTCTTCGCCGGAAGCCTGGACCTGGAGGCGGCCGAGGCGGTCTGCTCGGGCGACGGCATCGATCGCGAGGACGTGCTGGACCTGGTGGCCGAGCTGGTGGACAAGTCGGTGCTGCTCCGGGAGGAGCACGACACCACGGTGCGCTACCGGATGCTGGACACGCTGCGCCAGTACGGCCGGGAACGGCTCGCCGCCTCCGGGGAGGAGCCCGACCGGCTGCGGCGGCACCGCGACTACTACCGGCAGCTGGCGGCCGACGCGCGCGCCGCGCTGTTCGGCCCGGCCCAGGCGCAGTGGTTCACCCGGCTCCAGCTGGAGCACGCCAATCTGCGCAGCGCCCTGGAGTCCAGCTTCGCCGAGCCGGAGGAGACCACCTGTGGTCTGGGGATCGCGGCCGACCTCCTCTACCACTGGATCACCAGTTACTACCTCGGCGAGGGGCGGCGCTGGCTGGACGAGGGGCTTGCCGCCTGCCCGGAGCCGACCGAGGTACGGGCCCGCGCGCTGTGGACCAACAGCTGGCTGGCCATCATCCAGTCCGACACCAAGGCGGCCGCGGCCATGCTGGCGGAGAGCCGGGCCATCGGCGAACGGCTCGGCCTGGCCCCGGTCCTGGCGTACGCGGCGCTCTACTCCGGCATGGTCGCCATGTACCGGGGCGACGCCCCCACCGCGATCGCCCTCTACGAGGAGGCGGTGGCCCGCCACCGGGCCACCGGCGATCCGGTCGGGCTCGCGCTGGCCCTCATCCGGCTCTCCCTGGCCCACTCCTTCATCGGCGACTCGCCGCGCGCCATCGCGCTGGGCGAGGAGTCGCTGGAGGTGTGCGACGCCTACGGCGAGGGCTGGCACCGGGCGTACACGATGATGGCGCTCGGCGTCGAGGTGTGGCGCCAGGGCGACACCGCCCGCGCGGCCGCCCTGGAGAAGGACAGCCTGACCTTCAACCGCTCGCTCGACGACCCCCTCGGCGTCGGGGTCAACCTGGAGGTGCTGGCCTGGATCGCCGCCACCGACCGGGACTACCGGCGGTCGGCGCGGCTGCTGGGCGTCGTACGGACGGTCTGGCAGTCGATCGGCGCCTCGCTGTCCGGCTACGGCCACCTGGTCCACTACCACGACGAGTGCGAGGCGGACGTGGCCCGGGCGCTGGGCAGGCCGACGTACAACGCGGCCGTCAAACAGGGGGCGCGGCTCCGCTACGACCAGGCGCTGCGTTACGCCCTGGAGGACGAACTGCCCACCGGGGAGGCCGCCGTGCCCGAGCGGCCGTCGCCGCTGACACCCCGGGAAGCCGAGATCGCCCAGCTGGTCGCGCGGGGGCTCAGCAACAAGGAGATCGCCGCGACACTGGTCATAGCACAGCGCACCGCCGAGGGCCATATTGAGCACATTCTGAGCAAACTTGGTTTCACCTCGCGTGCTCAGGTAGCTGTGTGGGTAGCGCACCAGGACCGGGCCGCCTTCACCGACGGCGAGCGTCCGCCGGACGATCCCGTCTGACGCTCCGACCGCCGCCGCCCCGCCGGAAGAGCGGGCGACAGGATGAGCGAGGGGCGGAATTTTATTCGATCAGGCCACACCTGTCCCTCGGTTTCGCTCACACACCACGAAAATCCTCAGGTCCCCCACGTTTTTGGGATCATGCGTCAGGCTCGAGGGACGAGCCGCAACGGTCGTGATTGCACGACCCACGCGACCGAGGAGGTCCCGCCGTGACTGTTGCCGCAGTCGGCAATTCCGGTGATGCCATGGAACTCTTCCGTGGCACCGCCCACAGCCCGTCTTTCTTCGCGCTCAACCGCGCCGGGATCACGGGTGGCGGACAGGAGCTTGTGGACTTCTGCATCCCCTGCAATCCGTACTTCCCCACCCCCGCCATGTTCGCCGTGATGGCGGTCAGGCTGCGGGAGATCCTCACGTACTACCCGAGCTCCGCGGACACCATCACCGCCGAACTCGCCGATGTGCTGGGCCTTCAGCCGCAGACCATGGCGATGGGCAACGGCTCGACCGAGCTGATCACCTGGATCGACCACCTGCTGGTGAAGGAAAGCCTCGCGGTGCCGATTCCGACCTTCGGCCGGTGGACCGACCAGCCGATGGAGACCGGCAAGCGGGTCGACATGTTCCAGCTCCCGGAGATGAGCGGATTCGCGCTCGACCCACAGGCCTTCGTCCAATTCGTCCGGTCCCGGGGATCGCGGGTCGCCGTCATCTGCAATCCCAACAACCCCGACGGCGGGCTGCTCTCCCGCCAGGCCGTCATCGGCCTCATGGACGCCCTGTCCGATCTCGATCTGGTGGTGATCGACGAGTCCTTCCTGGAGTTCGCCGACGCCGAGGCGTATCCGAGCGTCGTGGACGAGGCGATCCTGCGGCCCAACGTCATCGTCCTGCGCAGCCTTGGCAAGAGCTTCGGCCTGCACGGCGTCCGCTTCGGCTATCTCGTCGCCAATCCGGCGCTGGCCGTGCAGGTCCGCTCCCGGCTGCCGAAGTGGAATCTGAACTCCTTCGCCGAGGTCATCGTCTTCATGCTCAAGCGGTACCGGCAGGAGTACGTGCAGAGCCTGCGCATGCTCAGCCGCGACCGCCAGGAGATGACCACCCAGCTGGCCGGGCTGCCCGGGATGACGGTCTTCCCCTCCCAGGGCAACTTCGTCTTCGTCAAGCTGCCGGGCGGCACGGACGGCTCCTGGGTACGGGACCAGCTCCTCACCCAGCACGGTGTCCTGGTGCGCGAATGCGGCAACAAGCTGGGCAGCAGCAGCCAGTTCATGCGGCTGGTGGTGCGCTCCCAGCCGGATGTGCAGCGGCTGCTGACCGGGCTGAGCACGGTGCTCTACGGGACCTCCTACTACGCCCCCCAGGTCAGCTACGAGCAGCAGCGCGGCTGGGACCTCCAGGCGCCGCTCTACTCCGCCCCGGCCCAGCAGCTGGAGTACCAGTACCAGCAGATGCCGCAGCTGGCCCCGGCCGCGCCCGCCGCCCCCGAACCCCAGCCGCCGATCCAGCAGACCCCGGAGCAGATGCAGCAGATCCTGCAAATGCAGCAGATGCAGCAGGTACCGCAGCAGCAGCTGTACTCGGCGAACGCTCTGCCCGCGCCGCAGGGCGTGGCGTCGGACGGGTACGGGCAGTCCGACCCGTACGGGCAGTCGGTGTCGTCCGGGCAGTCGCCGTCGCAGCCGCCCGCCGAGCTGGCACCCGCGTACGTCGCCACTCCCCCGGTCCAGACGCCCCTGTACCAGGCACCGGCGCAAGCGCAGATGCCCCAGCAGCAGATGCAGCCGATGCAGCAGGTCCCGCAGATGGGGCAGATGCAGCAGGCGGCGATGCAGCAGCCCCAGATGGGCCAGATGGGGCAGATGCAGCAGGCCCCGGCGCCGCAGCCCCAGGCGGCGCCGAGCCAGCCGTCGTACATGCAGATGGCCCAGACCCCGCAGGCCCAGGCCCCGCAGATGCAGATGGCGCAGGCGCAGGTCCCGCAGATGCAAGGCGGCCAGATGCAGGTCCCGCAGATACAGGGCGGCCAGATGCAGGGCGGTCAGATGCAGAGCCCGCAGATGCAGATGGCGCAGGCCGAGACCGGTCAGATCCCGGTCGTGCAGCCGCAGGCTCCGGCGCAGGGCGCGATGGCCGGGTACGCCCAGGGACCCTCCCCCGCCGAACAGACCGCGCTCGACCAGATCCCGCTCTACCGGCCCGAGCCGAACCCCGTGCCGGAGCCGGCCCCGGCGGAGCAGACCCAGGTCATCGACTACGACCCCGCCGAGCTGAGGGCCGCCGCCCCGGCCCGGTCCGCCCGGCCCTCCCGGCCCGCCGACGCCGACAAGGACCCGGACGGCTCCGGTCCGGCGCTGATGCGCTACCCGCGCCCGGCCGCGTACCTGCAGACGGACGACGGCACGTCATGACCCGGCACGCCGTCCCTCGCGCGGCCGGGCCGGGGAGACCCCGGCCCACCGCGCGGACGGCGATGGTCCTGAGAGCCGCTTGACGCCGACGTCCGGCTGAGACGGCACGATCCCGCGTCCGCCTGGTCCCGTTCTCCCTCCCGGGGCTGTCATGAAGCAACTGTCCCGATGGCCGGGCATACTTGGCAAAGAGCACTCTGAATTGTGCAGAGTTGCTTGTGCAGTGTGTCCGGGCCGCACTGGACGTGGCAGACTGCTCGCATCAGCCACGGGGGACAGGGGAGGTAGCAAGGTGAGCGAACCGCGGTCGGCTCCGACCGTGGGCCAGGTCGTCCTCGGCAAGCGCCTGCAGGAGCTGCGTGAGAAGGCGGGGTTCAAGCGCGAACAGGCCGCGCAGGTGCTCCGGGTCGCCCCGGCCACCGTCCGCCGGATGGAGACCGCCGAGGTCGCCCTCAAGGTGCCCTATGTGCGGATGCTGCTGGACGCCTACGGGGTCGTCGGCGCGGAGCTGGAGGCGTTCATCGCCCTCACCGAGGAAGCCAACCGACCCGGCTGGTGGCAGCGGTTCCACGACATCCTGCCGGACTGGTTCAGCGTGCACGTCAGCCTGGAGGGCGCGGCCGAGATGATCCGGGCGTACGAGCCGCACTTCGTCCCCGGCCTGCTCCAGACCGAGGACTACGCCCGCGCCGTCATGCAGACCGGCGCCATCGGCAGGGCCGGGCCCAAGGAGGCCGAGCGGCATGTCGCCCTGCGCATGGAGCGCCAGTCCCTGCTGAACCGCCCGGAGGCGCCACGGCTGTGGGTGGTGATGGACGAGACCGTGCTGCGCAGACCCGTCGGCGGGCCCGCGGTCATGCGCAGACAGGTGGACCGGCTGCTGGAGAGCACCGAGATGCGGCATGTGACGCTGCAGATCTCGGAGTTCGCCTCCGGCCACCATCCGGGCACCTACGGGCCCTTCGTCCTCTTCCGCTTCGCTGTTCCCGAACTGCCGGACATGGTCTACGTCGAGTACCTCACCGGCGCCGTCTACCTCGATGAACGCATCGAGGTGGCCTCACATCTGGAGGCCATGGACCGCATGGCGGCCCAGGCGGCAACCGCACGACGCACAAAGGAAATCCTCCACGATTTCCGCAAGGAGCTCTGATCTGCATGGATCGCATCTACAACGGCATGCGCGCCACCGACCTCGGCACCGAAGGCTGGCGCAAGCCGTGGAGCGGTGGCAACGGCGGCAACTGCGTCGAGGTCATGAAGCTGGACGACGGCCGGGTCGCGATCCGTCAGTCCAAGGATCCGGACGGTCCGGCGCTCATCTACACCCGCAACGAGATCACCGCGTTCATCGAGGGCGCCAAGGAGGGCAAGGCCGACTTCCTGGTGTCCTGAACCCCGCTCCCAGGAACCGACCGCCCGCCGCCGGATGTGACCATCACGGCGGCGGGCGGCGGCGTTCGCACGACCTGCTGTTACGAGGCGTCGGACGCCAGGGAGCGCAACAGCCCCACGGCGAGTGCGGTGCGGGCCGGGACGGCGTCGAGCAGGGTGTGTTCATGGCGGGCATGGGCGCCGGAGCCGAGGGCGCCGAGGCCGTCGAGGACCGGGCGGCCGAGCGCGGAGACGAAGTTGCCGTCGCTCGCGCCGCCGACCGCGGTCTCCTCCAGCTCCCAGCCCAGTTCGGCCGCGATGGCGTGGGCCTGCTTGAACAGCTGTCGGGACGGCTCGTTCGGAACCATCGGCGGCCGGTTCCATCCGCCGCTGACGGTCAGCCGCACCCGCGGGTCGGAGGGGGCGAGGGCGCCGAAAGCGGCATCGAGGCGGGCCATCTCGGCGGGTTCGGTGATCCGGATGTCGATGCCGCAGCGCGCCTGGGCGGCGACCACGTTACGGCCGGTGCCACCGCTGATCAGCCCCACGTTCACGGTGGTGCCCCGCTCCGGGGCGCCGAGTGCGGTGATGTGCGGGATGACCTCGGCCAGGGCGTGGATCGCGCTGGCTCCCGCCAGCGGGTCGAGCCCGGCGTGCGACTCGACGCCGTGCGCGGTCACGTCGAACAGCCCGACGCCCTTGCGCGAGGTCTTGAGCGCCCCGTTCTGCGCCGCCTCGAACACCAGGGTGGCGAGGACGCCCTCGCTCAGCCGCTCGATGTGCGGCCGGGAGGCGGGGCTGCCGATCTCCTCGTCCCCGTTGAGCAGCAGCCGGACGGACGGGTGCGGCAGATTCAGCTCGCGCAGCAGCCGCAGCGCCCATACGGCCTGCACCAGACCGGTCTTCATGTCGAAGACGCCCGGCCCGCTCGCCTTGCCGTCGGCCACCTCGAAGGGCCACTCGGCGAGGGTTCCGGCGGGCCACACCGTGTCGTAGTGGCACAGCAGCAACGCGGTGCCGGGCGCGGTGCCGCGGTAGGTGACGGCCAGCACGTCGCCGTGCGGGCCGCAGTCGTGGCGCTCCGTTTCGTCCGGCTCGCCGAGCCGCGCCACCAGCCATCCGTGGATCGCGGCGAGCCCGGCGTTCAGCAGTTGCTTGTCGTCACTCGGCGTCTCCAGTTCCACCAGCGTCCGCAGGTCTTCGGTCATCTCGGGCAGCGCCCGCTCCGTCGCGGCGGCGATGTCGGAGAGCGTCATCAAGGGGTCCTTCCGGGAGGGGGTTCGGTGGCTCAGCGGACGGGTGCGCCGGGGCCGAGCGGGATGCCCAGCGCCCACCAGGCGTAGAACAGCAGGGTCCAGGTCACCAGCATGGCCACGGACAGCGGCAGGGTCAGCGAGGCGAGGGTGCCGATGCCCGCGGAGCGCCGGTAGCGCTGGAGGAAGCCGAGCGCCATCACGAAGTAGGCGCTCATCGGGGTGATGGCGTTGGTGCAGGAGTCGGCGATGCGGTAGATCGCCTGGGTGGCCTCCGGCGGGACGTCCAGGAACATCAGCATCGGGACGAACACCGGGGAGACCAGCGCCCACATGGCCGATCCACTGGTCATCGCCAGGTTGATGACCGTGCACACCAGCACGATGCCCAGGAACGCGACCGGCCCGGTCACCCCGAGGTCCTTGAGGAGGTCCGCGCCCCGGATGGCGAGCACCTGGCCCACGCCCGTCCACGTGAAGTAGGCGAGGAACTGGGAGATGGCGAAGAACAACACCAGGATCGGGGCCATCTCCCGCATGCCCTGCGCCATGAAGTCGGGGATGTCGCGGCTGCCGCGTACGGTGCCCGCGGCCCGCCCGTACACGGTGCCGAGGAGCGCGAAGAGCACTCCGAGCACCACGGCGATACCGGAGAGCACGGGCGACTCGACGATGCTGCCGCCCTCACCGCGCAGCGGTGACCCGGTGGGGATCATGGCCACCACGATCGCCGCGAGGAAGAGCAGGAAGACCAGTCCGCTGCGGCGCAGTCCGCGCCGCTCCTCGGGGCGCAGGTCGAGCGCGACCGGGTCGGCGCCGGCGTCGGCCGTCTCGGTCTCGGGCGGCAGCGCCGCCACCTGCCGGGCCAGCACCTTTTCGGTGACGAGGGTGATGACGGAGGCCAGGACCACGGAGGAGGCGATCGAGAAGAAGTAGTTCGACAGCGGGGTGACGGTGTATCCGGGGTCGACCGTGTGCGCGGCCGCCGTGGTCAGCCCGGAGAGCACGGCGTCCATCGGCGTGATCAGCGGGCTCGCGTCGTATCCGGCGGACACCCCCACGAAGGCGACCACGATGCCGAGGACCGGGCTGCGTCCGACCGCGCGGAAGGCCAGGCCGCCGAGGGGGACGAGCACCACATAGGCGGCGTCGGAGGCGATGTGGGCGACCATCGCGGTGAAGGCCAGCGCGAACGTCATCCAGCGCGCCGGCACCCGGGAGACCCCGGCCCGCAGCATCGCCGTGAGCATCCCCGACTTGTCGGCGACGGCGACCCCGAGCATCACCACCAGGATGGTGCCCAGCGGCGGGAAGGTGGCGTAGTTGGTGATCGCGTCGGTGATCATCGAACGGACGCCGTCGACCGAGATCAGGCTGCGTACGACCACGGACTTGCCGTCGGCCGGATTGTTCGCGGACACGTCCGCGGCGGCCAGTCCCCAGCTCACCACCGCCAGCAGCGCGCTGAGGATGGCGAACAGCCAGAAGGGATGGGGCAGTTTGTTGCCCGCCCGTTCGATGGCGCCGAGCACCCGGAGCAGACCGGACAGCGCCGCGGAACCCTCCGTGGGCGTCCCGGGCGGCGTTCCGGGTGGTGTGTTGTCGGGCGTGGTCGTGGTGTCGTTCGAGCTCACCGGCCGCACTTCCTTCGTCGGGATGACGCAAGCGTGGTCGCCCATTAGAGATGGCTCTGACGGAATGAGGCAAGTAAAAGACTTGTAACGCAAGAATGATTCACCGATAGAGCACCAATCGCACGATAGATTCGGTCCATGTCCGAGACCTCTCCCCTGGACGACGCAGACCTCGACCTGGTGGCCGCCCTCCAGATGGCCCCGCGGGCCCCGCTCAGCGCGCTCGCCGATGTGCTCGGCAGCTCGGCCAGCACGGTCGGCCGGCGGCTCACCCGGCTCGCGGACGAGCGGCTGCTGCGGGTGATCGGGCAGGTGGATTGGCCGATGCTGGCCGAGGGCAACCCCATGCACATCTGGGTGGCGACCGTCCCGGGGCAGGCACGGCAGGTGGCCCGCCGGCTCGCCGAACTGCCCGAGATCCCGTTCGTGGCGACGATCACGGGACGCGCCGACGTCTACTGTTCCCTGCACGCCACGCGCGGCACCGGGGCGCGGGAGCTGCTGATGAACCGGATCCCGACCGTCCCCGGCGTCCGGTCGGCCCACACCGAACTGGTGCTGCGGGCCTCGGCCAAGTCCGACTCCTGGCGGCTGCGCCGGCTCGGCGACGACCAGCTGCGGGCGCTGCGCGAGGTGGCCGATCCGCTGGACGAACCCGCCACCGCGGCCGGCTTCAGCGCCGAGGAGCTGGGCGCGGTCGAACTGCTGCGCCACGACGGGCGGGCCAGCGCCGCCGAAGTGGCCCGGGCACTCGGCATCAACCGCTCCACCGCCTACCGGCTCACCCAGTCGCTCCTGCGGCGCGGGCTCGTACGGCCCCGAGTGGAAATCGAGCCCGCGCTGCTGGGGTACGCGCTGGAGGCGGTGGTCGAACTGCACGCGGCCCCCGGAGCCATCCAGCAGGTGGCCGACGCCCT
This sequence comes from Streptomyces sp. NPDC019937, assembly GCF_040631655.1. NCBI lineage: Bacteria > Bacillati > Actinomycetota > Actinomycetes > Kitasatosporales > Streptomycetaceae > Streptomyces > Streptomyces sp. NPDC019937. Next base: position 67,050 of record NZ_JBEYAL010000022.1, read on the forward strand.
CGCCCGGCATCCCTCCGCACGGTACGTCTCGATCGTCGCGGGCACCTCATCGGTGATCCACCACGGGGTGTTCCGCGACGAGGAGGGGCTGGCCGCCTTCCTCACCCATGACCTGGCCGCCCTCCCCGGCATCACCGCCTGCGAGGTGTCCGTGATGCTCGATGTGCTGCGCCGCTACTGGATCGGCCGCGAGGACGGACGGCTCGTCGTCGCGGGCTGACGCCCGAGGACCAGCGGCGCATGGGCCGAGGGCCGAGGGGGCCGACCGGCGTCCGAGGGCACGCCCCGCGGCGGCGTGCGCCCCCGGCCGGACGTCCAGCGGCGCGGAGGAGCGGCGGGTACGCCAGAAGGCCGATGGGGCACGGGCGGTGACAACCCGCACGCGCCGTAGACACACCGCACATCCTGGGTTACGGACCGCCGCGCGACCGATTCCGCCGACGCGGCGGACGATGCCGTACGGAAATGACGGCATCGGCGTCCGCGGGGGCTCCTGGCGATCCGGGGCCAAGAGGTGACTATTCGGAACCGCTCCTGCGAGCGATCTACCGTGATGAAGTCGATGTAAGGCAATGGTATGCCCGTCGGCGCGCTTCCCGCTATACGGAGGCCGCGTGATTCTCCGCCAGTTCCCCGCCGCCTCGGGACAGCTCGCTTTTCGGAGAACCGGAGCGGTACACGGGCGGTCCGGGAGGCGATGAGCGGCGGGAGATTCGGCAAAGGGCACGTCAAGTCCGCTTGTGAAGCGTCGGGTTGTCCGGAGCCGGAACCAGCTGGGGCAAAGCCGGGTGAGTGACTGAGCCGTTACGGCCGGGGGTTCTCCGGCCGCCGCGTACCGTATCCCGCGCCGATGGGCCCCCGCGTGCCCGGCCGGACGGGCCGCGGGGGCCCGGCCGATGTCCGAGCCGGCTCCCAGGACGACGCCGAGGCCGATGTCCACGGGCCCCCTCCCCCGAGGCCGTCCCCGCACCCCGACAGCGGGGGCCTGGCCCCCGGCACGCCGCGACCGCCGTTCTCCGCCCGTATTGCCGCCCTCCCCTCTTCATCGGCTTCATCGGCTTCATCGGCCCTGCCTCCATATCCCTTCTCCCGCCCTTCGCTGCTTTCGCCGGGCCCGGTGATGGGCCCGGGCCGTACGCGCTGTTCCCCACCCGGTCCCCCGTACTGCCAAGCAACCGATCTTGGCCCGGCGGCAGCCGCATTACCGCACCACAAGATCCGCCCGGCACGCCCAACGGCCGCACTCCCCCGCATTGGACCGCCCATGGACCGGTCCGGGCCGAACCGCCGCTCCCCGGCGCGGAATTCGGCCGCCCCCGCGAAGATGATCGGCCGTTGGTCCAACAGGAAACCAATCCGCCGGAAAAGCGACGCCTCATCGGGGCCGCCCGACGAATCATTTCCCGCCGCCGCGGGTCCGCACGCGGCAGGCGGCGGAAAGTGATCTCGGGCCGCGTGCCCCCGGCCGTCCCGTCAGCCCCGGACCTGTCCGTGCGCCCCCCGGTCCTCCACGCGCCTTGCCTCGCACAGCTGATGGAGCGTCACCCGACCAGGGGGCGGATCCCGGGAGCGCGCGGCGGCCCGTGACCACCCCCGCGCCTTGTGACCGGCCGCCCCCGGCTGCGGTACTCGTACAGCCCGCCGGGACCTCCGGGGGCGACGTCGAGAGCCGTTGTGGAGAGGAACCAGCCTCATGGCCGTACGAGGAAGTCACCGCCGCCCCGCATCGCCCAGCCGGGTCTCCCCGCTGTGCGCGGTCCTGACCGCGGGCAGCGTCGGCATCGTCCTGCCGTTCCTCAACACCGGTGCCGCCCAGGCGGCTCCGGTCGGCAGCTGGGACAAGGTCGCCGCATGCGAGAGCGGCGGCAACTGGCGCATCAACACGGGCAACGGCTACTACGGCGGGCTGCAGTTCTCGCAGCACACCTGGGCCGCGTACGGCGGCACCCGGTACGCCCAGCGGGCCGACCTCGCCACCAGGGGCCAGCAGATCGCGGTCGCCGAGGCGGTGCTCCGCGCCCAGGGCCCGGGCGCCTGGCCGGTCTGCTCGGTGCGTGGCCGGCTGTCCCGGTCCGGTCCGCCCGCCGCCGAGGCGGCGAACCGCGGCGCCGCGCGCAGCGCCAAGCCACCCGTCAAGCACCACCCGAAGCGCATGGTCAAGCCATCCGGTAAACACAGCCCCCGGCGGGCGGCCGGGTCCGGGTCCGGCTCGTACACGGTGCGCAGCGGCGACACGTTGTCCCGCATCGCGACCCGCGGTTCCGTCAGCGGCGGCTGGAAGGCGCTGTACCACGCCAACCGCCGGACCATCGGCGCCAATCCGGACCTGATCCACCCGGGGCAGCGGCTCACCCTGGCCTCGGGCAAGGCCCACCGGGCCGCCTCCCAGCGCGCGGCCGCCGCCTCCCGCCACACTGCCCGGCAGTCCGCCGCGCGGACGTCCGCGGCCCCTCGGCTCGCGGCGCCGGTCAGCGGCCCGATCACCGCGGCGTACGGGGTGCGCGGCCCGCGCTGGGCGAGCGGCCACCACACCGGCGTGGACTACGCGGTACCCGTCGGGACCCCGGTGCACACGGTCGCCCCGGGCACCGTGGTGGCCGCGGGCTGGGCCGGTGCCTTCGGCTACCAGGTGATCATCCGCCACGCCGAGGGGCTGTACACCCAGTACGGGCATCTGTCGGCGCTGACGGTGCGCAGCGGGCAGGCCGTCGAGGCGGGCCGCCGGATCGCCCGGTCCGGCAACACCGGCAACACCACCGGTCCGCATCTGCACTTCGAGGTGCGCACCACCTCGCGCTACGGGTCGGACGTCGACCCGCTCGACCATCTGCGCCCGTACGGCATCGGCGCCTGAGGACCATTTCCGGGGGTGGGGGAAAGGGAGGCCGCCCGAGGCACGGCTCGGGCGGCCTCCCGCCGTCTTTCACCGAAGGGCGTGGTCAGTACCAGATGGCGATGGGGAGCCCCGTGTCGGACACCTCGGGCGGGGCGGGCAGGCTCATGGCCGTGCCGAGCGCGACGCGGTGTGCGCTCCAGGCGGCCGCCGCGGCGTCCAGCACGTCGTCGGACGGCACCCGCCCGGCCGGGCCGAGGTCGTCGGGCAGGACGATGCCCTGGCCTTCGAGCAGACGGCGGCGTACGGCCTGGCCGTTCCAGCCCTTCTTGCTCCAGCCGACCGGCTCGCCGTCCCGCATGGCAGCGAAGGAGACCTCGGGATGGACCTCGTGGAGCCGGTGGTCGCCACCGTCCCGGCAGGCGTTGGCCTCGCGCAGCTTCGCCGCCAGCCCCCACGACTGGCGGCTCAGCCCGGCGCCGGTCAGCCGGCGGCAGCAGGCGTTCGCCGCGTCGTAGCCGGGCTGCTCCCAGACCTCCCGCGGCGGCACCGGGAAGACCCGCGAGCGGTGCGCCCCCAGCCGCTCGGCCGCCAGCTCCTCCGCACGGCGCCGCCCGGACCGCGGCAGCCCCAGCGGCATGTCGACCGCGACCACGGCCACGTCCCCCACCCGGGCCAGCAGATCGCTCAGCCCGCCGGCCGTCTCGGCACCGGCGAACGCGCCACCGCGCAGGGTCACCGCGACCCAGCCGGAGCGGCAGGCGTCCACCCCGACGACGGCCGGGCGCGGAACCGGGGGGCGGGACGGCTCGGGGTGGCGCGACGCGTCGGACATGGGGCTCACCGTACACAGTCGCTGACGGGCCGTAGGGCGGTGCGGCCGCCGTCGGCCGGCCACGCACGCCCGCCTGGAAATTCGGTGGCCGGACACCGTCCGCCCCGACACGCTTGCTGGTCATGGAACACCCGTCCCACGAGATCCGCGCACAGCACACCTCGACCACGGTCACCGTCTACCAGGCGTACGGCCCGCACATCGGCCTGCCCGCGGCCCGCGACGGCCGGTTCCCCGCCGCCTGGAAGCGGGACCGGATGACCTGGATCAAACCGTCGTTCCTGTGGATGATGTACCGCTGCGGCTGGGGTCTGAAGGAGGGCCAGGAAACGGTCCTGGCCGTCGAGATCACTCACGAGGGCTTCGCCTGGGCGCTGCGCAACGCGTGCCTCTCCCATTACGTACGCGGTCTCCACCCCGACCAGGCGGCCTGGAAGCGCCGGCTGCACCGGTCCCCCACCCGGGTCCAGTGGGACCCGGAACGCGACCTCCACCTGCGGCCGCTGCCGTACCGCTCCCTCCAGCTCGGCCTGGCGGGCGAGGCGGCCCGCCGGTACGCGGACGAGTGGACGGTGTCCATCACCGATGTCACGCCGCTGGCCCGCGAGGTCCACGCCCTCGTGCGGGCGGGTCACCTCGACACGGCGGCCGGGCTTCTTCCCGAGGAGCGCCCCTACCCGGCGGCCGATGATCTTCTCTCCCACCTTCGGGTCGCGGAGCGGACGCATCCGGCGCCAGGCGGGGTGTGAACCCGTCGCGACGGGAACCCATGCGCCGTACCCGGCCATGCCAGGGGGCCCGGGCGGTGGGAAGGACAGGCGATGGGCGTGCGTACCTGGGTCCAGGAGTGACCCGTCTACCGGCAGCTGACCGGAACCGATCCGCTCGGCCGCGGAGCCGCCGCCGCCTCGGCCACCACCCGTGAGCTGCGGCCCCGCACCGCCACCGCGGACCGGGTGGTGAAGTCGGTGTGCCCCTACTGCGCGGTGGGCTGCGCCCAGAACGTGTACGTCAAGGACGACCGGGTGGTGCAGATCGAGGGCGACCCCGACTCGCCCATCAGCCGCGGCCGGTTGTGCCCCCAGGGGTCGGCCACCCTCCAGCTGACCACCGGTGAGTCCCGCCGCCACCAAGTGCTCTACCGCCGTCCGTACGGCACGGATTGGGAGCCGCTGGACCTGGACACCGCGCTGGACATGGTCACCGAGCGGGTCATCCGCACCCGCCGCGAAACCTGGCAGTGGGAGCAGGACGGCATCCGCGTCAAACGCACCCCGGGGCTGGCCAGCCTCGGCGGCGCCACCTCGCGGCGGGCGGCATGACGCGCTGGACCCCGTACCTCGCCGAGCTGCAGCCGGAGTTGTTCTGCGAGGTCTCCCCCGAGCTGGCCGCCGAGCTGTGCTGGTCACCGAGCGGGAGGACCTGCACGGGGCGGGCGTGTCCGACGCCCGGCTGTACGGCCACGACCCGCAGGACGGGGTGGGTGGCGACGGCGCGTTCTCCCTGCTGCTGGACGAGCCGGAGGTGTACGGGCTGCCGCCGGACCCGGTCGTCACCACCCGCGATCTGCCCCCCGGTGTGGCGGCACGCCGGGGCCGTGGCGCTGACCCTGCTCGGCGGAATGGCCGCGGTGTTCGCGGCGCACGGCCGGAAACGGGAGGAAGCGCTGATGGGCGAGCGCAAGGGGCGCAAGGGGCGCCGGGGCGAGCAGCTGATGGTGCCGGAGGCCGAGTTCACCTCGTACTACGGCAAGCCGGTCCTCAATCCGCCCACCTGGCAGGCCCGGGACATTGCCGGGTCCTTCTTCCTGGGCGGTCTGGCGGGCGCCGGGTCGGTGCTCGCGGGCGGCGCCGGGCTGACCGGCCGCCCCCCGCATGGCCCGGGCGCTGAAGGTCTCGTCAATGGTGTCCATCACGGGGTCCGCCGCGGCCCTGGTCCACGACCTCGGACGCCCCGAGCGCTTCGCCAACATGCTGCGGGTGTTCGAGCCGACGTCGCCGATGAGCGTCGGTTCGTGGCTGCGCGGAGAACGCCCCGGCGCGCAGCGCCGCGCTGTTCGGTACGGCGCTGGAGGCCGGGGCCGTGCGGGCGCTGGAACGGCGGCTCGGGGTCGTGGCCGAGACATATCGCGAGGGGACGGCGGGCCGTCTCCTGCGCACCGCGAAGGCGCTCGGCGCGGCGGGCGCGCTGGGCGGGGCGCTGCTGGGCCGCCGCAGCCGTACCGCCGCGGTCCTCAGCGGCAGGGCCCTGCCGGCGGCCTCGGCGTGCACGCTTTCGGTGTGTTCCACGCCGGCATGCGGTTGGCCGAGGATCCGAAGTACACCGTCGTTCCGCAGCGCGGGCGGCTGGCGGCACGGGAGCCGTCGGAGGCGCGGCAGAGCTGAGGGGCTGTCCATGGCGTTGACGCGCCCCTCCCTCCCCCATATCTTTCGTTCGAAGTTCTGAGCGACGTACGGGATTTCGAACGACATGATTCGGAACGGGAGACGCATGCCCCGCACACGCCGGAGACTCGGCCTCACCATCGGCGCCCTGCTCGCCGCTACCGTCACCGCCGTCCCCACAGCCGCCACCGGCGCTCCCGCGCACCCGGCGGCGGACACCACCGACTACACGCTCTCCGTCGACCCGGCCGCCAAGGGCCCGGCGATCGACGACTCGATGTACGGGGTGTTCTACGAGGACATCAACCGCGCGGCCGACGGCGGTCTGTACGCCGAGCTGGTCCAGAACCGGTCCTTCGAGTACGACCCCGCCGACCACGCCTCGTACCGGCCCATGACCGCGTGGACCGAGACCGCGACCGGCGGCGCGACCGGGAAGGCCGAGGTCGTGGACGACGACGGCCGGCTGAACGAGCGCAACCGGCGCTATCTGCGGCTGTCGCTCGACGGCGGCGGATCGGCGGCCCGGTACGGGGTGACCAACTCCGGCTACACCACCGGGATGGCCGTCAAGGCGGGCGAGACCTACGACTTCTCGGTGTGGGCGCGCACCGACCAGGCATCCGGCACACCGCTGACCATCGGCCTCGGCGACGGCTCCGGCAGCGCCACGCTGGCGCGTCCGCTGCGCACGACCGTGCGCGGCGACCGCTGGGCCAAGTACACCGGGACCCTCACCGCCACCGCCTCCAGCACCGCCGGACGGCTCACGGTGGCCGCGGGCGGCGGCGGCACGCTCCGCCTCGACATGGTCTCGCTCTTCCCCCGCGACACCTACAAGCACCGCCCGAACGGCATGCGCAAGGACCTCGCGCAGAAGATCGCCGCGCTGAAGCCGGGCTTCCTGCGCTTCCCGGGCGGCTGCCTGGTGAACACCGGCAGCCACGAGGCGTACGAGGCGCCCAACTGGCCGCGCAAGCGGTCCTACCAGTGGAAGGACACCGTCGGCCCGGTCGAGCAGCGCGCCGTCAACGCCAACTTCTGGGGCTACAACCAGTCCTACGGCATCGGCTACTACGAGTACTTCCAGTTCGCCGAGGACATCGGCGCGATGGCGCTGCCGGTGGTGCCCGCGCTGGTCACCGGCTGCGGCCAGAACAAGGCCACCGACGACCCGGCGCTGCTGAAGCGCCACATCCAGGACACCCTGGACCTCATCGAGTTCGCCAACGGTCCGGTGACCTCGACGTGGGGCAAGCTGCGGGCGAAGATGGGCCACCCGAAGCCGTTCGGCCTGACCCACCTGGAGGTGGGGAACGAGGAGAACCTGCCGGACGAGTTCTTCGCGCGGTTCACCGAGTTCCGCAAGGCCATCGAGGCCGAGTACCCCGGCATCACGGTGATCAGCAACGCGGGTCCCGACGACAGCGGGCAGACCTTCGACCGCGCCTGGGCGCTGAACCGGGCTGCGGGCGTCGACATGGTCGACGAGCACTACTACAACAGCCCGCAGTGGTTCCTGGAGAACAACCAGCGCTACGACTCCTACGACCGCTCGGGCCCGAAGGTGTTCCTCGGTGAGTACGCCTCGCAGGACAACAAGTGGTACAACTCGCTCACCGAAGCGGCGTACATGACGGGCCTGGAGCGCAACGCCGACGTGGTCAAGCTGGCGTCGTACGCGCCGCTGCTGGCGAACGAGAACGCGGTGCAGTGGCGGCCCGACATGATCTGGTTCGACAACTCCTCCTCCTGGGGCTCGACCAGCTACGAGACGCAGAAGCTGTTCATGAACAACGTCGGGGACGAGGTGGTGCCGAGCAAGGCGTCCGCCACCCCCGCCCCGAGCGAGCCGATCAGCGGCGCGGTCGGCCTGTCGACCTGGGCCACGAGCGCGGCGTACGACGACGTCAAGGTGACCGCCGCGGACGGCTCGACGCTGCTCAGCGACGACTTCTCGGGCGATGACGGGCAGTGGGCCAAGGCCACCGGCACCGGCTCGTGGACGGTCCGGGACGGCGCGTACGTCCAGTCCGACACCGCCGCCGAGAACCCCATGGTCACGGCGGGCGACAAGACGTGGCGCGACTACGACCTGCGGGTGAAGGCGACGAAGAGGTCCGGCAAGGAAGGCTTCCTCATCGCGTTCGGGGTCAAGGACACCGGCAACTACTACTGGTGGAACCTCGGCGGCTGGGGCAACACCCGCTCCGCCGTGGAGAAGGCTGTCGGCGGCGCCAAGCAGACGATGGTCGAGGACGGCACGAAGATCGAGACCGGGCGCGCCTACGATGCCCGCGTCGAGGTGCGCGGCCGTCAGGTGACGCTGTACCTGGACGGCAAGAAGTGGGGCGGCTTCACCGACGACAAGGTGGCCGAGCCGTTCCGCCAGGTGGTGACGCGGGACAAGGCCACCGGTGAGCTGATCGTCAAGGTCGTCAACGCGCAGAGCACGGCCGCCCGCACCCGTATCGACCTGGGCGGGGAGAAGGTGGCGCGGACGGCGCGGCTGACCACGCTCCAGGGCGCGCCGGACGCGGTCAACACCGCTTCCGAGCAGCCGGTCACACCGGTCCGGTCGAAGCTGGACGGGGTGGCGAACACCTTCACGTACACCTTCCCGGCGGACTCGGTCACGTTCATGAGGATCAAGACCAAGCGCTGATACGGGCAGGTCACGGGGCGGGTCCACCACGGGCCCGCCCCGCTGTCATGTGCTCAGTCCCCGCGGGCGGCGGCGCGCCGGGCGCTGTCGCGGCGCGGCTTGAGCGGGGCGTCCTGATCGCTGAACAGCTCCGGGTGCTTGGCGCGGATCTTCTCCACATCGCTGAAGACCAGCCGCAGATGCGAGCGCAGCGCCCCGTCGGCCCGCTCCAGATCGCCTTCCTCCAGCAGGTCGACCACCTCCCGGTGCTGGCCGATGAGCAGCGACATCTGCTGGGTCATGGGCAGCGAGAGGCGGCGGGCCCGGTCCAGCTGGGCCTTGGCCTGGCTGACCACCGGCCACGCCGAGCCGTGTCCGCTCACCGCCATCAGCCGCTGGTGGAACTGCTCGTCCAGCTGGAAGAAGCCCGCCATGTCGGACCGCGCGTCGGCTTCCTCCTGCGCGATGAGCAGCACCCGCAGCTCCGCCACATCGCGCGCGGTGACCCGGCCGACGGCGTCGCGCAGCGCCGCGCGCTCCAGTGCCTCCCGGATGAACTGGGCGGATGCCACATCGCGCTCGCGGATGCGCGAGACGAACGTCCCCATCTGCGGATAGATGTCGACCAGCCCCTCGTCGGCGAGGAGGATCAGGCTCTCGCGGACCGGGGTGCGGCTGACGCCGAGCTCGGCCGCGAGGTCGTTCTCCGATACGGCCGAGCCGGGGGCCAGCTCCAGGCCGACGATGCGCGCGCGCAGCACCTCGTGGACGAGCTGCCGGGTGTTGCGCCCCCGGGAGCGTGCCGCGTGCAGTCCCTCCGCCGATCCCATCCGACCCCTTCCGAACCCTTGACCGAACTCGCTGACGTACTTGTATGGTAGCCGACCAGCAGCCCGGGCTCCACCCCGGAGCCGGCGCAGTGAGGAGCAGCCGCATGGCCACGATCACGGAGGCGACGGTCATCGTCACCTCTCCCGGTCGCAACTTCGTGACCCTGAAGGTGACCACGTCCGACGGTGTGACCGGTCTCGGCGACGCGACACTGAACGGCCGCGAGCTGGCGGTCGCCTCCTACCTGGAGGACCATCTCGTACCGCTGCTGATCGGCCGCGACCCCGCCCGCATCGAGGACATGTGGCAGTACCTCTACAAGGGGGCGTACTGGCGCCGCGGCCCGGTGACCATGACCGCGATCTCGGCGGTCGACACCGCGCTGTGGGACATCAAGGGCAAGGTCGCCGGGATGCCGGTGTACGACCTGCTGGGCGGCAAGGCCCGCGACGGGGCCATGGTCTACGGCCACGCCAGCGGCGGCGACATCCCCGAGCTGCTGGACGACGTCGCCCAGTTCCAGGAGATGGGCTACCGCGCGATCCGCGCCCAGGCCGCCGTCCCCGGTTCACCCGGGACCTACGGCATCCGCCACGGCACGGTCGCCACGGTCTACGAGCCCGCCACCGGCGCCCTCCCCGAGGAGCAGCCGTGGTCGACCGAGGCGTATCTGGACTTCGCGCCGCGCTATCTGGAGGCGGTCCGCGAGCGGTTCGGCTTCGGCTTCCACCTGCTGCACGACGTCCACCACCGGCTCAGCCCCACCGAGGCGGGGCGGCTCGGCCGCAGCGTGGAGGATCTGCGGCTGTTCTGGATGGAGGACCCCACCCCCGCCGAACTCCAGGACTCCTTCCGGCAGATCCGCCGGTCGACGACCACCCCGATCGCGGTCGGCGAGGTGTTCAACTCCATCTGGGACTGCCAGCAGCTCATCACCGAACGGCTCATCGACTACATCCGCGCCTCGGTCGTACACGCCGGTGGCATCACCCATCTGCGGCGGATCTTCCACCTCGCCGAGCTGTACCAGGTGCGCACCGGTTCGCACGGCGCCACCGACCTGTCGCCGGTGAGCATGGCCGCCGCCGTCCATCTGGACGTCACCGTGCCCAACTTCGGCATCCAGGAGTACATGGCGCACGACCCGCTCACCCATGAGGTGTTCCGGCCGACGTACGAGCTGCGCGACGGCGCGCTGCACCCCTCCGAGGCGCCCGGCCTCGGCATCGAGCTGGACGAGGAGGCCGCCGCCCGCTTCCCGTACGACCCGAAGTACCTGCCGGTGAGCCGCCGTACCGACGGGTCGGTGCACGACTGGTGAGCGCGACACAGCGGCTGTCCCTGGCCACCCTGCCCACCGTGCCGGCGGGCCTGCGCCCGCCGGTCGATCCGCGCGCGCTGCGCCCGCGGATCGTGCACCTGGGCATCGGCGCCTTCCACCGCGCCCACCAGGCGCTCGCCACCCAGACCGCCGAGGCGGCGCACGGCGGCGGATGGGGCATCGCCGGGGTCACCCAGCGCAGCCGCGCGGTGGTGGACGCGCTGCGCCCGCAGGACGGGCTGTACTCGTTCACCGAGCGGCGGCCCGAGGGCCCGGCCACCGGCGTGGTCGGCGCGGTGACCGAGGTGCTGCACGCCGCCGACGACAGCGCCCGGCTGACCGGGCTCCTGGCCTCGGCGGACGTCACCGTGGTGACCCTCACCGTGACCGAGAAGGGCTACCGGCGCGACCCGGCCGGCGGCGGTCTGGCGCTGGAGGACCCGCTCGTACGGGCCGACCTCGAAGGCGCCGCCCCCGCGACCGTCGTCGGGCAGCTCGCCGCGGGGCTGCGCGCCCGGCTGCGGGCGAGCGGTGCGCCGCTGTCGGTGGTGTCCTGCGACAACATGGCGGGCAATGGCGCGGTCCTGCGGCGGCTGGTACGGGACTTCGTGGCGGCGAGCGCGTGGGACGAGCGCGATCGCCTCCTGGACTGGATGACCGGCTCGGTGGCCTTCCCCGCCACCGTCGTCGACCGCATCGTGCCCGCCACCACCGACGCCGACCGCGAGACCGCGGCCCGTGCGCTCGGCGTGGCGGACGAGGGCGCGGTGACCGGCGAACCGTTCACCCAGTGGGTGCTCCAGGACATCTTCGCCACCGACCGCCCGCGCTGGGAGGAGGCGGGCGCCCGGTTCGTCGCCGATGTGGCCCCGTACCAGTCCGCGAAGCTCCGGCTGCTCAACGGCGCGCACTCGGCTCTGGCCTACCGCGGCCTCGCCGAGGGCTGTGAGACCGTGGCGGACGTCCTCGCCACGCCCTGGGGCGAGGCGGCCGTGCGCGCCTACTGCGCGGAGGCGGCGCAGAGCCTGCCGCCGGCCGAGGGCCTGGACCTGGCCGGATACATCGACAGCCTCGTCGTCCGCTTCGCCAACCCCGCCATGCACCACCGGATCCGGCAGATCGCCATGGACGGATCTCGCAAGATCCCCGAACGGTGGCTGGCCCCGCTGCGCGAGCTGCGCGCCGCCGGACGGGACACCCCGGAACTGGTGGCGGCCCTCGCCGCCTGGGCCCGCGTCACCCGCGACCACCCCCTGGACGACCCCGAGGCCGAAGCGCTGCGCCGGGCCTGGGACGCCCGGCCCCCGCGCGACGCCCTGCGCCGTCTGCTGAGCCTGCTGGGCGCCGGGGACCTGGCGGACGACACCTCCCTGGTCGCCTCCGTGGCGGCGGAGCTGCCCTCCGGCGCCCGGACGCGCTGACCTCACGCACCCTCCCACCGAGGACCTTCGAAGGAGAGCCGCCTTGAAGACCCCCAAAGCCGCCACCGCCCCCACCGGCCCACCACCCCAGGGCGAGGCCGCCGCCGCGCCACCGCGCCCGCGCGGCCTGCGGCACAACACCCGCTGGCTGATGGTCTTCCTCTGCTTCCTCGGCATGACCGTCAACTACGTCGACCGCGCCACCATCTCCATCTCCCTGCCCTACATGACCGATGACCTGCACATCGGCCCCGAGTGGCAGGGCGTCATCCTCAGCATGTTCTTCGTGACCTACGCGCTGGGCCAGCTGCCCGCCGGTGCGCTGATCGACCGGTACGGCGAGAAGAAGATGTTCGCGATCGGCGGGCTGATCTGGTCGGTGGTCACCATCGCCACCGGGTTCGTCCGGGGCATCGGCAGCCTGCTGTTCGCGCGGCTGGCGCTCGGCGCGGGCGAGGCACCGGCGTATCCCTCGTGCGCCAAGTCCGTCTCCCGCTGGTTCCCGGTCCGCGAACGGGCGCTGGCCAACAGCGTCTGGGACAACGGCGCCCGGGCCGGTACCGCGGTCGCCGCCCCGGTGGTGACCGCGCTGATCGCCTGGCAGGGCTGGCGGATGGCGTTCTGGGTCACCGGCGCGATCGCCCTGCTGTGGGTCGCGCTGTGGCTGAAGGCGTACCGGGAGCCCTCGGCGGCCGGCGGGATCAGCGCCGAGGAGCGCGCCTACGTCGCGGCGGGCGGCGCCCGGCTGGAAGAGGCCTTTGCCGAGGACACCGCCGACAAGCCCGAGGACGCGGCGCCGGAAGAGCCCGCGGTGCGCTGGCGCGACCTGTTCCGGTACCGCACGGTCTGGGGCATGATGATCGGCTTCTTCTGCCTCAACTACGTGATCTACTTCTTCATCACCTGGTTCCCCAGCTACCTCGTCGACGCCCGCGGCTTCGACCTGCTGAAGCTCGGCTTCTACGGCGCCCTGCCCGGCGTCGTCGCCATCGGCGGCAGTCTGCTCGGCGGCTGGACCAGCGACACCCTGCTGCGCCGCGGCTGGTCGGTGACCCGGGCCCGTAAGACCTGCCTGGTGTGCGGAATGCTCTTCTCCTCCGTCATCGCCTTCGCCGTGCTCGTCCCGAGCGCCATGTGGGCCCTGGTGCTGCTGTCCGTCAGCTACGCGAGCCTCGCCTTCTCCGCCGCCTCGGTGGCCAGCCTGCCCGCCGACGTCGCGCCCACCCCGCGCCATGTGGCCTCGCTCGGCGGCATCCAGAACTTCGCGTCCAACCTGGCCGGTGTGCTCGGCTCGACCACCACCGGACTGCTGCTGGGCTTCTTCAACCACTCGTTCGTCGCCCCGCTGATGCTGTCCGGCGCGCTGTGCGTGGTCGGCGCCCTCACCTACGGCCTGGTCATCAAGCGCGTCGAACCCCTGCGGATGTCCGCCGCCTGAGCCCGGGCCGTCGCCGAGGGTGTCGCCGAGGACGTCACAATGGGTCCATGTCCCGACGCACGCGCCGTACCGCCCCCGTGACCTGCCCCTGCGGACTGCCCGCGCCGTACGCCGACTGCTGCGGCCGCCTCCACCGGGGGGAGGCCCGGGCGGCCACGGCGGAGCAGCTGATGCGCTCCCGGTACAGCGCCTTCGCGGTGGGGGACGAGGCGTACCTGCTCCGCAGCTGGCACTCGACGACCCGGCCGCCCCGGCTCGAACTCGACCCGGGGCCGCGGTGGGTGCGGCTGGAGATCCTCGGGACGACGGACGGCAGCGCGTTCCATTCGACGGGCACGGTGGAGTTCCGCGCGCACTACGTGGACGGTGGGCGCACGGGCGAGCAGCACGAGAACAGCCGCTTCACCCGGGAAGGGGGCGCGTGGGTGTACGTGGACGGGGTGCCCCTGCCCTGACGCGCCCCCATCGGCGGCGGCCGAACGGCGTTTGTTCTCCATGATGTCGCCCACGCCTTCTGGCGCGCCGTCACCTCCATGGCGATGCTGGGGCGCTGTGCGTGGGAACCACGCGCGTCCCATGGCCCCATGGAGTTGCCATGTCCCCTGTCGCGTTCACCAGACCCGTGGCGGCGCTGGCCGCCGCCTGTGCCCTCGTGCTGGGTGCCGTAGACCAGGCCGCCGCCGACGGCACCCCGGCCCCGGCGCCCGAACCCCTCCCCCGCTCCTCGTCGGAGATGCTGCGGCCGGTCGCCCCGCCGGCCGCCGTCAACCCCGCTCCCGGCGCGCGGTCGATCGCCGACGGCGACGGCATCCGGACCGCCGGCTCGTCGCGGCCGGTGGCCCCGGGGGTGCGGCTGACCTCGTACGACCGGCTGGAGTCGGACAAGTGGCTGCGCGCCGACGCGCTGTCGGTGGACCTCACCGGCGGCACGAAGGTCGACTATCTGCACCCGGACAAGGTCGCCCTGCGCAAGCCCGTCTCCCGACTGGCCCAGGAACACGACGCCGGGCCGGGGCGCCGCACGGTCGCCGCGATCAACGGCGACTTCTTCGACATCAACCAGACCGGCGCCCCCGAGGGCACGGGCATCGGCGACGGCCGGATCGTCAACTCCGCCGCCTCCGGCTCCGGCAACGCGGTCGGCATCGGTCCGGACGCCGCGGGGCGCATCCTCCAGCTGTACTTCGACGGCACGCTGACCCTCCCGGACGGCCGGCGTCCGCTCGCGGCGATCAACGCCGCCAACGTACCGGCGGGCGGCATCGGCGCGTACAACGCCCAGTGGGGCGAGGCGGACCGGGCGCAGACCGTGGACGGGGCGCGGCGCACCGCCGAGGTCACGGTCGCGGACGGCAAGGTCACCACGGCGGCCACGGCGCCCGGCAAGGGAGCGATCCCGGAGGGGGCCACCGTGCTGGTCGGCCGCGACGCCGGGGCGGACGCCCTCGGCCGGCTGGCGGTCGGGGACGCGGTGTCGTGGGAGTACCGGCCCCGTACCGACAGCGGCGACACCCCGCGCACGGCGGTCAGCGGCCGTGAACTCCTCGTCGTGGACGGCGCGCCGGTCGGCCACGAGGGCGAGGGCAACAACACCGCGGCGCCGCGCACCGCCGTCGGCTTCTCCCGGGACGGGCGGACGATGCAGGTCCTCACCGTGGACGGGCGGCAGGCGGACAGCGGCGGGGTCACCCTGACCGAGCTGGGCCGGATGATGAAGGACGCGGGCTCCTACAGCGCGCTCAACCTCGACGGCGGCGGCTCGTCCACGCTTCTGGCGCGCGAACCCGGCAGCGACACGGGCCAGGTGGAGAACAGCCCGTCCGACGGCAGCGAGCGGCCCGTGCCCAACGGGCTCGCCTTCACAGCCCCCGACGGCAGCGGCCGGCTCCGGGGCTTCTGGGTGGAGACGGCGACCGGCGCGGCCGACGCGCCCACCGTCGATCCGGTCCGGGGCGGCCACCCGGAGCGGGTGTTCCCGGGGCTGACCCGCCGTCTCACCGCCGCGGGCTACGACGAGACGTACGGCCCGGCCGAGGGCGCGCCGCACTGGCAGACGGCCGACCCCCGGGTCGGACGGGTCGGCGCCGACGGCACGTTCACCGCGCGCCACGGCGGCGACACGGCGGTCGTCGCCCGGCGCGGGGCCGCCCGTGGCTCGCTCCGGCTGAGCGTGCTGGACGAGCTG
The DNA here is from genome assembly GCF_040631655.1 of Streptomyces sp. NPDC019937. NCBI lineage: Bacteria > Bacillati > Actinomycetota > Actinomycetes > Kitasatosporales > Streptomycetaceae > Streptomyces > Streptomyces sp. NPDC019937. Next base: position 82,942 of record NZ_JBEYAL010000022.1, read on the forward strand.
GACCGGATCCGGCCCACCACCCGGCTGATCGGGCTCGCCGGCGCCGGGGCCACCGGCCGCTTCGGGATCGTCGGCCTGGACGCGCACGGCACCAGCGCGCCCATCGAGCCGTCCGACGTCCGGCTGAGTTACGACCACGCGCTGTTCGACATCGCCCCGGACCCGGCGACCGGGAACTTCACCGTCAAGGCCCGCGGCGACCGGGCCGCGGGCCAGGTCAAGGTCGCGGTCGGCGGCGCCGCCACCGTGCTCGCCGTCACCGTGGGCCTCACCGACCAGCCGGAGGCGTCCTTCGACGACGCCGGGCGGTGGACGTTCAGCCAGGCCCGCGCCTCCGGTTCGGCGCAGGCCACGCCCGACGGCCACAGCGGCACCGGGCTGGAGCTGACCTACGACTTCAGCCGGTCCACCGCCACCCGCGCCGCCTATGTCACCCCGCCGGAGCCGATCGCGGTGGACGGTCAGCCGCAGTCGTTCGGCCTGTGGATCAAGGGCGACGGCAAGGGGGCGTGGCCGACGCTCCACCTGAAGGACGCGGCGGGCTCGGACCAGTTGCTGCGCGGCCCGTACATCACCTGGACCGGCTGGCGACATGTCGACTTCGCGGTTCCGACCGGGATGGCGTATCCGCTGAAGGTGAGCCGCTTCTACCTCGCGGAGACGGCCGCCGGCCGCCAGTACACGGGCGGTGTCACCCTCGACGACCTCACCGCGCGGGTGCCGCCCGCCGTCGACCTGCCGAAGGAGGACGTACGCCCCGACCCGCTCATCACCACGGCCGCGCGCACCGGGGGCCGGGACTGGCGGTTCGCGGTGATGTCGGACGCCCAGTTCGTGGCCCGCGCCCCGGACAGCCCGATCGTGGCCCAGGCCCGCCGCACCCTGCGGGAGATCAAGGCGGCGAAGCCCGACTTCCTCGTCGTCAACGGCGACTTGGTCGACGAGGGGTCCCCCGCCGATCTCGCCTTCGCCCACCGGGTGCTCACCGAGGAGCTGGGCGATGACCTGCCCTGGACCTACGTGCCGGGCAACCACGAGGTGATGGGCGGCTCGATCGGTGACTTCACGGCCGAATTCGGTCCCGCACACCGCGTGTTCGACCACCGGGGCACCCGGTTCATCACCCTCGACACATCGAGCCTGCGGCTCCGGGGCGGCGGCTTCGACCAGATCAAGGAGTTGCGCGAGCGGCTGGACGCGGCCGCCGCCGATCCCGCCATCGGCTCGGTCATGGTGATCGAGCACGTCCCGCCGCGTGATCCCACCCCGCAGCAGGGCAGCCAGCTCAGCGACCGCAAGGAGGCCGCGCTGCTGGAGAACTGGCTGGCCGACTTCCGCCGCACGACGGGCAAGGGCGCGGCGTTCATCGGCAGCCACGTGGGCGCCTTCCACGCCTCGCGGGTGGACGGCGTTCCGTATCTGATCAACGGCAACGCGGGCAAGAACCCGGCTGCTCCGGCCGCGCGGGGCGGCTTCACCGGCTGGTCGATGGTGGGCGTCGATCCCGTCCCGCCCCGGCAGCGGGCGGCGGCGCGCCACGCCCCGTGGCGGGGCGGGCCCGACTGGGTGTCGGTGCAGACCCGGGCCCATGTGGACGGGCTGACGGTCACCGCCCCGGCCGAGGTGCGCACCGGGCAGGACGCGGACGTCACGGCGTCGGTGATCCAGGGCGAGGGCGCCGGTGCCCGCACGGTGCCGGTCGGCTGGCCGCTCAGCGCGGACTGGACCGGCTCGCCGCACCTCTACGTCGGCGACGTGACCCACGCCCGTCACCCGGCCCGCTATGTCGCCGCGTTCGACCCGGCGACCGGGAAGCTCACCGCGCTGCGCCCGGGTACGGCGACCCTCACGGTGACCGTGAACGGCGCGACGGCGCAGGCGCGCTTCGCGGTCACGGCGGCGGCCCGGGGCGGGGCTCCCGCGGCGTGAACGGGCCGGTGGGGGCGGGGCCACGGCGGCCCCGCCCCCACCGGCGTCAGGTGTCCCAGACCCGGCGGACCTGTTCGAAGCGGGTCGGCAGCGGCGGACGGCGCGCGGCGTACCGGGCGTTCGTACGGTGGACGAAGCGGCGCCACGAGAGCACCAGCCCCTGCCGGGTGATGGGGAGCCCGGCGGCGACGGTCACCCCGTTGTCATGGGTGTGGTGCACCGTGAGCAGCAGCGCGTCCGGGACGGATCCCTCCAGTTCGGTGCACAGCTCCTCGCGCACCAGCAGCCAGCGGCGCAGGACCAGGATCGTCCCCGCGTCCAGACCATGCCGCCGGGGGATCCGGTGCTTGCCGTGTTCGATGGTCACCCATCCCGCGTCCAGGTCGAGCGAGGACATGGTGCAGCGCAGCAGGCCGCCGTAGCGGGCGCCGCTGGCCCGGGCCAGGCCCACGATCACCGCGAGCCGCACCGTCTCCGGCTTCGCGCCACTCTCCAGGGCCTGCACCGACAGCAGCCGCCAGATCCACTCCGCCTCCGCGGCCGACACCACCGGACGCGGATACCGGTCCTTGGCCGTCTCAGCCGTCCCGCCCGCTTGCGCCGTCACACCGTCACCTTCTTCCGATCGTCCGCTTGGCACATTATTTATGTCATCGGGCGGGTCACAACCCCAGCTCGCTCAGACCCGGGTGGTCGTCGGGGCGGCGCCCGAGCGGCCAGTGGAACTTACGGTCCGCCTCCGTGATGGCCAGGTCGTTGATGGACGCGTGGCGCCGCGTCATCAGCCCGTCGGCGCCGAACTCCCAGTTCTCGTTGCCGAAGGAGCGGAACCAGTTCCCGGACGCGTCATGGCATTCGTAGGCGAAACGCACCGCGATGCGATGGCCCTCGTGGACCCACAGCTCCTTGATGAGCCGGTATTCCAGCTCTTTCGCCCACTTTCGGGTCAGAAAGTCGACGATATCCGGACGGCCGTGCGGGAATTCCGTACGGTTCCGCCAGCGGGAGTCGACGGAGTAGGCCAGGGCCACCCTTTCGGGGTCGCGGGAATTCCAGGCGTCCTCCGCCTGACGGACCTTCTGGATCGCGGTTTCCCGGGTGAACGGCGGAAGCGGCGGGCGCTCGGTCACATTCTCTCCCTGTGCGATGGTCAATGGATGCCGATCCACACGGTACGGTCGACGCGTGCGTCTCCTGCTGATGTCGGACACCCATCTCCCGCGCCGGGCCAAGGAACTGCCCAGGGAGCTGCTGGACCAGGTGGCCCGCGCCGATGTGGTCATCCACGCGGGCGACTGGGTCGACGCCGCCACCCTCGATCTGCTGGAGGCGCGCTCGCACCGGCTGATCGGCGTGTACGGCAACAACGACGGGCCCGAACTGCGGTCGCGACTGCCGGAGGTGGCGTACGCGGAGCTGGGCGGGCTGCGCTTCGGGGTGGTGCACGAGACGGGCGCGGCGCAAGGGCGTGAGCGGCGCTGCGCGGAGCGGTTCCCGGAGCTGGACGTGCTGGTGTTCGGCCACAGCCACATCCCGTGGGACTCCACATCGGCCGACGGGCGGCTCCGGCTGCTCAACCCCGGCTCCCCCACCGACCGGCGCCGGCAGCCGTACTGTACGTATCTGACGGCCGCGATCGAGGCCGGGCGGCTGACCGCCGTGGAACTGCACCGGCTGCCGCCCCGCCGCTGAAGCCGCCGTTCCCCCGGGTGTGACCCATCCGCCCGTTCCCCTCACCTCTCGCCGAGCCCTCTCGTCGAGCCCTCTCGTCGAGCGCTCACTTCTTTCATCAGCCCCTGTTCCGTCCCCCTTCCGTGGTGCTGATGAGGAGTGACTGATGACGGTACGGAGCGCTGCTTCCGTCCGGCGCCCGGCGCTGGCCGCCGTGTCGCTGGCCATGTTCTGCGTCCAGCTGGACGCCTTCGCGCTGAACCCGGCGCTGCCCCGGATCGGCCGGGATCTGGGGGCCGGCGGCGGGCTGTCGTGGGTGGTCAGCGGCTATCTGCTGGCGGCGGCCTCGCTGATGCTGGGCGCCGGGCGGCTGGGCGATGTGCTGGGGCGGCGCGCGCTGCTGACGGTGGGCCTCGCGGTGTTCGGGGGCGCCTCACTGGTGTGCGCGCTCAGCCCCTCGCTGCCGGTACTGGTGGGCGCCCGGGTCGTCCAGGGAGCGGGCGGCGCGCTGGCCATGCCGGTGGGGCTGGTCCTGCTGACGCACACCTATCCGCCCGCGCTGCGCGGGCGGGCCCTGGGGTGGGCGATGGGCGTCGGGGGTGTCGCGACGGCGTGCGGCCCGTTCGTGGGCGGGGTGCTGACCGAGGCCGTGTCGTGGCGTGCGGTGTTCTGGCTCAATGTGCCGGTCGCCGCTCTCGCGGCGGGCTGCGCGGCGCGGGCGGCGGAGCCCCGGGGCGGCAGCGCGCCGCGCCCGGTGGACGGGAAGGGCCTGGTCGCGGCGACCGCGGCGGTGGCGGCGCTCGCGGCGGGCATCGACCGCGGGCCGGTGTGGGGCTGGGCGTCGGGCCGTACGGCCGCCGCCCTGACCCTGACCGTCGCCCTGTTCCTGGTCTTTCTGCGGTGCGAACGGGCGGCGCCGAGCCCACTGGTGAGCCCGGCCCTCCTGCGCAACCGGCCCTTCGTGGCGCTCACGGCGGCGGGCGCGGTGGCCAATGCCGCGACCGTGGTGTTCCTCTTCGTGGTGCCGGTGTCGCTGCAGGGGCCGTGGCGGCTGTCGGCGGCGGCCGCCGGGGCGGCCTTCCTCGCCCCCGCCGTGGCCATGTCCGTGGCCGGTCCGCTGGCCGGGCGGATCGGTCCGGCGAGGGCGGTCGGGGCGATGGCCGGGTGTCTGGGCCTGAGCGGGGCGGGGCTGTGCGCGGCGCCGGCGGCGACCTCGCTGACGGGCTATGTGCTGGTGGCCACGGGCTGCGGGGCCGCGCTCGGGATGGCGGGTGCTCTGACGCTCATCGCCACCCAGGCGGCCGCGGGCCCGGAGCTGGCGGGCGAGGCGTCCGGCGTGACCAAGACGGCCATCACGACCGCGGCCGGTCTCGGCGTGGCCCTGTGCGCTCCCGCCCCCGGGACGTCCCTGCCCCTGGCCGGGGTGAGCTGCCTGGCCGCCGCCCTGCCGCTCGCCGCCGGGGCGCGCCGCGGCCTGACGCCCCTCCGGTGAGCGTACGGATTGAAGCCGTGGCGTGATTGCGACAAAGTGAACATAGGGCTCATATCCCTTATCCGGCTCGGTGGCCGCACACCGAACCCCGACGCGACGAGGGCGCCATGTCGTACTACGACGACGAGAACACTCCCCCGATGGGTACGCCCGTCCACGCCTCCCCCAGGAGCGCGCCGGGCGTCCTGCGCGCTCATGACGCCGGCCTGCTGGTGGTACGGCTCGGGGTGGGGCTGATCGTCGCCGCGCGGGGGGCGCAGCATCTGTTCGGCTGGTGGGACGGGCTCGGGATCTCCCGGACCGCCGTGGAATTCGCCCACCTCGGCTACCCGGCGCCCCGGGCGATGGCCGTCTGCGCGGGGCTCACCGAAACCCTGGGCGGGCTGGGGCTCGCCGTGGGGCTGCTCACGCCGCTGGCCGGAGCCGCCGTGGCGGGCACGATGGCCAACGCGGTCGCCGCCACCTGGAAACTCGGACTCTTCGGCGGATTTGAGTTTCCGCTGCTCATCGGCGTCTGCGCGGCCGGGCTCGCGCTGACCGGGTCGGGCCGGATCGCCATCGACGCGCTCATTCCGGGCCTGCGGTCGCAGCGGATCGGCTACGGTGTGGCAGCGCTCGTCCTCGCGGCGATCCTGGCGACGGTCACGATCCTGCTGCGCACCTGACGCGGCGCCCCGATCCGTCCGGCTTCCGGTGAACGGGGCGCGGCGGTTGTCCGTATGGCTCTGTACGCGCCCTGGCAGGCGGGGCGCGGACGCGATAGAACCCTACGGAGGACCAGCTCATGAGTGAACGGTTCACTCCTCCCATCCAAGCCCTTCCGGACGGGGATGCCGAAGTCCGTCTGGTGCTCCATCTGCCGTGGGACGTGGTGTCCGCACTGGGTCAGGAGGCCGGGCGGCTGGCCGCCCAGATGCACCGGCCGGTGAGCCTGGACGAGGCGGTCAGCCACCGGCTGCGCACCCAGGCCATGGGCGCGGCCTACGCCAAGCCGCCCCAGCTGGAGCGGAACCAGCCCGCGCCCACCCCGTCCCCCTCGGCGCAGCCCGCGCCCCGCTCCCCCGGCGAACAGGCCCGCCAGGCCATCGACAAGATCAACGGTTCCGCTCCCTCCCCCAACGGCGGTCAGAACGGGGCCACGCACGGCGGGGCCGGTCAGGGCGGCTCGCAGAGCGGCACCGAGACCTCCGGCCCGCCGCCCGGCGCCACCACCGCGGACACCCCGCCCGCCGACCGCGGAATCCTGGAACGCCCCGCCCGGGCCACCGGCCCGGTGAACGGCACCGGGCACGGCCCGGGGTCGCTGAACGGCACGGCCGCCGAGATGCCGAGATGAGCGCCACGGCGTAGCCGCCGTACGCGTGAGGGTGCCGTCCGGCGCGGACGGCACCCTCACGCGTACGGCAGCCGCCCCTCAGACGACCTTGACGACGTCGAGCGACCGGTTCAGGAAATCGACGAGCTGCCGCACCCTGATCTCGTCCGCCGTGTCCACCTCGATGGTGATCCTCCGCAGCCCGTCGACGGGCGCGGCGACGTCCATGGTGAGCAGGTCGAACTGGCGGTGCGCCAGGATCGAGGCGACCCGGGCCACCGCCAGGGGCACGGCGGCGACATCGAGGCGCAGGAGCGTTGCTGAGTGTGGTGCGGCTGGCATGAGGACACGGTTTCAAGGGTCCGGGCCGCGCACAACAAAAGTGCGCACAGCGATGCGCGGACGCTCTTTGCGGGAAGACCACCCGGGCGGGGAGTGACCGTTGTGGGAAGTGCCGCTTACACTTGCGGCATGTCGGCACCCGTACATCTCGACTCGGTCGATCTGCGGATCCTGGAGTTGTTGCGAGCCGACGGGCGGCGCACCGTTCGCGACATCGCACGCCTGGTGCAGCTCTCCCCGGCGCCGGTCCGGCGGCGCATCGCGCGCCTGGAGGAGTCGGGGGTCATCACCGGCTACACGATCACCACGGACCAGGCCAAGCTCGGCCAGGGCCTCCAGGCCGTCACCGAGCTGCGATTCACGGGGGACACGGACATCCACGACATCGTGGAGTTCGCGTCGACGCTGCCGGAGGTCGACGAGGTGCTGACGCTCACCGGCGATGTGGACGCGCTCGTCCGGCTGCACGTCGACAGCGTCGACGACCTGCAGAAGGTGGTCAACCGGCTGCGCCGTAAGGGCGCCGGTGTGCTGCAGACGAAGACGCTGATCGTCATCGACTCCTGGCAACGCGGCACGCCCGTGCCCTGAGCGGGTCAGGGCACGGTGCGGGACCGCTCAGGCCTCTTCGTCGTCCATGAGCGCGAGCAGCGGCTCCCGCTCGTCCTCGGGGACGTAGACGGCGTAGTACTCGTAGAGCTTGCGCCGCGAGATGCGGGCCGCCGCCGGGCCGTCCCCCTGCCGGATCGCCTCCAGCACCTCCTGGTGGTGCTGGAGCGACTCGCGCATGAGCGCCGTGCTGTTGTGCGCGTGGACGACCTTGTCCGAGATCAGGGTGAGGACGGCGCCCCGGACCACCTGGTTGCAGACCTCGATGAGGGAGTTGCGGCTGGCCACCGCCACCGCCTCGTGGAAGGCGATGTCCGCCTTGCTGAACTCCTCGTACCCGGTCTCGATCGCCTCCGACATGACGGCGAGCGTCCGTTCCATGGCGGCCAGCTCCTCCTCGGAGCGCAGCCGGGCCGCCAGCAGGCTCGCCGACCCGTCGAGGATCATGCGGAACGAGATCAGCTCGGCCATGGACATGTTGTCGAACTGGACGAGCCGGGTCATCTCCTTGGTCAGACCGGCCGGTGAGAACGGAAGGATCTCCGGGCCGTGGGGATCCCCCGGGCGCGAGCGGACGAGTCCGTTGCTCTCCAGCACGCGCAGGGCCTCCCGCACGGTGGGCCGGCTCGCCCCGAACTGTGTCACCAACTCCCGCTCGCTCGGCAGCCGCTGACCGGGCTTCAGGTCACCCCGCGCGATCGCCTGTTCGATCTGCTCGACGATGCGCTGGTAGAGCCGTACCGGCGAGACCTGCCGGAACTGTGCCCCGTCGCTCAAGGCTTCTCCCCTTCGGGCGTGGTCGATGTGGTCTTCTTCTCCCCCGTGGACGCCCCGAGGGCGTGGTCCGGCCAGTGCGGGACCGCCTCGGCAGGCCGGTTCCGTTCGTACCATGCCGCCGCCCGCAGGACGCCGAGATCGTCGAAACGGCGGCCCGAGATCTGCACCCCGATGGGCCGGTGGTCGGTCGTGAAACCGCAGTTGACGGTGGCCGCGGGCTGTCCCGACATGTTGTACGGCGCGGTGAAGCCGATGTGCGCCATGGTCTTCGCGTCCCCCGGGAACGGCATGGGCCGCTCGGCGGGGAACGCCGCCACCGGGGCGACCGGCGAGAGCACCAGGTCGTAGGGGAGCGTCGCCGCCACGGTCCGCGCCTGGATGCGCATGATCTGCTGGTAGCACTGGAGGACCTTCGTGCCGGGGATGTCCGCGCCGCCCTGACACCATCGGATGATGTGGGGGTGGACGCGCATCCGGGCCTCGGGGGTCAGCTCGCGGAAGTCGTTCCAGGACCGCACCCGCCAGAACAGGTCCAGGTCGTCCAGGAGCTCTTGGGTCATGAACCGCTCGACGGGCTCCACGACGGCTCCCGCCGCCTCGAAGACCTCGGCCGCGTGGTTCACCGCGGCCAGGATCTCGGCGTCGCACGGCTCCCCGCAGCCCGCCTCCAGGTGGACCCCCACCCGCAGTCCGCGCACCTCACCGTCCAGCGCCGACCAGTCGATGTCCTGCGGCGGCAGGCTCGACCAGTCCCGGGGGTCCGGCCGGCTCAGGATCCGCATGAACAGGGCCGCGTCCGCCACGGTGCGGGTCAGGGGACCGGCCGCGCGCCCCAGGTACGGGGCGTCCAGCGGGATCCGCCCGTAGCTGGGCTTGAGCGTGGCGAGGCCCAGCCAGGTGCCCGGCAGCCGGATCGACCCGCCGATGTCGGTGCCGACGTGGAGCGGGCCGTATCCCCCGGCGGCCGCCGCCCCCGCGCCGGAGCTGGAACCGCCGGTGGTCCAGTCGGGGTTCCAGGGGCTGCGCGAGATGCCGTGACGGCTGGAGACCCCGGAGGAGAGCATGCCCCAGTCCGGCATCACGGTCGACCCGAGGATCACCCCGCCGGATTCCAGGACCCGCGCGGTGATGGGCGCGTCCGCCTCGGGGAGGACCGGCTCGGTGCCCGCGTTGCCCGAGGGCATGGGCACGCCCCTGCGGGCGACGTTCTCCTTCAGGGTCACCGGCACGCCGTCGATGAGCCCGAGCGGTTCGCCCGCGGCCCACCTGGCCTCGCTGGCCTGCGCCGCCTTGCGGGACTCGTCCGGATCGCGCACCCAGAACGCGTTGAGCACACCCTCCCGCGCCTCGATCACCGACTGGACGGCGTCGTGCACCTCGACCGGCGACAGCGTGCGGTCGGCGAATCCGGCGACCATCTCGACGGCCGGTATGGCGGCCAGGTTCTGTTCCGTGAGCACCCGCACTCTCCTTCGGTCGCGATACCCGTGGCGCTCGAACCCTTGACAGGAACAGCTTCAGTCGCCACGGTACCTGGCAAGTGAGCTTACTGGTCAGGCCAGTCATAGCGGAAGGTGGCGTCGATGACGCGGAACACCACAGTCGTACGGCTCGCGGTCATTCCGGGCGACGGAATCGGCCCGGAGGTCGTCGCGGCGACCGTGCCCGCGATCCGGGCCGCCCTGGAGGCCGACGGCCACCGGCTCGATGTGACCTCGTTGGACTGGGGAGGCGAGCGGTTCCTCCGGCAGGGGGCGGCGATGCCGGCCGACGCGGCCGACCAGGTCAAGAAGACGGACGCCGTGCTGTTCGGCGCCGTCGGACGCCCCGACGTGCCCGAGCACGAACTGGTCCGGGGCCTGATCATCGGGCTGCGGCAGCAGCTCGACCTCGCCGTGAACCTGCGCCCGGTGCGCGCGTTCCCCGGCGTCCCCACCAAGGTGCGCGACACCGATGGCGTGGACCTGGTGATCGTGCGCGAGAACACCGAGGGCGAATACGTCGGCGCCGGCGGGGTGGCGCACGCGGGCAGCGGACACGACCTCGGCATCGAGGTCGCCGTGCACTCCCGCCGGGTCATCGAGCGGGCGGCGCACCAGGCGTTCGGCCTGGCCGGCCGGCGGTCGGGCCGCCTGTGCCTGGTGACCAAGTCCAACGCGATGCGGTACGGCTATCCGCTGTGGGACCGGGTGGTGCGCGAGGTCGGCGAGCGGTATCCGCAGGTGGAGCTGGAAACCGTGCTGGTCGACGCGATGGCCGCCCGTATGATCCAGGCGCCGCGCTCCCTCGACGTGCTGCTCGCGAGCAACCTGTTCGGCGACATCCTCTCCGATCTCGCCGCGGTGCTCGCCGGTGGTATGGGCATGGCGCCCAGCGCCAACGTCCTTCCGGGCGCGGATGTGCCGGGCATCTACGAACCGGTCCACGGCTCCGCGCCCGACATCGCCGGGAAGGGCGTGGCGAATCCGGTGGCCTGCATGCTCTCCGGCGCGATGCTGCTCGACGACCTCGGGCACACCACCGCGGCGCGCCGCATCCGGGAGGCGGTGGCGGACACCTTGCGAGATACCAGGCACCACACGGCCGATCTCGGCGGCAACGCCACCACGGCGGACGTCGCAACAGCCGTTCTGCACGCGATGGAAGGCCAGGAGTAGCACGGATGAGACTTCACAAGCGGCCGGCGCGGCGCCCCGGGGCGATAGCGGCCATGCTCGCATGCCTGCCGCTGGCAGCCTGTTCGGCCGGGTCCACGGCAACCGGCGGCGCGGGGAAGAACTCCCTGAACATCGGCCTCACCGCCGAGCCGGCCAATTTCGACTTCACCAGGACCGAAGGTGCCGCCATTCCGCAGGCACTGCTCAACAACGTCTACGAGAACCTGGTGAAGCTGGACCAGTCCGGAAAAATCCGGCCCCAACTGGCCACGTCCTGGAGCCTGTCCAAGGACCGCAGGACGTACACGTTCCACCTGGTGAAGAACGCCACGTTCAGCAACGGCGCACGGTTCACGGCCGCGGACGCCGCATTCTCCATCGAACGCGTCAAGACCGACTGGACGCTGGTGCAGAAGACCCAGATGGATGTCGTGGACTCGGCGCGGGCGGTGTCGCCCACTGAACTCAAGGTCACCCTGAAGAGGCCGAGCAACGACTGGCTGTACCGGATGACCACCCGCGTCGGCGCGATGTTCAGCCGGACCGGCGTGCGCAAGCTGGCCACCGAACCGGTGGGCACCGGCCCGTACGTGGTGAAGAAGTGGAATCGCGGCGACTCGATCACGCTGGCCCGTCGCAACGGCTACTGGGGGCGCGAACCGCACTTCGCGTCGGTCACCCTCAAGTACTTCAAGGACCCGACGGCGATGAACAACGCGCTGCTCACGGGCACCATCAACGTGATCGGCCAGATGCAGTCCCCGGAGTCCCTGTACCGGTTCCAGCACAACTCCAAGTACAAGGTCATCGAGGGCACGACCAACGGCGAGGTGGTCCTCTCCCTCAACAACGGCTCGGGCCCGATGAAGAATCCAAAGGCCCGCCAGGCGGTCCGCTACGCCATCGACCACAAGGCCCTGATGGACACCTGCTGGGCGGGCCGGGGCAAGCTCATCGGCAGCATGGTCCCGCCGACCGACCCGTGGTATCAGAACCTCACGGACCTGTATCCGTACGACCGCGACAAGGCCAAGAAGCTCGTGAAGGAGTCCGGCGAAGCCGGGCGTACGCTGCGGCTGCGGATTCCGACACTGCCGTATGCCACCGCGTGCGGCACCGTGGTCAAGAGCCAGCTGGAACAGGTCGGGTTCAAGGTCAAGCTGGACCAGCTGGAGTTCCCCGCCGCCTGGCTGTCCACCGTCTTCAAGAACGCCGACTACGACATGTCCATCATCGGCCACGTGGAGCCCCGCGACATGCAGACGGTGTTCGGGAACAAGAAGTCCTACATCCGCTACGACAGCCCCACGTTCCGGGCGTTGCTGGCGAAGGCGGACGAGGGCACCCGGGAGCAGCAGATCACCCACATGCGAGCGGCCGCCCGGCTGCTCTCCAAGGACGCGGCAGCCGACTGGCTGTTCCTGCTGCCGAACCTGATGGTGGCGGACAAGGACATCACCGGTCTGCCCGTGAACTCCGTGACCGAGTCACTGGACCTCACCGGCCTGGGCCGGTCCTGAAAGGCGGCGTGAACCAATGATCGTCCGTCTCGTACAGCGGGCCGGGATCCTCCTGGCCAGCCTGGCCGTGAGCTCCGTATTGGTGTTCGCGTTCATGGCGGTGCTGCCGGGGGACCCGGCGCGCGTCGCCCTCGGAACCAGTGCGTCGGACTCGGCAGTGGCGCAACTGCGCGAGCAGTTCGGACTCGACCGGCCACTCGTGGCCCAGTACCTCCACTGGATACACGGGCTGCTGACCTTCGACCCGGGGAACTCCTACATTTCCCAGGCCCCGATCGGTCCGCAGCTCGCCGACCGCCTCCAGGTCACCCTGTGGCTCGTCGGCACCGCCATGGTGATCGCCCTGATCCTGGCCGTCCCCATGGGCACGCTCATGGCCGTGCGGCACCGCAAGCCCTCCGGGCTCCTCCTCTCGGCCGTCTCCCAAGTCGGCGTGGCCGTCCCGGCGTTCCTCGCGGGCATCCTCCTGATCACCGTGTTCGCGGTCGGGCTCGGATGGCTGCCGGCGAACGGCTGGACACCTCCGGTGGAGGATCCGGTGCTGTTCGTCAAACAACTGGCCATGCCCGCGCTGGCCCTCGGCATGGTGCAGGCGGCGGTGCTCACCCGCTATGTGCGCAGCGCCGTGCTCGATGTCCTCCGGGAGGACTATCTGCGCACCGCGCGCGCCAAGGGGCTCCGCCCGACGCGGGCGCTGCTGCGGCACGGGCTGCGGAACGCGTCGGTGCCCGTGGTCACCGTTCTGGCGCTGCAGCTCGCCACGCTGCTGGTGGGCTCCGTCGTCATCGAACGGGTCTTCGTCATCCCCGGGCTCGGCAGCCTGCTGCTGGACAGCGTCGCCAACCGGGACCTCATCGTGGTGCAGGACGTGGTCATGATCATCGCAATGGCGGTGCTGCTGGTGAACTTCGTGGTGGACATGGTCTATCTCCTGATCGACCCGCGGCTCAGGGGAGGTGCGGCATGAGTGCTCTCGACGCCGAGGCCACCGTCGCGTCCGCGGGGCCCGCCGCCCGCCGACGGCGCCGCCCGGTCACGGGCAGCCTCCTGGTGGGCGGGCTCATCGTGGCGCTCGTACTCGGCATGGCGCTGCTGTCCTTCGCATGGACCCCGCACGACCCGACCCTGGTCGATCCGGCGGTGCGGTTGCAGGAGCCGTCGGCCGAGTACTGGTTCGGCACGGACAAGTTCGGCCGCGATGTGTTCAGCCAGATCCTGATCGGCTCGCGCACCACGCTTTTCGTCGGCTTCGTGGCGGTGGGGGTCGCCGCCCTGATCGGGGTGCCCCTCGGCATCCTCGCCGGGATGGGGCCCCGCTGGTTCGGCGAGCTGCTGATGCGCGGCAACGACCTGCTGCTCGCCTTCCCGGCGCTGCTGCTGGCCATCATGTTCGCCGCCGTGTACGGCGCGGGCACGCTGGTCGCGATGATCGCTATCGGCATCGCGTCCATCCCTCATTTCGCCCGGCTGATCCGCGGCGGGACCCTGCAGGTGATGCAGACCGAGTACGTCACCGCCGCACGCGCGGCGGGGCGCGGGCCGTTCGCGATCGCGGTGCGGCACGTTCTGCCAGGCGTCAGCAGTCTCGTCATCGTTCAGGCGTCGGTGGGTTTCGCCATCGCCGTGCTCGCCGAGGCCGCGCTGTCCTTCCTGGGCTTCGGCACCCCGCCGCCCACACCGTCCTGGGGCCGGATGCTCCAGGAGAGCCAGGAGCTGCTGTCCATCGCTCCCCGGCTCGCGGTGTTCCCGGGCGTCGCGATCGCGGTGGCGGTGCTCGGGTTCAACCTGCTCGGTGACGGGCTGCGCGACCGCTTCGACCCCAAGCTGGAGGACCGCCGATGACCCCGGTACCCGAGACGGGACCGGCCGCCGCCGCCCAGGGCTCCCCCGAAGACGTCCTGGCCGTACGGAACCTCGATGTGACCGTGGGCGGCCGCACGCTCGTCGAAGATGTCGGCTTCACCATCAGGGCGGGCGAACGCGTCGGCCTGATCGGCGAGTCGGGCTCGGGCAAGTCGCTGACCGCGCTGAGCGTCATGGGACTGCTCCCCGAGGGGGTCCGTGCCACCGGTTCGGTACGGCTCGCCGGAGTCGGCCACGATCTGGTGGGCGCCGATGAAGGGCGCATGTCCCGGGTGCGGGGCAAGGAGATCGCCATGGTCTTCCAGGAGCCCATGACCGCTCTGAACCCCACCATGAAGGTCGGGCGGCAGATCGCCGAGGTGCTGCTGATCCACCGGACCAGGCCCGACCGGGCGTCCGCCCGCGCCGCCGCCGTGGAACTGCTCGCCCAGGTGGGGCTTCCCGACCCCGAGACCGCCGCCGACGCCTATCCGCACCAGTTCTCCGGCGGTCAGCGCCAGCGGATCGTGCTGGCCATCGCCCTCGCGAACGACCCCGCACTGCTGGTCTGCGACGAACCCACCACCGCGCTCGACGTCACCGTGCAGGCGCGGGTGCTCGACCTGATCGTGCGGGGCGTCCAGGACCGCAGGTCGGCCATGCTCTTCATCACCCACGACCTGGCCGTGGTGGCCACCGCCTGCGAACGGGTCATGGTCATGTACGGCGGGCGGCTGGTCGAGTCCGGCCCGGTCCGGGAGGTGTTCACGCGCCCCCGGCACCGCTACACCCAGGGCCTGATCGGCGCGTCGGACCTGACCGCGGTCGACGACCGAGGGCGGCTGGCCACGATCCCCGGGTCGGTTCCACCGGCGGGGCAGTTCCCCGCCGGATGCGTCTTCAGAAACCGGTGCGCCCAGGCGACCGAGGTGTGCGCCACCCGGCCGGAATGGGTCCCGACCGGGCCGGATTCCGGCCACGCCTGCTTCCACCCGGTACCCGAGAGCGCCGCACCGGGGACCGGCACCCCTGCGAACCTGGAGGCCGGCCGTGGCTGAGCAGCCGACCAGCACCCCCCTCGCGTCCGGTCCGCGGACCGGCCCCGTGGACGCCGTCAGCGTCCGCGACGTCACGCGCGACTACCGACGGGCCCGTACCTCGCTGCGCCATCCCAGTCCGCCGGTGCACGCCCTGCGCGGTGTCAGCTTCACCGTCCCCCAGGGCCAGCGGTTCGGCATCGTGGGCGAGTCGGGATGCGGCAAGTCGACCCTGCTGCGGATCCTGGCCGGGCTCGACCGGCCCACCAGCGGCAGTGTCGCGATCGACGGCCGGGACATCACCGGGCTCCGGGAAAGACAGCTGAAGTTCGTCCGCGAGCGGCTCCAGCTGGTGTTCCAGGACCCGATGAGTTCGCTGGACCCGCGCATGCGCGTCGGCGACATCGTGGCCGAACCGCTGGTCGCGCAGGGGCACGGGAACCGTCGGGAGCGGGTGGCCGAGCTGCTGGAGGCGGTCGGCCTGCGCGCCGACGCGGCGGACCGCTATCCGCACCAGTTCTCCGGCGGCCAGCGGCAGCGCATCTCGATCGCGCGCGCCCTCGCCCCCCGTCCGAAGATCATCGTGGCCGATGAGCCGGTGAGCGCCCTGGACGTGTCCGTACGGGCACAGGTGCTCAACCTCATCGCCGACCTCGTCGAGGAGTTGTCCCTCACGCTGGTCTTCGTCTCCCACGATCTGTCCGTGGTCCGCCATGTGTGCGACCGGGTCGCGGTCATGCACGCCGGACAGATCGTGGAGACCGGGTCCACGGAGCAGGTGTACGAGGACCCGCAGCATTCCTACACACGCAGGCTGATCGCCGCCGTTCCGACCCTGGGCAAGGCACTGTCCGGGGTGTCGGCGGCCGACCTCAACCGGGAGTAGCGACCGTGACCACCCAAGTCCCCTCCGCCGACGGCGCATCCCCCGTGGGGAAGGAGTTCCCCGAGGGCCTTCCCATCGGCGACCACTGGGTCGAGGCAGCCGCCACCGAGGACGTCCGCTTCCCCTACGACGGGACGCTCGTCGCCCGGGCCCCCGTCGGGGACACCGGCCTGGCACGCCGGGCGGTGGACGCGGCCCTGCGGGTACGCGAGCGGGTCGGACGGCTCCCCTCGCACACCCGCAGGGCCGCGCTGCTCGCCACCCACGAGGCCATCACCTCCCGGCGCGCGGACTTCGAGCGGCTTCTGGTGCTGGAGACCGGAAAGCCGCTGGTCGACTGCCGGGTCGAGGTGGATCGCACCCTGCTGACCCTGCTGACCGCGGCCGAGGAAGTGGCCCGGCTGCACGGGGAGACGGTGCCGCTGGACCTGCTGCCGTCGGGCGAGGGACTGCTCGGCTTCTGGACCCGTAAGCCGATCGGTGTGGTGGTGGGCATCGCGGGCTTCAACTACCCGCTGCTGCTCGCCGCGCACAAGATCGCGCCCTCGCTGGCCGCCGGCTGCCCGGTCATCGCCAAGCCCGCCCCGCAGACACCCCTGGCCACCCTGTGGCTGGTGCACCTCCTCCGCGAGGCCCTGAGCGCCCACGACGCGCCGCAGGCGGCGGTGCAGCTGGTGACCGGCGGGCCCGAGGTGGGTGTCGCGCTGACCACCGACCGCCGGATCGGGGCGGTGTCCTTCACCGGTTCCGCCGCCGTGGGCCACCGGATCGCCCGGGACGCCGCCCCCACGAAGGTGCTGCTCGAACTCGGCTCCAACGCCGCCTTGGTGGTGGCCGCCGACGCCGACCTCGACGCCGCCGCCGACGCGGTCGTACGCGGCGGCTACTACGCGTCGGGCCAGGCGTGCATCAGCGTGCAGCGGGTCATCGTGGTGGACGCCGTACGCGAGGAGTTCGTGGCCCGGCTGACGGAGCGAGTCGCCCGGGTGGCCGTGGGCGATCCCCGGGATCCGGCGACGCGTGTCTCGGCACTCATCGACGAGCGGTCGACCGAGCGGGTGCGCGCGTGGCTGGCGGAGGCGGTGGAGGCGGGGGCGTCACTGGCGGCCGGAGGCCGGGTCACCGACGGGGTGATCGAGCCCACCGTACTGCTCGATGTGGACCGCGCCCTCTCCGTCTGGGACGAGGAAGTGTTCGGCCCCGTGGTCGCGGTACGGTCCGTCCCCGACCTGGAGACCGCCTTCGACGTGGTCAACGACTCGCGCTACGGACTGCACGCGAGCGTCTACACCAGCGCCCTGGACACGGCGTTCACCGCTCTCGACCGCCTGGAGGTGGGCGGGGTGGTCGTCAACGAGGTCCCCGGTTTCCGCTCCGACGTCATGCCGTACGGCGGCGTCAAGGACTCCGGGGCCGGTAGGGAAGGCCCGAGGTTCGCCATCGAAGAGCTGACCGTCACCCGTATGGCAGTGATCCGCCCGACGACACAGAAGCCGTGAGGACCACAGTGCAAGCACAGGACCACACCGATCCGGTGGACGCGTACTCCCGCCTGTTCCGGCTCGACGGCCGCAAGGCCGTCGTCGTGGGCGCGGGCAGCGGAATCGGCCGCGAGAGCGCCCTGGCCCTCGCCGCGCACGGCGCCACGGTCGTGTGCGCCGACCGTGACCTGACGGCGGCCACGGAGACGGCGTCGATGGGGCCGGGCCTTTCCCCGCACGCCCTCGACGTGCTCGACGGCGAGGCGGTGGCGCGGGCCGCCGAGGAGCTGGGCCCCGTCGACGTGCTCGTCTTCACCGCGGCGACGAACGTGCGCAAGCCCCTGCTCGACTACACGGCCGAGGAGTTCGAGCGGGTCGTGGCGCTCAATCTGCGCGCCTCCTTCGACCTGGTGCGGGCGTTCGGCCGTGGCATGGCCGCACGCGGCGGCGGAAGCATCATCGGCTTCAGCTCGATCCGCGCGGTGGCCGTCGAGCCGGGACAGGGCGTGTACGCGGCCACGAAGGCGGGCCTGGTCCAGATGCTGCGGACCGCGGCGGCCGAACTGGGCCCCTCGGGGGTGCGGGTGAACACCGTCGCCCCGGGCATCGTGGACACCCCGCTGACCGCGCAGATCAGGGCCGTGCCGGAGTGGTCGGAGGCCTACGCGTCCAAGAGCGCCCTGGGCCGCTGGTCCCGGCCGGACGAGCTGGCCGGTGCCGTCGTCTACCTGGCGTCGGACGCGTCGTCCTTCGTCACCGGCAGCCAGCTCTTCGTCGACGGCGGCTGGACGGCGATCGACGGACGCTATACGCCCCCCAGCTGACAGGCGCCGGGCACACCTCAAGGCCCCTCTTCCGGGTGTTTCACCACCGGAAGAGGGGCCTTGAGATGTCAGGCGCGCGGATCAGTCGATGCGCTCGAAGGGTACGGTGCCCTCTTCGTCCGGCGCGACCGTGAACACGACCTTCTCGAACGCGCCCGTGAACGCGAACTCCCCCTCGTAGTTGGGCGAGGACGGCGACAGGGTGTCCCGGCCGATGTCGAGGCCCTGCCATCCCAGGAAGTGCGGGAGCACCCGCGGAATGTCCTCGCTGCCGACCGGCGTGCCCGACACGTACAGATGGCCGACGCCTCGCATGTCACCGGTCTTGACGAACTCGAAGGTCAGCTCCGCCGGACCGGTCGGGAGTTCCCCGGTCGAGGTCACCGTGTACCGGGTGCCGAGGAAGTTGTACTCGTACACCAGCCGGTTGTCCTTGACGTACAGGACGTATCCGCTGCTGATGTTGCCCAGGGACACCAGGACACCCTCGTCCGAGGTGGCGGCCCGGTCGACGTGGGCGGTGATGCGGTGCGCGCGGTTCATCACCGGTGGTACCGCGGCGATGGGCAGATGGGCCATGCCGGGGTAGTAGGTGAAGGTGCTGCGCCTGCGCGGGGAGCCGGGGCGCGGAATCTTCGCCCGG
This sequence comes from Streptomyces sp. NPDC019937, assembly GCF_040631655.1. Classification (NCBI taxonomy): domain Bacteria; kingdom Bacillati; phylum Actinomycetota; class Actinomycetes; order Kitasatosporales; family Streptomycetaceae; genus Streptomyces; species Streptomyces sp. NPDC019937. The sequence goes on from NZ_JBEYAL010000022.1 coordinate 101,967, forward strand.
TAGGCGAATCCGTTGTCGTCCAGCGGCAGCACGTCGTACTTCCCCGCCTCCACCCAGAAGCGGGCGATCATCTTCTGCAGTTGCTCGGGCCGGGTCCGTGCCAGGTCCTTGCACTCCGAGAAGTCGGTGTCGTGGTGGTACAGCTCCCACTCGTCCGCGTCGAAGGACGTACCGCGCTGGTGGAAGGCGACGGCCTTCCAGCCGTCGTGCCAGATGGCGCGGTGCCCGAACATCTCGAAGTACTGGGCCTCCTTGCGCGTCGGCGCGGTCGGCGAGCCGAAGGTGTACGCCATGCTGACGCCGTGGATCGGCAGCTGCGGGATGCCGTTGTAGACCTCGGGCGCCCGCACACCGAGCAGGTCGAAAAGGGTCGGGACGATGTCGTTGACGTGGTGGAACTGCTGCCTGACCTCGCCGGTGCGCGGCAGCCCCCGGGGCCACCGCACGATGAGCGGACAGCGGACACCGCCTTCGTGGGTGTTCTGCTTGTAGCGTTTGAACGGTGTGTTCCCGGCCTGCGCCCAGCCCCAGGGGTAGTTGGCGTGAGCGCGCTCGGTGCCGATGTCATCGATCCGCGCGACCATCTCGTCCAGGTCCTCGGCGATGCCGTTCTGGAACGCGGTGGGGTTGAGCGAACCCTTCTGGCCGCCTTCCTGGCTGGCCCCGTTGTCCGAGAGCAGGATGGTGATGGTGTTCTCCATCTGGCCTATCCGCTCCAGGAACTCCATCAGCCGGCCGATCTGGTGGTCGGTGTGGTCGAGCATCGCCGCGTACGCCTCCTGGAGGCGTACGGACAGCTTCCTCTCGTCGTCCGACAGCTCGTCGAAGGGAACGACCCCGGGGTTGCGCGGCGCCAGCTCGGTGCCGGGCGGCAGGATGCCCCGTTCGATCTGGCGGGCGTGCCGGGTGGCGCGCTCGGCGTCCCAGCCGTGGTCGAAGCGGCCCCGGTACTTGTCCAGGTACTCCTGGGGTGCCTGGTGCGGGGCGTGCGCCGCGCCGAATGCCAAGTACAGGAAGAAGGGCTTCTCCGGGGTGACGGACGTCTGGTCGCGGACGAATTCGATCGACCGGTCGACCAGGTCCTCACTGAGGTGATAGCCCTCTTCCGGGGTCTTCGGCGGGTCCACGGCGTGGTTGTCGTAGAACAGCTCCGGATGGAAGCTGTCGGTCTCGGCTTCCAGGAATCCGTAGTAGCGCTCGAACCCGCGCGACAGCGGCCACTGGGTGTACGGCCCGGACGGGGTGGTCTGCTCCATCGGCGCCAGATGCCACTTGCCCACGGCCATGGTGTTGAAGCCGCTGTCGCGCAGCACCTCGGGCAGGGTCGCGGCGGCCGTGGTGATCCGGCCGCGGCCGCTGGGGAAGCCGGTGTCGAAGTTGGACAGCATGCGCATGCCGACCGAGTGGTGGTTCCGGCCGGTCAGCAGGGAGGCACGGGTCGGCGAACACAGCGTCGTGGTGTGGAAGTTCGCGTAGCGGAGGCCACCGGTGGCGAGGGCGTCCATGGCCGGGGTGTCGATGTCCGAGCCGAAGCAGCCGAGGTCGGAGAAGCCGACGTCGTCGAGCACGATGACCACGACGTTGGGCGTGTCCTCGGGAGGCGTCCGCTGCTCGGGCCACCACGGAGTGGACTCGTCGTAGGTGGTGCCGATCTTGCCTTGGAAGGTCCCGCTCGCGGACGGCGGATGCGGGGAGGCGTTGGTCATGCAGGACGCTCCTATTCCCGAGGAGGCTCCAGTTAACTGGTCTTACCAGTAGGCTGTGCAAGTTTCACCCGCTCCCCTGGCGGTGTCAACCAAGGCGCCGTCAGCGGACCGGTGGCAGGTCCGCCGCGCAGCGGAACCCCATGTGTCCGGTGCTGCTGTCAGGTGTGTTGGAGGTGCGGGCGGCGACGCGGTAGCGGTTGCAGTACGACGCGTGGCACAGATAGGAGCCGCCGCGGATCACCTTCGCCTCCCCCGTGGGAGGCCCGGCCGGGTCCTGGCGGGTCTCCGGGCGGTCGGCGGCGTGCCATGTGGTGCTCCACCAGTCGGAACACCACTCCCACACATTGCCCGATGTGTTGTACAGGCCGAAGTTGTTGGCGCGGTAGGTCTTGACCGGCGCGGTCCCCAGATATCCGTCTTCACCGGTGTTGACTTGCGGAAACTTCCCCTGCCAGATGTTGCAGCGGTGCTTCCCCCGGGGCAGCAGCTCATCGCCCCAGGGAAAGCGGGAGCGTTCCAGACCGCCACGCGCCGCCCTCTCCCACTCGCCTTCGGTGGGCAGGCGCTTGCCCGCCCATGCCGCGTAGGCGGCCGCGTCGCGCCAGGAGACGTGGACGACGGGGTGGTTCTCCAGCTCGGTCCATGACGATCCCGGCCCGTAGGGGGCCCGCCAGCACGCCCCGTCCACCGCGAGCCACCAGGGTGCCTGCGCCACCGTGCCGTCCCGCACCATGCGCCGGGCGCCGGGGTGGACGAGCGCGTAGAACACGAAGGACCAGCCGTAGCGCTCGGCATCGGTCCGGTAGCCGCTGCCGCGCACGAACGCCGCGAACTGCCGGTTGGTGACGGCGGTCGCGTCGATGAGGAACGGCGACAGCCGTACCTCCCGGACCGGGCCCTCGCCGTCCTCGGGAAACGCGTCGGCGTCGTCGCCTCCCATCAGATACGCCCCTCCGGGGATGCGCAGCATGGCGCGCAGCGCTTGGGCCCGGTCGCGCTCCGGTGCCCGGAGCCCCGGCGCGGCGGACGGCTCGGGAATCTCCTGGCCGCCCCCTGAGCTGGGGGCGCAACATGCGCCTGACATGGTTCCTCCGACCGCGGCTGCTGTTCCGTGGGCTCGAGCGTACGGCCCGTTCAGTGTGCCCCGGTGGGTGTCGCGGTCGGCTGCCGGGCTACGGCGGTGGCGGTGCGCCGGAACCCGCTGGGGCTGATGCCCCGGATCCGTTTGAACGCCGCGCTGAAGGCGAACGCGTCGGAGTAGCCCACGGCCCGGGCGATTTCGGCGACGGTGGCGGCCTCGCGCTCGGCCAGCAGGTCCGCCGCGAGCGTCATGCGCCAGCGGGTGAGGTAGGTCAGCGGCGGTTCACCGACCAGTTCGGCGAACCGCTTGGCCAGCGTGGAACGCGACACGCCCGTCCGGTCCGCCAGCGAGGAGACCGTCCAGGGCGCCGCCGGTTCGGTGTGCAGCAGGCGCAGCGCGTCGCCGACCACCGGGTCCCGCTGGGCGGCGTACCAGGCGGGCGGCTCGCCGCCGGGCCGGTCGAAATACTCGCGCAGCGCGCACACCAGCATCCAGTCCAGCAGCCGGTCGAGGACCACCTGCTGGCCCGGGGTGTCGGCGGCCACCTCGGCGGCGAGGTGGTCCCATATGGGATCGGATTCGCCGCCGGGAGGCACCCGCAGCACCACGGGCAGCGCGTCCAGCAGCCTGCGGCTGATCTCGCCGTGCACCGGATAGGCGCCGACGATCAGCGTCGTCGCGCCGTCGGCGGTGTCGCCGCGGTCGTTCCAGCCGCGCCGGTGCCGGGTTCCGCCCTGCTCGGGCGTCGCGCAGTGCTCGCCACACGCGACGGGTTCGGCCCGGGTGCCGACCTCGTCGACGAAGGTGAACGGCGCGGGGCCCCGCACGATGACCGTCTCACCGGCGCGCAGCTCTTCGGGCGGGCGATGCTCCGGCACGATCCAGCCCCCGCCGACGAGGACGGTGCACAACGTCAGCGGCGCGCCGTCCACGAAGCGCAGCGCCCAGGGCGGGGACAGGGTCGAGCTGCCGAACAACGAGCCCTGGGCCCGTACGCCGCGCAAAAGGTCACCGAACGCGTCCATCCCCATGAGGCTAGACGATGGCAAAGGCGATCCGGCTTCTCGCCCATGGATTCGTCCGGGCGGGCGCCGTTGACTGCTGCCATGAGCAACGACAGCGACAGCAACGACACCGTCCTCGTCCTCGGCGCGACCGGCAAGACCGGCCGGCGGGTCGCCGCCCGCTTGCGGCTGCGCGGCACCCGGGTGCGCGCCGCCTCCCGATCCAGCAGGACCCGGTTCGACTGGTCCGACCCCGACGGCTGGGGCCCGGCCCTGCGGGGCGTCACCGCCGCCTACGTGGTGCCGCCGCCCGTGCCGGGCCCGGTGCACGAGTTCGTGGCGCGGGCCGAGGCCGCCGGTGTGCGGCACCTGGTCCTGCTCTCCGGGCACGGCGCCGACACCTGGGGCGACTCCGCGTTCGGGCTGGACATGCGCTCCGCCGAGGACGCTGTGCGCGGCTCGGCACTGGACTGGACCATCCTGCGCCCGTCGAACTTCAACCAGAACTTCGACGAGGACCTCTTCCACGCGCCGCTGGTCGCCGGCGAGTTGGCGCTTCCGGCCGGCGCGGTCCCCGAGCCGTTCATCGACCTCGAGGACGTCGCCGACGTCGCGGCCGCGGTGCTCGCCGACCCCGGCCGGCACGCCGGACGGGTCCACGAGCTGACCGGGCCGCGCGCGCTGACCTTCGCCGAGGCCGTTGAGCTGATCTCCCGGGCCTCCGGTCTGCCCATCGCCTACACCCGCATCTCCCCGGCCGAGTACACCGCGGCGCTGGTGAAGGAGGGCTGGGACGAGGCCGACGCCCATCACGTCACCGAGATGTTCGTGCTGATGGAGCGCGGGGTGATCGCCGGGACGACGGACGGCGTCGCCACCGTGCTGGGACGCCCGCCCCGGACCTTCGAGGACTACGTCCTGCGGGGCGCGGCGGCCGGAGTCTGGCGCCGATGACCCCCGGCGGCCCGTGGCGGGCGGGGGCGCCGTGGCCGTCCGATCAGCACGGCCAGGTGCACGGCGAGCATCACCACAGCGGTCACGGCGGCGCTGTGCCACAGCAGCGCGTCCATCCGGCCCGCCGAGAGGTACGCGCCCGCGGCCACCGCCGCCAGGGCGCACACCGCGCGGTCGATGATGCTCTCCACCGACAGCAGGGTGGCGCGCGGAGCGCCCGGCGGCACCGCGTCGTTCACCAGCTTGCGCTGGATCGGATACGCGAAGCCGGTGACCGCCGAGAACAGGCAGAGCAGCGCCACCGCCGCCACCGGCCCGCCGAGGGTGATCCCGGCCAGGGACACCGCCATCGCCAGGCTCAGGACGGACACCATCGTCAGCGGTTTCAGCTTGCGGCCCAGCCACTGTGGCCGGGCCGCGCCCACGGCCTCGGCCACCGTCACCGCCGCCAGCACGGTGCCGTGCGAGGGCTCCGGAATGCCCTGGTCGATCAGGATCGGCTGGAACAGGTTCACCTGACAGATCCGGGAGAGCGTGAAGACCGCCACGCCCTGCACCATCACCAGGGCCAGCCACGGGGAGCCGCGCAGCCGGCGCAGCGCCCGCCCGGCCTCCCGCCACACCCCCGACCGGCGTGTCCCCGACTCCGCGCCCACCAGCCGGGGCAGGGCCATGGCACAGGCCAGCGACGCTGCTGCGCTGGCCGCGCTGAGGAGGTACGGGGTGGGCCGGGACAGCGCCATCAGGGGTCCCACCAGGGGCCAGCACATGACCTTCGCGGCCAGCCCGAGGGCCCGCGCGGTGCCCTCGGCGCGCAGATAGTGGTCGTTCGCGCCCTCCGCGTGCAGCGCGTCGTAGAGGTAGGCGCTGGCCGCCCCGGAGGTGAGGGAGCGGCCCGCGGCGATGGCGAGGAAGTGGACCAGGAAGCCGGTGTAGTCGGGGGAGACGACCGGGACCAGGTTCGCCGCGGTCATCACCACGGCGCCCGCGCGCAGACAGTTGCGGGCGCCGATCCGGTCGGCCACCAGTCCGGTCGGGATCTCGAACAGGCAGAACGCGATGTAGTAGAGGGACTGGATGCCGAAGATCTGCGCGTCCGAGAGCCCGGCCTGCCGCTGGTAGGCGTAGAAGACCGGCATCCACCACAGCAGGTTGAACAGCAGCTGGAAACCGTTGTTGAGGGCGATGACCCGGCGTGCCCCGGCGGTGAGCGGGGTCCGTTCCTCCGCCGGGGAGCGGCGGAGGAACGGCACACGGCCCTTCACAGCGCGTATGGGCGGAGCTGGACCAGCTTGAAACCGCCCTCTTCGGTCATCAGCCACTCGATGTCCAGCGGATCGTCCGGATCATCCGGATCGTCCGCGAAGTGTGACTGGAGCAGCCGCCCGGTGAGCGCGAGATCCGCCAGCCGCGCCCGGGCCGAGGACGGCAGGTCCTCACCCGAAGAACCGAGGTCCACGGTGCGGCCCCCGCCCTCCACGGTGTTGTAGAGGTACTGCAACGGCAGCGCGGTGCCGTCGACGACGCTCTCGGGCGAACCGGGTGTGCAGTTGATGTAGACGTTGCGGAAGTCCTCGCGCCGCGTGGGGTTGCAGGTGACCAGCACCCCGCCGAGCTCGGCCGGGGTGTACTCCTGCACGATGACGCCCATGTAGGTGTCGTCCAGGGAGATGCCCGCCTCGTGACGGAGCCGGACACTGCGCGGCGACACCAGCGAGGCCCACACCTGCCGTACGGCGTCGAGGAGTTCGTCCGTGCCGTGCACCGTGGTGATGGAGTCGTAGACCCCGGCGGCGGAAAAGCCGGGCAGGTCCTCGGCATTGGAGGAGGACCGCACCACCAGCCGCTTGCGGCACACCCGGTCCGCGAACGGGCCGGTGATCCGCGCGGCCACGTCCTCCGGCACCGGGGTGGCGCGCACCAGCTGCTGGAGGCTCAGGCACAGCGGGTCCAGCACATCGGTGGCTCCCAGCTCCAGCGCCATCTTCAGCTTGCCGATGCCCTGTTGCAGAGCGGGCGAGGAGATCAGGAAGCGGTGCTGGAGGGCGAACGGCAGCGCCACGCCGTCGGGCGCGGTGACGGTGTCCGCCACGAACTCCGAGGCCGCCTGGCGCAGCGCCTCGGGGTCGGCGGACGCGGTCAGACGGGAGGCGAGATGGCCGTACAGGTCCTTCCGGGGCGGCCGGGCGCGGCCGTAGAAGGCGGTGAGATCGGCGGTGCGGCTGTCCAGCACATGGTGGAGTTCACCGAGGTTGGCGGCCTTGGTGCCGTAGCGGTCGCGGTCCTCGCGGCGCAGCCGGCGCAGTTCCAGGACGGGGATGTCCTCCAGCAACGGCGGCTCCAGCCGAATCCGCTGCTGGTGCCACGCGGGCTCGTCCAGCTCCGGGACCTCGTGCAGCCGGGCCAGGCTCACGTCGTCGTCCCGGACCCGGTAGCGCACCCACGCCCCGTCCAGCTCCTCCGACTCCACCAGCCGGGCCATGTCGCGCACGATGGCGTTCGGGATGCCCCAGCCGGAGGCCAGCACATTGGTGTGGGACAGCGGGGTGATGGGGGCGGCGTTGATGAATCCGGCCACCCGTGGCACATCGTCGGGCAGACGGTCCATGGCCACGATGTCCGACCAGTCGAGGTCCCCGGCGTGCTCGCGGTACTCCTCGAGCGAGGCGAACCAGCGGAGGCGGCCGATGGCCTCCCCGGTGTTCAGCGGGGTGCGGGGGCGGCTGACGAACAGCTCGTGGCTGAGGATCCGCGGCAGCGTCACGTCGCTCACGGGGGCGAGTGCCGCCTCCTGGCCGTGGTTGGCGGGTTTCAGCAGCAATGGCAGCCGACCGTCCACCCGCTCCCGGACGAAGTCGTAGAACTCCTGGAGCAGGGCGCCGTCCATGGTGTCGGCCTCGGTGGTCTCCAGAACCAGGAACGGCCGGTCCCGGCCCTCGGTGTCCTCGTCGGCGTGCAGCGACAGCACACCGAGCAGGAAGCGGCGGCCGGGGTCGGTGTACACCGAGGCGTTGAACGCGTCGAGCCCGGCGTCGAGTTCGTCCAGGTCCATCCCGAGGATGCGGGTGGCCACATAGTTGACGTGGAAGGGGTGGACGGCGGTGTCCAGCAGATGCCAGGTGTGCTCGGTGCGGTCGACCACCACCTTCAGATACGGGTGTCCGGCCAGCACTCCGGACAGCGACCGGAACAGCGGCAGCGACAGGTTCTCGCCGACCACGGTGGCATCGGTGCCGGGCGCGGTGGCCGGGCTGGAAAGCGCGCTGATGGCGGTCATCACGGCCTCCCGGTGGCCGGGACGGGCGGCAGGACGGTGGGCAGGGCGTCGTTGAGCCTTTCGAAGTCACGTATCACCGTGACCGGATCGTCGGCCACCAGCAGACACAGCGCCGCCATGGTGTTCGCGCCCGCCGCCGGGTCGTAGACCGGCACCGGGGTGCCGTCCGGCAGCGAGTGCCCGGCCACCTGCGTCAGCCGCGCCCCGGTGGAGATCAGTCCGGAGCGCTGGACGGCGTCGAAGTCCCACAGCCGCCGATCCGGCCACGGCACGCCCGAGCCGTCCACGGCCAGCACCACCAGCGAGCCGGCCGCGCCCTTGGCGTCCGCGGCGCCCAGCACCGAACCGGGCCCCGGATCGGGCCAGTCGACCTCGCGGCCGAGCAGCCGGTCGACGAGCATGCCGATGACGTCCACCCCGAAGACCTCCTCGATCTGGGGGACGGTCATCGCGCCACCGAACCGGGCGGCGGTCTCGATGACCCACATCCGTCCGTCGGCGCCCAGCTTGATCTCGGTGTGGGTGCCGCAGGTGCGCAGGCCGAGCGCGTCCACGGCGGCCGTCGTCAGCTCCACCACCGTGCGCTGGGCGTCCTCGGGGAGCAGGGCGGGGGTGATTCCGGCGCGCTCGGTGAACGGCTCGACGGTGGGCATCCGCCCGCTCAGGCACACCGGGTGATAGACGCCCTCGGCCACGACGCCCTCGACGCTGACGTAATCGCCCCAGCCCGGCTCCTCGAACCAGTCGGCGGCCGTGCCCGTCACGATCTCCTCGACGAGGAAATCGGCGTCCGCCCCGGCCACATGCAGCTCGGCGTAGCCCTGGCGGGCGGAGTCCTCCATCACCTCACGGGCCCGGGACCAGGCGGGCGCGATGTCCTCCGGGCCGCGCAGGATCTGATGGGCGGTGGACCCGGCGCTCCAGGCCGCCTTCATCAGCATCGGGTACGGGATCTCGGCGGCGGCCTCGTGCAGGTCGCGCTCGGTGGCCACGGAGCGGAACCGTGGCTGGGGCACCCCGTGCGCGTCCCAGGTGCGGCGCATCATCCGCTTGTCCCGGGCCAGCACGCAGTGTGCGCCGGCCCCGGCGAGACCCAGCCGCTCGCAGGCGTCCGCCACCGCCACCACGGCGTACTCGGACGGGGTGAACACCGCGTCGGCGCCGACGGCCTGTGCCTGAGCCGTGATGAGCGCGACGAGGTCCTGGGACGCGGTGTCCACGGGGGTGATCACCGAGGCGCACAGCCGGGTGACCACCTCGCGGGCGGAGGGCGGAAGGGGACTGAGCACGAGCAGATGCACTTCGGCCTTCGCGGCGACCCGGGACAGCGCGTATTCCAGCGGCGGCCCGCCCTTGGCGTAGACAAACAGCACCTTACTCACAGACAACGACTCCTCGGTTCAGAGTTTCTCGATGGCTCAGCGAGAACCGGCGGGCCGGCACATCCGCCGCGATCCGGGCCCGTCAAGCGAACCAGTCGGGCATGACGCGTACCCCCCGAATCAGGGGTGGGCGCTCAGGCAAATGCCTGAGTGTCACGAGAGGCTCACCGTGAGCGAGACCGCCGGGCATGAGTTTCGGCCCTTCTCCGCACGTTTCGCGTTCCGGCTGGTTACGCCGCATGTGAGCGCGGGGCCTGGGCAATCCTTGGTCATGCCTCCGGCCGTCCGCACCCGGAGGCCGGACCGGAAAGGCGACTGGTGTCCGATATGGGCCTGAGTACGCTGCTCGAGCGCATGCCCGTGTCATGGTGGGAAGCCGATGAGGGGCTGCGCATCGTCAACTGCGGCGGGGGCGCCTTCCACGACCCCGGCACCGCACAGCGGTTCGTCGACAGTCTCGGCGGCACGGCCGACGCCGCGCCGGAAGGGGCGGCCGCCGAGGGCCGGGAGCCGGGGATCGACCGCCGCCAGGTCCGGTTCGGCGGGCGGCTGTTCGACGTCACCTCCTACTCCGGCCGACTGGCCGGTGACGGCCGGGGCGGGGTCAGCGGGCTCGCGGTGGACATCAGCGCCCTGGAGCTCGGACACCACGGCTACGCCGCGTTCACCGACTTCGCCGACTTGACGCCCGCCGCGGCGTTCATCCGCGACGCCCGCGGCCGCTACCTGTGGGCCAACCACGCCTACGCCCATCTGTACGGCACCACCCCCGACGCCGTGATCGGCAGCAGCGTCACCGATGTCGACGCCCCCGAGGACGTGACGGCCTTCCAGACCCTGGACCGGCAGGTGCTCAGCTCGGGCAAACCGGTGCGGCACACCATCGGCTACCACCGCCCCGACGGCTCACCCGGGCGCGCGGTCGGCCACCGCTTCCCGGTGGCCGAGGGCGGCCAGACCTGTGTGGCCGGGATCTACATCGACATCACCGACTACACCCTCGCCCTGAGCCGGCGGCGCGCCGCCGAGGAGGACCTGCAGGCGCTCACCGAACACAGCGGTCTGCCCTGCGCCCTGCTCTCGCCGGGCGGCCGGATCCGCCGGGTCAGCGCCTCGGCCGCGGAACTGCTCCGGGTCCCTGTGCCCGATCTGCTCGGCCACCCCGCCCACCGCCATCTGGCCCCCGCCGAGGACCTGGCCGGACTGCGCCACGCCTGGCGGGATCTGGTGAACCGGCGCCGGCGCCGGTTCCAGACCTCCGCGGTCTTCCTCGACGCCCGGGGCGACGAGTGGCGGGCCCAGGTGCTGCTCACCGCCGTCAGCAGCGGTTCGCGGCGGGCCCGCGGCGTCTGGGCGGTACTCCCCCGCCACACCCTGCCGCACCCGCCGCTGCCACCGCTCACCGCGGCGCAGTTGCGCATCCTCACCCTGCTGTCCGCCGGGCACGGCAACAACGAGATCGCCGCCTCGCTCCGGCTCTCCCGGCAGACCCTGGACTACCACCTCGGCCGGCTGCGGGAGTTGCTGGCGGCACCCACCCGGCTGGCGCTGGTCAGCCGGGCGTACGTACTGGGCATCCTCGATCCGCAGGCGTGGCCGCCGCGCTCGGCCGCCGGCTGCCGCCCGGCCGGTCCCTGCTGACGGGTCCATGAGTCCGGAAAGCCGGTGGTCCAGGCGTTCCGTTGAGTCGTCCGCGGCGGCCGGGCGCGGTGCCCGGCCGCCGCGGGCCCCGCTGCGACCGGTGGTCAGCGCATGCGCACCGGCACCGTGGCCGGCAGGTCGTCGGCGCTGGAGCCCACGTGGAGCGTGAACTCTCCCGGTTCGTAAGCCCACGCGCCCTCCTCCCAGTGTGCGAAGGCGCGGGCCGGGACGCTGATCTTCACGGTTTCCGTGGCGCCCGGGGCGAGGCGGACCACCTCGTGGCCGACCAGCCACCGCGCCGGACGGTCGACGGCCGTGTGCGTGCGCGACGCGTAGACCTGCACGATGTGTTTGCCCGCGCGGCCGCCGGTGTTCGTCACCTCGGCGCGGACCTCCACCGCCCCGTCGGGGGCGACCTCCGCGGTGGCGGTGGCCCGGTCCACTGCCCAGGTGGTGTAGCCGAGCCCGTACCCGAACGGATAGGCGGGAGTGGCGCCGGACCGCAGCCAGGCCCGGTAGCCCACGTGGACGCCCTCGTCGTACCGCACCACGCCGTTCACCGGCGTGACGTCGAGCACGGGCACGTCGCTCTGGCGTGCCGGCCAGGTGGTGGGCAGCCGGCCGCCGGGCTCGCGGGACCCGGTGAGGACGTCGGCCAGCGCGTTGCCGTACTCCTGGCCGCCGAACCAGGTCAGCAGGACGGCGGCGACGTCGTCGCGCCAGGGCAGTTCGACCGGTGAGCCGGAGTTGACGGCCACCACCGTGCGGGGGTTGGCCCGGGCGACGGCGGTGACGAGTGCGTCCTGGTGGCCGGGCAGGGCGAGTGAGGTCCGGTCGAAGCCCTCCGACTCCACCTCGCTGTTCGTCCCGACGACGACCACCGCCACGTCGGCCCGCGCCGCCGCGGCGGCCGCCCGCTCGATCAGCCCCTCGGGGTCGGAGTCGTCCGCCTCCGCGCCGAGGGTGTACGCGAGGGCTCCGGTGAGGCCGGTGTCCTTGGGGATCTCGTACTCGACGCGGATCTCCACCACCTGGCCCGCGGTCACCGGGACGGCCGCGGACGTGGTCGGCGGGTGCAGGAACGCGGCGCCGAGTTGTTCGTCGGCGAGCCGCGCATCGGCGTCCAGGACGAGTTCCCCGTCGGCCCAGATGCGCGAGACTCCCGGGGCGGCGACACCGAGGCGCAGCGTCTCGGTGCGGGGGGCGGCGTAGCGGGTGGTGATCTCCAGGGTGTCCGAGCGCTCGACCGGCGCGTCTCCGCCGAACCAGACGAGCCGGGTGGCGCGGCGGTCCTCGGTGAAGAGTGCCCGCCCTTCGCTCAGGAAACGTACGCGCACCCCCGGCTCACCGGTGGCGGGGTTGGTGAGGGTGTCCAGCGGCAGCTCGGCGACACCTTCCTGCGCGACGGCGCCGAGCGCGTACTCGACCTCGGCTTCGGGGAAGGCGGCGAGGATGCCGTCGAGGGGGCTGACCACCTTCTCCGGCACGACGGTGGCGCTGCCGCCGCCCTGGGTGCGGGCGCGGTCCGCGTTGTGCCCGATGACGGCGATCCTGGTCACCGCACCGGGATCGAGCGGCAGCACCCCGGTGTTGCGCACCAGCACCATGCCCTCCGCCGCCGCCTCGCGGGCGAACCCGGCGCCGGAGTCGGCCGTCACCGGCTCCACCGCCGTGGTCCCCTCCAGGGCGCCGACGCGCGCCGCGAGGGTGAGGATGCGCAGGACCTTGCGGTCGATGTCCGCCTCGTCGACGGCACCGGACTCGACCGCGGCGAGCAGGGCGTCGCCCCAGGCTCCGCGGGGACCGGGCATCTCCAGGTCCTGGGCGGCCCTGGCGGCATTCGTCGAGCGGACGGCCGTCCAGTCGCTGACCACCACTCCGTCGAAACCCCATTCCGAGTTCAGCGGGGTCTCCAAGAGGTCGTTCTCCGTCGCGGTGACTCCGTTGACGGCGTTGTAGGCGCTCATCACGGCCCAGGCCCGGGCCTCGGTCACGGTCTTCTCGAACGGCAGCAGGTACATCTCGCGCAGCGTGCGCTCGGAAACGTCCGTCGAGGCCGTGAAGCGGTCGGTCTCGTAGTCGTTGGCGATGTAGTGCTTCGGCGTCGCGGCCACCCCGTTGTCCTGGATCCCTCGTACGTAGGCGGCGGCGAGGCTGCCGGTCAGCAGCGGGTCCTCGCTGAACGCCTCGAAGTGCCGCCCGCCCAGCGGGGAACGGTGCAGGTTGATGGTGGGGCCGAGCGCCACGTCGACGCCCTTGCGACGGGCCTCCTGGGCGATGACCGCGCCGTAGCGGTAGGCGAGGGCGTCGTCCCAGGAAGCCGACAGGGCGGTCGCGCTGGGCAGGTTCAGGGAGGGCTCGCGTTCGTCCCAGACCGGTCCGCGTACCCCGGAGGGGCCGTCGGACATGAGGATGCTCCGCAGTCCGATCTTTTCGATGGGCCAGGTCGACCAGAAGTCGCGCCCCGTGAGCAGCTTGACCTTCTCGGCGAGGGTCAGGCGACCCAGGAGTTCTTGCACATCGGGGGCCGCGGGGTTGGCGGACACGGTGCTGCCTTTCTCTGTGGGATGAGGGGGGGAAGTGAGGTTTTCCGCTGAGTTTTTCCGCTGAGGTTCCTCCGCCGGGGGCGGGTGAGGCGTACCTTCTCGCCGGAGACGGGCACCCGCGGGTCATGCGGTGTCGTGGGCGAGCCTGCGGCGCTCCTCGAGTGCGAACGTGACGCGCCGCGCGTCCTTCGGGTAGGTGGTGTGGAGCACGCCGAGCACCGCGGCGTTGAGGAGCATGCAGACCACCATGGCCCAGAGGAAGACCTCCTGGAGGCCGAGGCTCTCGGCGAGCTGGCCGGCGGCGACGGCGAAGATGGCCCAGGCGATGGTCTCGAAGACGGACAGCCAGATGGCGAACGCCTGGCCACGGAGTTCGGGGAGGACGACCGCGGTCACCAGCGGCCGGTTCACCGCGGGGTTCACGCCCTGGCCGAAGCCCATGAGGGCCCAGAAGACGCAGTAGATTCCGATCCCGCCGGAGTAGTGGAACTGGGTTCCGAAGAAGGCCACGACGGCGAAGAGAACCTGCGCGAGCTGGAGGTAGGACACCCGGCCCCGCTGGGGCCACCGCCGGTCGACGAAGGCCAGGAGGTAGCCGCCGCCGACGGTCCCGGCGAGGTATCCGGCGCCGAACGGAATGCCCACCACGGCCGCGACGGCGTTGCTGAAGCCGCGCTCGGAGACCAGGAACTGGACCCCGAAGATGACGACGAGCAGATGTCCGGAAAGGAGCCGGGAGAGCATCATCACCGAGTAGGTCGGGATGCGGAACAGGGACAGCACGGACTTCACCGTCACGGTGTTCTTCGCCCGGGCCGTCTCGTTCAGGTCCGCGAGCTGTTCCTCGGCCGCGCCGACGCCGGGGTCCTTGAAGGCGATGGCGACGATGAGCCCGGACAGGACGCAGACTCCGCCGATCGCCCACATCCCGTAGCGCCAGCCGTCGCTGAAGCCGGTGAAGAGCGCGATGACCGGGCCGATGACCTGCCCGAACGTATTGGTGATGCCATAGAGGATGCCGACCGCCTTGCCCCGTTCGCGGTCGGTGAAGGAGTCGGCGATGACGGCGTTGCTGATCGGGGAGACGCCGATCACACAGGCGGCCATGAGGGTGTTGAACAGCAGCAGGGTGCCGAAGTTGTGCGCGAATCCCGCGAGGACCCCGAAGAGGCCGCCGAGGACGGTGGTGAGCACCAGGGTGGCGCGGCGGCCTATGCGTCCCGCCAGCCACACCCAGAGTGGACCGGTCGGCACGGAGGCGACCTTGCCGAGCGCCGCGAGCGTGCCCAGGTTGCCACTGGTCAGGCCGAGAGCGCCGGCTATGGAGGGGAAGAGGGTGGAGGTGGCGTTGCCCTCGGTGTTGTCGACGGCCATGACGCCGGTGAGGGTCAGCAGGTTGCGCCAGCGGTGGGGGACGCGGGAGGCGGTGGCGGTGGTGGGTGCGGCGGTCGGTGCCGCGGACTGTTCCGTTGCCATGGGACGTTCCTGTCGGTGTTCTCAGGCAGCCATGGGGAAGGTGGCTACAGGTCCTGAAGGCAGGCCGCGAGGGACCGCAGCGTGCTGGTGGGGATGACCGCCCACCGCGCCAGGTCGAGCAGAGTCGACTCCGCGGGGAAAGCGATGAGTTCGGTGTGGGCGACGTCGGGGATGTGGTCCTCGACCACCGTCCTGAGGGCCGGGTCCCGGAGCAGTTCGAGCACCGGCCGCTCCAGGAGACCGCCGTATCGCAGCTCTTCCGGCGCCGGCATCGGCTCCGCGAGTGCCGCCGCGCGGTGCGCCTGGTCCCGGACGAGCAGGTGCCGCTCGGTGATCTCGCCGTCGCAGGGAATGCCGAGCCGTTCGAACTGGCTGCGGGGGGCGTCACTGGCGTGCAGGAGATCGGCCAGCAGACGCAGCATCCGCAGCTCGGTCTCCGGGTCGTCAAGGGGGTGCTGCTGCCCGGGGTCGTTGTCGAGGTCGAAGAGCAGGGTTCCGTGCCGCCACGGGTTCATCCACCCGCCGGTGGTGGGGATCAGCAGGGTGCGCAAGCCCTTGGTGAACGGGAGCGGATCGGCCGGCTCCCAGTCGGCGAGTTCCTTCACGCCGAAGCGCGCCCGCATGTGCGTCGGCATGAGGGTGTACTCCTCCAGCGGGCCGTTCTCCGGGCTCACCGCGGCACGCATGTACACGTAGCGGCCGTCCGTGACGTTCACATGGCCGCCGTGGATGCCGAACAGCGCGCCGTCGCGCAGGCGCCGGTCGTCGCCGAGTACGGCCGCGAGGTCACGCCCCTGCATGTCGGGAGGCGACTCCAGCCCGAAGTACCGCAGCAGCGTGGGTGCGATGTCGATGGTCTGCGCGAGCGCGCCCCGACGGGTGTCCGCGCCCCGGGTGCGCGGGTCCCACAGGAACATCGGCAGGTGCACGAGCTCGTTGAACCACGGCATCACCGACTTCGCCCACCAGCCGTGCTCGCCGAGCAGGAAGCCGTGGTCGGTGTTGACGATCAGCAGGGTGTCGTCCCACATGCCGTGCTCGTCCATCACGTCGAGCACCCGGCCGAGGGAGTGGTCGCACATCGACACGAGCGCTGCGTAGCGGCGCCGTGCGTGCTCGACCTGATCCGTCGGCTCGGTGACCTTCTGGTAGCCGGGCCAGTCGAACTCGGGCCCGGCGTGGTCGTCCGGATAGCGGGAGGTGTACGGCTCGTGCACGAAGAAGGGCTCGTGCGGGTCGAAGAGCTCCAGCTGCAGCAGCCAGCGGTCCGCCTCGGCATTGGTGTGCAGGAAGTGCACACCCGCGTCGACGGTACGGGTCTGGGAATGCTCCGCCTCGGTGGGCATATAGGTGCGGTTGATCGCGTCCTGCCGCCGGAGCTGATGGCCTTCGCCCTCGCGGAGCCCGTCGACGACGCCCTTCCACGGGTCGCCTTCCTGGCCGCGAAAGAATTCCCACGTGGTGTAGCGGGTGTGATACGTCGCCCCGCCGTCCTCCCAGTAGTGCGGATGGTCCGAGACCAGGTGGGTGTGGATTCCCGCGTCCCGCAGCATTTGCGGCATCGAATCGTCGAAAGGCTCCAGCGGCCCCCACGAACGGTGCAGGAAATTGTAACGCCCGGTGTGAAGTTCCCGGCGGGCCGGCATGCACGGCATCGATCCGGCGTAGAAATTGTCGAACGTCACCGCGCGGGAAGCCAGCCGCGCGAAATTCGGCGCGTCCACGATCGTATCCGCGTACGGAGCGAGCATGTGCCGGTTCAGGCTGTCGAACATGAGAATGATGGCACGCACGGGAAGTCTTTCCTTCGTTCAGTGGGCGCGTTCAGCGGGCGTCGCGGAGAAGCAGGAGGAGATCCGACGCCTTCGCGCCCTCCGGAGCGTCGAGCAGCACGCTCCTCAGCGCCTCCAGGCGTTCCAGATACGCGTCTATCGCCCGCGCCCCGGACTCGTGGGCCCACTCGCCCACGAGCGTCGCCAGGTCCTCGTCGAACGGTGCGGACGTATCGACGGCCTCGCGGCGGTCGCGGAAGCGGTAGCGGGCCACCTGCTCGCGGCGCGTCGTGAGTTCGGTGTCGAGCAGACGCAGCACCTGCTCCCGCGTCATGAATCCGGCAAAGGCGAGCCGCGCACCGAAATCGGGGTCCTGGAAACGTGTCGGGGGGATGTACGGGCCGGTGAGCCAGTCGAGGAAGACGGTCATTCCCTCATCGGTGATCCGGTACGTCTTGGCGTCGGTGGCACCGGCTCGCTGCTGAACGGTGTGGATCACCCACCCGCTGGATTCCATCTTTCCCAGTGAGCGGTAGACCTGGCTCATCTGGGTGTTGGAACGCAGAAAGCGCCCATGGGTGTCCAGATACTTCTTCAGGTCGTACCCGGTACTGGGATGCCGGGCGAGCACACCCAGCAGAATGCTTTCGAGCTTCATCGCTCGCTCCTCACGGCGGCTCCGCGGGACTGTCCCTGTCCGGCGGGTAATGCATGCCACAAGTGGAATGGCTAAGGTGGGGAGACCATGACACATGTCGAATGCCTCCGCAAGGGTTCGGACAGACCGGAACGAGCGGCACCCCCAGCGCCGCGATCCGGGGCCGGGCGTCCCACCGCCGCCTCTCCCGGTGCGCGCCCTGGGTGCGCGCAGCCCCTCCTGCCTGGTCGGATCGCGGGCACAGAGAGGAAACGACCATGAGACCCAGCGGACCGCGCGAACCGCGACCCGGCGCCGCCATACCGTGGTACGAGGAGGGCGAGGAGCCGGACTACCGCTTCTCCCTGGCCAACGAGCGCACGTTCCTCGCCTGGATCAGAGCCGGCCTGGCCCTGCTGGCCGGCGCCGTCGCCGT
This sequence comes from Streptomyces sp. NPDC019937, assembly GCF_040631655.1. Classification (NCBI taxonomy): domain Bacteria; kingdom Bacillati; phylum Actinomycetota; class Actinomycetes; order Kitasatosporales; family Streptomycetaceae; genus Streptomyces; species Streptomyces sp. NPDC019937. Next base: position 119,879 of record NZ_JBEYAL010000022.1, read on the forward strand.
CGCCGTCGCCCAGTTCGTCCAGCCACTGGCACACAGCGAGGCGGGCGCGGCGCTCGGGGCGCTGCTGGCCGTGACCGGGACAGCGCTGTGCGCCTCGTCCTACGGGCGCTGGCTGCGGGTCCAGCGCGCGATGCGGCACAACCGCCCGCTCCCGATGACCCGGCTGCTGACCGCACTGGCCTGGGGCGCGTCCCTGGCGGGGGTCGCCGTGTTGCTGCTGGTCTGGAGAGTACGGTGACCACTTGGCGCCCCTCCGGAAACACCCCGCACTCCGCAGGCCCGCGCGACCCCGGCCTTCAAGCGGAGCGGACCGCACTCGCGCGCCGCCGCACGGGGCTCTCAGCACTGGTGGCCGCGGCACTGAGCTTGCGCTTCGGGCTGACACACGAGGCCCCGCTGGTCACCGCGGCGGGCGCCTGCCTCGTCGTGACGGCGGCCCTGACCACCAGGTCATCCGGCATCGACCGGCACCGGCTGCGGGCCGTGGCCTCCTGCGCCACGGTCGCCGGCCTCCTGGTCACCGCGCAGGCGGCGCTGCTCGCTCACTGACATCGGCCGGCCCTGCGCACGCCACGGCCCGGCGCCCACCTCACCGAACGAAAGTGATCGCCGCACATGTCCCCACACTGCTGTCCGCCCGGCCGGCCCGGCGACCCGACCGCTGTCTCCCCCTCCACTCCGCCGCCCGAAGGGAACGGTCAAGGCGACCGTGACTCCGCCATACCCCTCCCCGGCGGAACGTTCCTGATGGGCAGTGAGGACGCCGACACCAACCCCGGCGACGGCGAGGGGCCGGTCCGCGACGTGGCCGTGGGCCCCTTCGCCATCGACGCCCACTGCGTGACCAACCAGCGCTTCACCGCCTTCGTCGAAGCGACCGGATACCGCACCGAGGCCGAACGGTTCGGCTGGTCATACGTCTTCGCCACGTTCCTGTCCGGCGAACCGCGCCGCGTTTCCCCACGCCCGAAGAGCACTCCGTGGTGGTGCGGGGTCCAGGGGGCGTACTGGGCAGCGCCGGAAGGGCCCGGCAGCGACCTGTCCGGCCGCTCCGACCATCCCGTGGTGCACGTCTCGTGGACGGACGCGAACGCGTTCTGCCACTGGGAGGGATCACGGCTGCCGACCGAAGCCGAGTGGGAGTACGCCGCCCGCGGCGGCCTGGAAGGCAAACGCTTCCCCTGGGGCGACGAGCTCACCCCCGGCGGCGAGCACCGCTGCAACATCTGGCAGGGCCGCTTCCCCTCCCACAACACCACCGAGGACGGCTACGCCGGCACCGCCCCCGTCACCGCCTACCGGCCCAACGGCTACGGCCTGCACAACGTCGCCGGCAACGTATGGGAATGGTGCGCCGATTGGTGGACCACCGCCCCCTCCAGGGCGGAGGGCCCCCGCGCCAACCCCACCGGTCCCGGCAACGGCACCACACGGGTCCTGCGCGGCGGCTCGTACCTGTGCCACGACTCCTACTGCAACCGCTACCGAGTAGCCGCCCGCACCAGCAACACCCCCGACAGCTCGAGTGGGAACACCGGCTTCCGCGTCGCGTGGAACACCACGCCCGGAGCCTGAAGGCGGCCCAGCCGGTGGCCGCTCCCGACCCCACGGAGACGGGAGAAGGCTTCCCATCTCCGGGCCTTTCCGCCGGGCCGGGTGATCGATGCGACCCATGGGGATGGCAGATGCCAGGGGCTCGCTAAGTGGACGGGGCGGCGCGGCCATGCCCGACAGGGCGATGTCGTCGCAGCCGACCACGCTCATCTCGTCCGGTACGCGGACCCCACGCGCGGTGAACCGGCTGAGCAACCCGAACGCGATGATGTCGTTGAACGCCACCACCGCGCTCGCCCCGCTGGCGAGCACGACATCGGCGGCCCCGGTGATACCGCCGTCGAAGTGCGGAGCGACATGTCCGACGTGGATGATCCCGACCTTGCCGGACTCCGCCATCGCCTCGATACCGGCCGCCCGCTCCCGCGCCGCCCAAGAGGTGCGCGGCCCGCCCACGTACGCGATCTTGCGGTGGCCGAGAGTGTGCAGATGCGTCAGCGCGTCGGTCATCCCCTCCACCAGATAGGCGGTGACGCTCGCGAAGCCGGGCTCCTTGCGGTGCAACAGCACGATCGGCTTGTCGCCGAGTTCGCCCAGCGACCGCAGTTCCTCGCCGCTCAGCTACGGTGCGGCCAGCACCATCCCGTCCACCTGCGGCGCCAGCGTACGGATCGCGTCCAGTTCCAGACCCTCGTCCCGCTCGGCGTCACTCACGAACACCGCGTGCCTCAGCCCCCGGGCCCGCCCCGCACCCCCTTGCACACCTCCGCGAAGAACGGATCGAGCAGGTCAGGAACGATCACGCCCAGATGGCCCGTACGCCCGGTGATCAGACCGCGCGCCGCGCGGTTGGGCTGATAACCGAGCCGGTGAAGATCGGGAACCGCCATGCGCCCGCGCGGCCATATTCACCCGCGGCTGAACGCTCAGCAGAGCCGGCGGTACGGCACTTCGGGAATCATCCGCTCCCAGTCGTCCCGCGAGAGCCCGCCCCGGGCTCGTTCGCAGACCGCGACGGCCGCCTGGTCGTCCGAGACGCGGTACGTCTGCGACGGGATGTGATCGCTGGCCACCGTCACGGTGCCGTCGTCCCGGCTGAACGCGACGGACTGGACGGGGTCGGACGGGGTGGGGAGGACGGATCCCAGGGGCTGGTTGGCGGCGGCGTCCCACAGCCGGAGGGTCCCGTCAAGTCCGGCCACGGCCAGGGTATGGCTGTCGTGGGCGAAGCGCAGCGCGGTCACCGGTGCCGCTGAGTCCTGGTGGGCGTCGGTGATCAGCCCGGACATGGTGCCCAGGCGCTTGCTCAGACCACCGTCGAGCAGTGTCACCCTGCCGGAGTGGTCGCCCGCCGCCAGATACCGGCCGTCGGGGCTGAAGGCCATCACTTCGACGCCCGTCCAGGACGCCGCTCCCCCGGCGGCCGGGACGGCCGATGTACCGGCCCCGGCCGACAGCCGCCTGACCCGCGCCGAGGGGGACGTCAGATCGATGGCGTGGCCGTCCGATGTGACGAGCCACCGTCCGTCGGGAGAGATGGTCAGGGCGTCGCCGCCGACGCCCTTGACGACCCGCGTCCTCGTACGGGTACGGACGTCCCAGACCTCGCTCCGCCACGTGTCCGCGCCCCGGCGGAGCGACACCGCCAGGGTCGAGCCATCCGGGCTCAGCGCGATCCGGCGGACCAGGGCCCTGGGACGGATGGTCAGGGTCAGCTCGGCAGGCCCGCTCCCCTCGCGCCACAGAACGACGCGCTGGCGGGAACCCGGCTCGTCCACGGAGTTCAGCGTATAGGCGGCGCTGCGTCCGTTCGCCGCGAACGCCACGAGGCCGTAGCACGAGGTGGCCGGCTCACCGCCCCGCCCGCCCGGGGAGTCCGCCCCGGAACAGGTGCCGATCCCGGGAGCGTTCCCCTTGTCGCGGCCGCTGCGCACATCGACGAACCGGAACCGCTCCTGACCGTGCGACGGCCGAGCGGTGGCCAGCGTCGCGCCGTCCGGGCCGAGCCACATGCCCGTCGCCGGATCCGTGGTCCAGCGCTGGTGTACCACATTGCCCAGGCTGACCGTACGGACGGCTCTCCCGGCCCCGGTGTCGGGACCCGCGTCGGCGATGTAGCGGACGAACCGGGCGCCGGGGCCGATGCTGAAGTCGCTCGCCGAGTCCGCTGTGGTGGCGTACTGGAAGACGGGGTCGTCCGACACCGGTCGCCACCACACCTGGATTCCCTCCTGCCCCGAGGTCACCAGGAACTTTCCGTCCTCGGTGTAGCGCAGCGCCTCGGATCCGTTGTCCCGGAACTCGTCGATCCGCCGGCTGGTGGCCGTGTCCCAGGTGCCCGCCCGCTCTCCGACTCCGAAGGTCACCCGGCGGCCGTCGGGGCTGAACGCCACGGCGCACTCGTCGGACTCCCCCACCCGGTAGGCGTTCCGCAGCGTCACCGGGCGCTGTCCGGCGACCCGCCACAGCCGTATCCGCCCGTCTTCCGGACACAGCCCCACCAGGCGGTCGTCCCGGCTGACGGCCGCTTTACGGAGTCCCGGCACCCGCTGCTGGAGGAGCGTGCGGCGGCGGTCCAGATCCCACAGGCGCACCGTGACGGTGCCGCCGCCGAGGCCGTCGTCGGCCAGGACCGTGCGCCCGCTCGGGCCGAACACCGCCGTCGTCGGCCATCGCGAGCTGAGAGGTGGGCCGACCCGGTGTCCCTGGGCCACGTCCCACAGGATCAGCCCGCCGTCCCCGGACAAGGCGAGCCGACGGCCGTCGGGGCTCAGTGCGCTCACGTCCCAGTCGTCACCGATGCCGGGGTACCGCCCGGTTCTGCGGTGGCCGGATACGTCCCAGGTCGTCACCTGCCGGCCGGTCGCCTGGACCAGCACACGTCCGTCGTCGCTGAGGAAGAGCTGATCGGCCAGGTCTTCGGACACCGGGGCGAACCGGTCCTCCTCCCGCTGTTCCATCGCCCCCAGCAGCGCCGACCGGGTCTCCGTGGTGGGGGCGGTACGCCAGGCCGCCAGGCTCAGCCGCATCGCGGTGACCGGGTCCGAGTAGCGCAGGTTCTCCGCCACGGCGGCCACGCGCCGGGCCGCGGCCTGCACCCGGCGCTCGTCGCTGGTGCGGTTCTGCTGCCAGGCGACCACACCGGCCACCAGGGACGCCACCAGCAACAGGGACAACGTGGTGACCAGACCGTGCCGCCGACGGCGTTCCCGGGTGAGAGCCGTGCCGCTGGCACGGAGGAACTCCCGCTCCAGCGGGATGAGACGGGCGTCCCAGCCGGGCTGGGAGAACACCTCCCGTGCGACGGTCAGACGCGCTCCGCGGTACAGCGCCCCCGGGTCGCGGCCGAGGTCCCGCCACGTGGTGGCCGCCTCGGTGAGCCGGCGGTGGACGCGCAACCGGTCGCGCTCCGCGTCGATCCAGCCCCGCAGCCGGGGCCAGGCGGTGATCAGGGCTTCGTGGGCCAGGTCGATCGTGTCCCCGTCGAGGGTGACCAGCCGGGCGAGGGCGAGGCGTTCGATGACGGTGGCGGTGTCGCCTTCCTCGCCGAAGTCGAGTTCGTCGCGTCGGGTGGGGCGGCGGGTGTCGGGCGTACCGTCCCCCGGGGAGATCAGCCGCAGCAGAACGCTCTGGGCGATGTCGGCCTGGGCGGGGCTGAACCGGCCGTGGACCTCCTCGGCGGTGCGGGCGATCGCGCCGTGCAGCCCGCCGCTCGCCTCGTAGTTCTCCATGGTCAGGGCGCGGCCCTTGCGGCGGCGCCAGGTCTCGAGCAGGGCGTGGGACATCAGCGGTAGTCCGCCCGGCTCGCCTTCCACTTCCGCGATGACGCGGGCGGTCAGGGCGCGTTCGACGATCAGCCCGGTGGCCTGGGCGGGTCTGACGATCGCTTCCCTCAGCTCGTCGCCGTTCATGGGCGGCGTCAGGAGGGTGGCGTCGCGCAGCGCGTCGGCCAGCGGCTGATGACCGGCCAGGTTGCCGAAGAAGTCGGCCCGTACCGAGATCAGCACCCGCATCCCGCTGCCGGGATCCATGGCCTCCAGCAGCAGGTCGATGAAAGCCGTCCGTTCGGCCGGGTCGGTGCAGAGGGTGTACAGCTCCTCGAACTGGTCGACGATCAGCCAGGTGTCGCCGCTCGTCGCGTCCTTCGGGGTGAGCCGGCGGTCGCGGTCGCGCAGCGGGTGCTCGCCCGGCGTGATGATGCGTACGCCTGCGGGCCGCGGGTCGTCGGCGGTTCGCAGACGGGGGATGAGTCCGGCCCGCAGGAGGGACGACTTGCCGCTACCGGAGGCTCCGACCACGGCGGCCAGGCGTCGGGCGCGGGTCAGCCGCAGCACGTCCTCGATGAGCTGGTCGCGGCCGAAGTACAGGGCCGCGTCGTCCAGTTCGAAGCGGGCCAGCCCTCGGTACGGCTCGGGGGTGCCGTCCTCCGCCCGCGGCTCGGCGGCGTCCTCCTCGGCCGCCTGCCGCCAGCGCCGCTCCCACTCCTCGGTGTCTCCTCCGCACGCCCGTACGTAGGCCAGGACGACCGGCAGGGTCGGCAGCCGCTCCCCCGCGGCCGCCTGGGACAGCGTGCTCGCCCCGTGGTCCGACTGCCGCGCCATCGCCCGGTAGGTGGGGCCTCCGGCTTCCTGACGCAGCTTGCGCAACTCGTATGCGAACCGCTGCACCGGCCCCTCGGCCGGATCCAGCGGCGCCTCACGGCGACCCGCCATGGGTGATCCTTCCCTGTCCGTCCCGCCCTCCCGCGCTCCCCTCCCGGCCGCGCGCGGCCATTGATCAGCCTGGTGGGAGGCGGCTGTCATTCAATGCCGCGGCGGCTGAACTCGGAGGTGGCCGGGACGAGAAGGCCGGGGAGCACGGCGCTTTCCCGGACCCGGTCATGACCTGCCCGGCCCTGATCGAGGGGCTGGCTGTCCACGCGAGCCCGACGGGCTCGACACGGGGAGGAATCACCATGCGCAACCAGGACAGGTACACCACGGTCGCCCGCGCTTCGGCCGGAGTCGTGACGGGGACGGGGACGGGGAACTGGCCGCCGCCGCGGTCGGCGGGCGCGTCGGCGGCCGCCTGACAGGGGTGGAGGCCGGTGCGCGCCACGGGACCCGGGCGCGCACCGGCTCGGCCTTCGCCCGGTGCCGGGGGCCGGCGGGGCCTCACCATCACGGGCGGGCTTCCAGCAGGGCTCGTAGCTCGTCGGCTTCGGGGGTGCCGGACCGGCCGAGGAGGCGCAGTGCCTGCTCCCAGCAGGTGCGGGCCCGTCCGGACTGGCCGAGCTGTTCCAGCGCCCGCCCGAGCACGGTCAGCGCATGGGCGCGGCGCTGATCGCCGCCGAGGTCGTTGAGCAGGGCGAGGGCATGTTCGGCCTGGACGGCGGCCCGCTGGGGATGGAGCAGGGCCAGTTCCGCCTGGGCCATCCTGTAGTGGGTCATGCCCTGCCAGAAGGGCTGCCTGGTTTCCTCGAATCCATCCAGCGCCCGCTGGAGCCGGGACAGAGCCTGCTCATGGCGATGGGCCCGGTGGAGGGCGAGGGCCAGGGCGTAGTGGCCGTTGGCCAGGCGAAGCCGGGCGCCGAGTTCCTGCCAGGATTCGACGGCTTGCTCGCAGGCGGCGATGGCCTGCTCGCTCCGGCCGAGTTCCAGGTCGGCTCTGGCGATGTTCATGAGCATGGTGGTCTCGCCGTAGCGGTTGGCGTCGGCCCGGAAGACCTCCATGGCCTGCCGGTAGCGGGCCGCCGCCTCCTCGTGGCGGTTCCGGGCGGTGGCGAGGTTGCCCTGCAGGTTCAGCGCATAGCTGTGGGTGAGGGGGTCCTGGGCGGTCCGGCCGAGGGTGAGGGCGAGCCGCGCCTGGGCCCGTGCCTGGTCCAGCCGGCCGGCGAGGTGGTGCGCCTGGCCGAGGAGGAGCCGGGCCCGTCCCTCGGACCCGGTGTCCCGCACGGCGCCGGCACGGTCGGCCACCGCTTGGGCGGCCTGCTCGTACTGGTGCGCACAGGTGCCCGATTCCATCAGGTCCTGGCCGGCGAGCAGCAGATCGGCCGCCCGGGGCAGCAGGGTCGGCTCGTCGACCGCCTGGTGGACGGTGGCGAGCAGCGCGGGCCCTTCGTCGAAGAGCCAGCTCAGCGCGGGTTTGCTGTCGTCGAACTGGAGCCCGGGCCAGGTGGTCGGGGCCAGATGGTCGAGCAGCCGGTCGCCGGGGTTGTGCAGCGCGTAGGTGCCGGTGGCGGTGGCCAGGTAGAAGTCGAGGAGCCGGGACAGGACTGCCCGGCGTTCCGCGCCGGTCTCCTCGGCTTCGGCGCGCTCGCGGGCGTAGAGGCGCAGCAGGTCGTGGTAGTGCCAGCGATCGGACGCGGTCGACTCCAGCATGCTCAGGTCGACCAGGGATTCCAGCAGGGCCGCGGTGGCGCGGTCGCCCCGTGGGTCGCGGCGGAGGACGGTGGCGGACGTGGGGAGGGAGAGGCTCGGGACGTCCGGGAGGGCGAGCAGGCGGAAGGCCCGTGCCTGCTCCGGGGGCAGTTGCCCGTAGCCCAGGGCGAAGGAGGCCTCGACAGCCAAGTCGCCGGTGCGCAGTTCATGCAGCCGATGGTGCTCATCTGCCAGCCGCCGGGTGAGGGTAGTGACCTTCCAGGCCGGGCGGGCGGCCAGCCGGGCGGCGGCGATACGGATCGCCAGCGGCAGGAAGCCGCACGCCGCAACCGTCTCCCGGCAGGCCTCGGGCTCCTCCGCGGCCCGCGCCGGGCCCACGATCCGGGTGAAGAGAGCCAAGGCTTCCGGCGGGTCCATGACATCCAGACCGACCAGGCCGGCGCCGTCGAGGTCCGTCATGCGGGAACGGCTGGTGACCAGGACCGCGCTGCCCGGGGCCCCGGGCAGCAACGGGCGTATCCGGGCCGCGCTGTGGGCGTTGTCCAGCAGCACCAGGACGCGGCGGTCGGCCAGGAGCGAGCGGTACAGCGCCGCCCGCTCCTGCGTGCCCTCGGGGAGGGCGGCGGGCGGGGTTCCCAGGGCGCGCAGGAAGGTGCCGAGCACCGCCGCGGGCTCGACCGGGCGCGGGCCGTGGCCCATCAGGTCCACGTACAGCTGTCCGTCGGGGAAGTGTTCCCGTACGGACTGGGCGACGTACACGGCCAGGGCGGTCTTGCCCACCCCGCCCAGCCCGTGCACCGCGGCGACGGCCACCGCTGTTCCGCGCGGGCGCAGCAGCTGCTCCCGCAGGGCGTCCACGGCGGTCCGGCGGCCGGTGAAGTCGGTCGGCGGCGCGGGAAGTTGCGCCGGGCGCGGGACAGCGGGGTGGACGGCCGCCGAGTCCATCGGCGCGGCGGGCGGGGCGGCGAGGGCGGGGTCGGCACGCAGGATGCGCTGGTGGAGTCGCTCGAGATCGGGGCCGGGGTCCACACCGAGTTCTTCGGCGAGCAGCCGGCGCGTATCGGTGTAGACGCCCAGGGCCTCGGCTTGCCGACCGCTGCGGTACAGGGCCAGCATCAACATGCCGCGCGGCCGCTCCCGCAGCGGGTGCTCGGCCGTGAGCGCGGTCAGCTCCGAGACCATCTCCGTGTGGAGGCCCAATTCCAGGCCGAGTTCGAGGCCGGCCTCCCACAGGGCCAGGCGCCACTCCTGCAGACGACCGCGCTGGGCCTGCGCGTACGGGCCGGGGACCCCGGCCAGCGGTTGCCCGTCCCACAACCCGAGCGCGGTGTGCAGCAGTTTCTGCGCCCCGGGCAGATCCCCTTCTGCCCGGGCACGCCTCGCTTGCGCCTCGTACTTCCGGCAGAGCTCGATGTCCAGCGCCTCCGGCCCCAGTCGGAGCGCGTATCCCCCGGCTTCCGAGACCAGTACGCCAGGCCCCAGCTTCCGACGCAGCCGGAAGGCATAGGTACGCAATCCCGCGATCACTTCAGGCGGCGGTGCGTCCCCCCACACCGCGTCGACCAACTCGTCCGCGGTGGCTGTGCGTCCCTGCCGGAGCAGCAGCACACACATCAGGGCCTGTTCCTGCGGACTGAGGGTGGCAAGTGCGTGTTCACCACGCCAGATACGAACCGGCCCCAGCACGGCGAACCGTAACGCCGTGTCCGCGGCACAGTGCGGCTTGTCCGGTCTTCCGGTGACACCGTCCTTCTCTGACGGCAACCGCGCATCGGTGGTGGAATCAGCTGCGGTGGATGAGTCCGCCGTCGATCGGCGGCGGTGCGAGGGCAGGGTAAAGCCAAGCTGCTCCAGGGGCATGTCGAACATCTCTTCCAGCACCCGCTGCCGAGACGGTCCCGGGCACGGCGGATCAGGCTGCCGCCACCGGTGAAACTGCCGCGCCGTCACCTGCTCGGGCTCCCCCAGGCCGGCCGCGACCCTGGCGTACGCCCTGAGAAACGCCTCCGGCCGACCCCACTGATGCTCCTCACACAGCCGCCTGAAGACTGCTTGATCCACTCGCCGCTCGCCCCCATGCTTCCTTTCCAACGGATGCCTGATCACGGTAGTCCTCCGGTGGAAGCGGCCCCAGTGCGCAACCAGCCACGATTCCGAAAGTCCGATCGCGAGACTTTCCGCGCTACCGGGCAGGTCATGGGAAGCGGCAGTGACCAGGACAAGGACCTTCGAAGGAGAACCTCCGTTCGATGACACCTGAATTCACCGAGCTTTTATGCGCGAGCGGTTGCCTGTTGCTGTGCTCGAAATCCGGCACTGGAGTCACGATCCCGAAGGAGTGCATGCACCGTGAAAATCAGTTTCCGCGCCGCCGCCTCAGCGGCCGCCCTGGCCCTGGCGACCGTGGGTGGTGTTGCCGTATCCGGACCGGCGACCGCCGCGACCGCGTCCCCGCAGGCCCAGCAGGCCCAGCAGTGCGTCTCGGGCTACTACTGCGTCTGGTCCTTGTACAACTACGAGGGCACCCGTTACATCTACAAGGACACCAACCGCAGCTGGCGGGGCTTCGGCTCGTGGCACAACGACGAGTCGTCGTGGAACTCCGGCACCTCCGGCATGGGCGTCTATCTCATCGGCGACGGCGGACGGACCCTCGGCTGCCTGCCCAAGGGACACGGCTGGTCGCACCACAACCCCGCCAACCGGGGCGAAGGAAACATCTGGACCTGGGACTGCTGAAGACGCACCGACAGGCGGCCGACGGCCGCCCCGGTCCCGCGCTGTCCTCCGGGACAGCGCGGGCTCCCGCCCCTGCTGTGGAGGTTCCACCGTGTCCGCACGTCACCCGCGTTCGCCCTGGTCGAAAGCGTCGCTGGGCGCAGCGTGTTCGGCTCTCGCCCTGTTGCTCACCACTGCCTGCACCGCTGACCGCGGCGATGCGCCGATCAGCGCCTCCAGCACGTCGACCCCGGCGGCGACGAAGGATCTGGACCAGTTACGGGGCGCCCCGACGACACGCAAGCGGCTGTTCGAAGCGCAGGAACACGCCATCGCCGCTTGTATGGCCCGGCGCGGATGGCACTACCAGCCGGTGTCATGGCATCCGGCGGACGGCGACGCCACGGCGGCACGGGGGCTTGCCCGTGGCGACGACATACCGCTCCACCGCCGGTTCGGTTACGGCGTCACCACCGTACGTACGTCGCAGCCGACCGACCCCAACGCGGCCTACACCGCGTCCTTGTCCCGCCGGCGCCAGGAGCGCTACTCCGCGGCTCTCTTCGGTACTCCGGCGCACCGTCTCGACGCCCGTCTGCCCTCCGGGGAGGTCACCTTCGTCTACACCGACGGCTGCACCGCCCAGGCGGAGAAGCGGCTCTACGGAGACCTCAAGAAGTGGCTGATCGCCAACACCACCGTGGTGAATCTGCCCGCGGAGGTGGACAATCGCGTGCGAGCAGCACGGGAGCTCACAGCCACCGTGAAGCCCTGGAGCGGCTGTATGTCCTCGCACGGCTTCCGGTTCAGCTCCCCCGACGAGGCGAGGAATCGGATCGCCCGCGCGGCGAGCAGGCAGCAGACGATGTCCCGCACCCGCGTCGAGCGACTGCACCACCGGGAGGTCTCCCAAGCGGTCGTCGACGCCACATGTGATCGCGCGGTGGGTCGCTCCCGCGTGGCGCGCTCGCTCATCGGCAGGGAGGGTCGCCGGATCATGGACGACCGGGCTCCTGAGATCAGCACCTATCGAGCATTGGTACGCCAGGCGCTGGCCACCCTCACCGGCCGGGAAAAGGGAACGCTGAGCACCGGCTCGTAGCCGCCGCCCCCGCCATTCGGGTCCGGTGTCCTACAGCACACCCGTCGCCCACCTTGTGGATACACCACAAGGTGGCGCCCTCGTGCGGGTGGGAGAAACCTGACACACTCCGGCCGCTTGTCAGTGGCGCCATGGACGATGTTCGAGATGTCCCAGGCTGCTTCGTCAGGGCCCGGCTCGGGTAGGGCTCGGCCGGGGGTCGATACCATCCGCGTTGAGGATCTCCCAGACCGTCGAGGCGGCGATCCGATACCCGAGCCGGGTCAGGTCACCATGGATCCGCCTGTGTCCCATCGCGGATTCTCCCGGGCCGACCGCACCCCCGGCAGGGCTGCGACCAGAACCCTCAGGGGTAGTAGCGCCCCGCGGACCAGCGTTCCAGAGCCTGGTCGAGGTGCCGGTCGAAGAGGCCGACGAGATCGACCGTCGGGTCGAGGAGCCACTGGATCTCCAGGCCGTCCATGGTGGCGAAAAGAGTGCGGATCTCCGCTTCCGCCTGGGCTTCGGTGAGCGGCGGGATCTGGCCGGTGGCCGCGACGTCGAGCAGTCGCTGGACGAGGGTGCGCACCAGGATGGCGTACCGCCTTTGGATGAACGGTCGCGCCGGGTGCTTCCCGTCGGAGGACTCGCCGGTCAGGCGGATGAACAGTTCCAGCAGGGCCCCGGTGACCTTGCCGGCCGGTGTCTGTCTCGTGCCCCAGCGCTGAGTGAGCGGTCGCGAATGAGCCGCAGCTCACTGGACCCGGGCCAGCAGCAGCGCGGCGTCGTCGGCGGGGTGGTCGGGGAACAGTGCCCTGGCCGCTCGGTCGCACGGGGCGTCGGGCGAGGCATTCTCGCCGGCCAGCTCGCACAGCAGCCGATTGACTCCCGTGGCCGCGTCGCACTGCGGGACTCGATGAGGCCGCCGGTGTACCCGTGCCGGACCTCGAGCGTGCCGCGCCACCCGTCCGGGCCGGAGGTCCGCCAGCGGAGGTGGGTGTCGAGCAGGTCGGCCACCGGGCGGCCGACGGCATTTTCGGCGCCGAGGTGACGCGGTCCTTCATGACTCCAGAGTGCCCCAGGGCCATGTGGTGCGGTCAGCAGGTATCCGGCGCGGCCGGTAGTCGGTGTCATAGGCGGCCGGGGCCGGGCGAGCGCCGCGGGCTCACCCCGCTTCGATCGCCCGCATGAGGAGCGGGAACGCCTTGCCGAACTCGCGCGCCCAGTAGGGCCACGTGTGGGAGCCTGCATAGGTCTCGAAGGTCACGTCGAGTTCGAAACCGGACGCCCGCTTGACGAACTCCCGGTTCTGCAGCAACTGGGAGGCCTCGAAGCGGACGGAGATGCCAGAAGGATCGGTTCCAGGTGGATCCAACGGTCCGATCCTCCCGTCGCCGCAGGACACGAACAGCTTCGTGCCACGCAGGCTCTCGACGAGATCCGCCGGGTTGTGCGCCGCCCACACGGCGCGCTGCGCCGTCGGATCGCCGAAGAGGCCGAGTGCGTCGTACCCGTTCGGCGTGATGTGTGTCCGCAGAAGCCACGTCGCGTACCGGTCGGAGGAGACCGGCTCGACGGTCGGGTGGAGCGTATCGAGCGTACCGCTGAAGGACGCCGCCGCCCGGAAGAAACCGGGATGACGAGCGGCGTACGACATCGCGCCGAAGCCCCCCATCGACAGACCGGCGATCGCGCGCCGGCCGGTGGCATGGAGTCCCCGCACGAGGATCTGCGCGAGCTCCACCAAGTGGAACGTCTCCCAACCCGGCTTGTTCCCCGCGCCACGGGCCCACCAGTCCGTGTAGAAACCCAGTTCTCCGCCGTCCGGCATGACGACCAGCACGTCACGCTCACGGGCGAGGCGCGCGACGTCACTGTGCCGCGTCCAGTCCAGATAGTCGCCGTAACCGCCGTGGAGAAGATAGAGGACCGGCCACGAGGCACGGGACCGCGACCCGAGCCGACGCGGAAGAATGATGCGCACCTGCGCGGTGTGGCCAAGCGCGACCGACTTGATCGTGATGTCCACCGTGCGAGGATCGAGATGGTTCTGCGCGATCACACTCGCGCCGTTTTCGGCCTGCACTCCGACGAGGTTCGGCCCTCGCCCGTCGCGGCCGCTCGCCAGAGCGACACCCTGCGACATCGCCGCAACGGCTCCGCCCGCCGAAGCGACCCCAAAGAAACGCCTCCGATCGAGTGTCGCCAACTCATGGCCTCCCTCACACGACGCGCAACGGATGAAGTGACTTCAACCCGACGGCAAACCCGAGGGACGTGTCCGCAGAATCGCATGCGAGCGCGTAATTGAAGTTACTTCAATTCATAGCGAAAGATACGAGTGCCGCCTCACGCGGTCAAGTGCGGGTCGCGGGCGGCGTCCCGGCGCTCCCGTGGGGACAGGGGCCGCTCGAACTCAGCATTGATCCAGCCGAGTTCGAGGGGCGCGGCCATTGCCGCCACGTAGCGGTCGGGACGGATCACGGCCACCGTTCGACCACGGTGACGTAGCGGGTGCCGATGCGATCCCAGAAAGCGCAGGACGAGGGATCGAGGTGGACCAGCGGGGCGGTGCCGTACCCGAGCAAGCTCCTGCCCGATCTTCACCGGGTCCAGTTCGGCATCGTCCAGGACGATGCCCGCGGATTTGCCGCCGAGTTCCAGGATCACCGGGCGGAGCAGCCGCCCGAATCTCGGCGATGGCCCGGCCCGCCGCCGTGGAACCGGTGAAGGCGACCTTGTCCACACCGGGGTGGGACACGAGGTGGGCGCCCGCTTCCCGGCCGCCGACACGATGTTCAGCACTCCGGCCGGGACGCCTGCCGCCTCGGCCGCCTCGGGCACACTGCCGAACACTGCCTCCGTGCTGGGGTTGACGGGGGTGATCACGCTGGTCGTGGAGGGCCGTACCCACTCCCCATCGAGGTAGAGGTGTTCGTAGCGATGGTCCATCAGTGCCCTCCTGGCGATCCTGCGCCCACACCTCCATCGAATACAAGCGCGGTGCACCGGGCTTGACGGAGGGTGTTGGTGCAACCTCGGGCTAAGCGTCCCGGGGGCCCGCCCGAGGTTCATCGAATGGAATTCGCCAGTTTCGTGGCGCCGTTGAGCAGGTACTCCAGCGGTCCGCGGCGGAAGAAGCGAGACCAGATCGCCGCGAACAGGGTGGCCCCGACGATGAACCAGCAAAGCAGCGCGACGGAGGCGGATTCAGGCGGGGTGGCCGCTGCGCCGGGCAGGACAAGGATCACCAGGATGTGGCCCACGTAGATGGTCAGGGACATGGTACCGACGGCGATGATCGGAGTTGCCAGTCGGCGCAGCCACGGCAGTCGGGCCATCGCCACCGTCACGCACAGGAGCACGGTGATCGCGATACCGAGGCTGCCGACGAGGTCGAACGTGGAACCGGTGTGCGGCTCGGCCGCCAGCAGCCCCCATGCGTCGGGCCCCTCCAGCTCACCACCGATATCCATATCGAAGGATCCCGATCCCATGCCGGGGTCCTTCGTGGCGGGCGGCCCGGCCATGATTGCCTGGGAGCCACCGGTCACCCGGAGCGCCAGCCACGAGACACCGTAGCCGAGCACGATCAGCGCGGGACCGAGCACGGCCAGCCTCCGCTGCACCGCGCCGGAGGTCAGATCCAGCCGGCCCAACGCCATGCCGGTGACCACGAACGTCATCCAGGTGATCACCGGGAAGAGGCCGGTGAGCAGGAGATCGAGCACGCCCACGCCGCAGAGTCGCGCGATCGGGTCGTACGCGTTGATGCTGTTCACGATCGACTCGTTGAGCAGTGCTCTGAGGCCGAACGCCACCTGCGGCGCGACGACCGCGAGCGCGACCGCGATGGTCGCGAGCGTCCTGGCCCGCAGCCGCACCAGGGGCAGGGCCAGCAGGAAGTACACCCCGTAGAAGTTGAGGATCCCGGCGCCTCCGAAGTTGGTCATCGCCAACGCGGTGCCCAGCGCCAGCAGGACCACGGCCCGGATCGCGATCCGGGCCTTCGCCTGCCGGCCGGCCAGACCGGTCTTCGGCTCGAGGCGACCGGCGATCAGCATCAACGAGAACCCGGCGAGGGTGGCGAACAGCGCCGACGCCCGGCCGTTCGCCAGGTTCATGATCCAGTCGCCGAAGCCGCCATTCTCGGGCGACGGTAACGGGCCGACGTGCACGGTGAACATTCCGAACACGGCCAGTGCGCGGGCGAGGTCCACCCCGACCAGCCGCGCCGTCGGCGAACCGCGTTCGGTCGCCGTGGCGGACTCGGGTGTGGGTGTGGGTGTGGGTGTGGGTGTGGGTGTGGGCGTTGGGAGCGGAGGCGTCTTCTTCGCGCTTTCGATCTCGGTCACTCGGACAACCTCGCCGAGGCGGGAGCGGTCGACCATCCGCCAGGCCTCGGGAGGTGCCCTGCCGGTCGTCCCCGACCACCCCGCCGACCGGCGGGGTATCCTCGGCCGGCCCTGTCCTGGTCAAGGTCCCCCTCACGTGGCGTGGCCGTGCTGATCGCGGTGGCGGCCGCCCTCGCCTCCACGCTGTTGGCCGATGGCTCTCAGGCTCAGGGAACGGGCCTGCCGACCGGTGGGTGATACCCCGCCGCGTGGGTGGAACTGCCATTCGGCGGGCCACCACGGCCACCAGGGGCCTTAGGGTCGGGACGGCAAGAGCCGGACGGCACGGACAAATATGAGGCGGAACGCACGTGATCCGGGTAGTGGTGGTGGACGACGAGGCGCTGATCCGGTCCGGATTCGGGCTCATCCTGGGTGCGTCCGACGACATCGAGGTCGTCGCGACCGCTAGCGGGGGCGACGCCGTGGAGACCGTCCGCCGGGAGCGGCCCGACGTGGTTCTGCTGGACATCCGGATGCCGGACGTCGACGGGCTCACTGTCCTTCGCGAGCTGCGGATGATGCCGGACGCTCCGGTGGTGGCGATGCTGACGACGTTCGACACCGACGAGTACATCCTGACCGCGCTGCACTCCGGCGCGGCCGGGTTCCTGCTGAAGGACACCGAGCCGGAGCAGCTGGCCCAACTGGTACGGACCCTGGCCGCGGGCGGTGTGGTGCTGTCCCCCAAGGCCTCCAGGACCCTGCTGCGCAGCCACCCCGGCACCGAGGCGGCCGTCGACGAGGCGGCGGGCCGCGTCCGGCTGCTCACCGCCCGCGAGCGCGACGTCCTCGTCCTGGTGGCGGAAGGGCTGTCGAACGCCGAGATCGGCGCGCGCATCCACCTGGGCGCCGGCACGGTCAAGGACCACGTCAGCGCGATCCTCACCAAGCTACGGGTGACCAGCCGTGTGCAGGCCGCGCTGCTGGCGCAACGGGCCGGACTGCTGGATGAGCGCCCGCGGCCGGAGGTTGGGCGGTGAGCCGTGCAGGCGCCCTGTGGAAGGGTGTGCCCACGCCCGTCGTCGACATCGTCCTCGTGGTGGCGGCAGCCGCGGACCTACGGCTGAACCTGTGGGACACGACGCGACTCAGTGTCGCGCTGGCCGGGCTCGGCTGCGCCGCGTTGGCCCTCCGGCGCAGGTTCCCGCTCGCCGTTTTCCTGCTCACGCTACCGATCGCGCTCATGCAGGATATCGCCCTCGCTCCGCTCCTGGCGCTGTTCGCCCTGGCCGAACGCTCCCGCAACCGCCGTCTCCTGACGGTGTGCGTCGCCCTGTCAGCCGGCGCGAGCAGCGTCCCGTGGCCCCTCACCAGCCTCACCGAGGTCGGCCGGACCATGACACTGATCATCTTCGTGTACAACCTGGCGACCGCCGTCGCCCCGGTCCTGTTCGGCCAACTCGTCCAGACTCAAGGGGACTTGGCGGGTCGGCTGGCCGAGGTGGAGGAGGTCAGGGAGCACGAGCGGGCCCTGCACGCCCAAGCCGTGCTCGCCCGCGAACGCGCCCAGCTGGCCCGAGAGATGCACGACGTGGTCTCCCACCAGGTCAGCCTGATCGCCGTACGAGCCGGAGCCCTGCAGGTCGCCACCAAGGACACGGACGCCAAAGAGGCCGCCCGCACGATCCGTTCGCTCAGTGTCACCACGCTCGACGAACTGCGCACCATGGTCGCGCTGCTGCGCGCCTCCGGCGGCCACACCACCGAGCTGACTCCCCAGCCCACCCTGACCGACCTGCACAAACTGGTGGAATCAAGCGGCACTCAAGTGAAGCTGACAGGTGAGCTTCCGCCCACCGTGGGCACACCCGCCCAACGGGCCCTCTACCGTACCGTCCAGGAAGCGTTGACCAACGTCCGCAAGCACGCCCCCGGCGCCACGGCCACAGTCGAGCTGTGGCAGGACGGCAGCGACGTCGGGGTGATCGTCACCAACACCCCGCCCACGCGTCCCTCCCTGTCCCTTCCAGGCTCCCGGCAGGGCTTGGTCGGACTGCGGGAACGAGCCGAGATTCTGCACGGCACCTTGGAATCAGGACCGACCACCGAGGGCGGCTACCAGGTGCGGCTGCGGATTCCCCTCAGCACGGACTGAGACCGATCAGGCGGATCCCGGCACGAGTTGTCGAATCGCTGATGGGACCGGCGCATGGCAGGTCCTCTGCGCTGTTCGCCTTCCTGGCTGGCTTCGTGGTCGTCCTGATCACAGGCCGCCACGCGCCGAAAAACCGGCCGGGCCGCTCGGCAGGCCGTCGCCAAGGTGGCGATCGATCCGTCATCCTCCTGGCACTGGGCACCGTCGGGCCAGGTCCGAGCTCCAACAGCCCAGCGGGCGGCGGTGGTGTGGCTGACCTGGAACCGTTCGGCGGCCCGGCGCAGCGGCCAGCCGTCGTCGATGACACACCGGGCCAGACGCAGCCTGCCGGTCGGGGTCAGCGGGGCGTTACGGTGGATCAACGAGGGCCTCCTGTGTGCCGGTGGTAGATGTCGCAATCCACACCGAAACCAGAGGCCCTCGCCTCGTTCAAGCACCTTTCACGGCGCGTCGCCCGTCACCAACGTGCCGGGACAGCACAGCTAGGCATACCGAGCAACCCGGTGGGGCCTGTCAGATCGTGGTCGGCAGCGCGTTTTCCAGGAGGGTCTCTGCCGCTGTCCGCGCGTGCCGGCCGTAGTTCGACTCGCCCAGCACCATGGCGCGGCTGGCGGCGCCGTCCGCGAGGGTCACGAGTTGCTCGGCGAGGACGGCGGGCTCGCGGCAGCCCAGTTCCGCAATCAGGTCGGTCACCAGCCGCACCATCAGCAGTTTCTGTTCGCGGGCGTAGGAGTGGACCGCGTTCTGGGGGTCGGGGAACTCCGCGGCGGCGTCGATGAACGGGCATCCGCGCACGGGATCCGTGCCGGTCGGGGGCGGGTCGAACAGTGCGAGGATTCGCTCCTTGGCGGGGATGTCCTCGCGCGCCAGCACGCCCTCCAGGGTGCGTCCCGTCGAGGAGAGGTCCTTGAGATGGGCGAGGACCAGCTCGTCTTTGGTCCTGAAGTGCGCGTAGAGGGTGCGCTTGGACACCGGCGCCCGCTCCGCGATCTGCTCCATGCCGGTCGCGTTGATCCCCTGGGCCGCGAACAGTCCGGCCGCGGCGGCCAGGATGCGCTCCCGCCCTCCGCGTCCCGGCCGTCGAGGCGCCGTCGTCATCGTGGTCATGACGTAAGTATACGTTCTTGTTTACTTCGAAGGGGATGGCCGGCTATAGTGGCGCTTAAGGTAAACGACTGCGTTTACTTTGGCGATCCTGAGGAGAGTTCCATGAGTGGACCGGTCTTCACCCGGACACGCACCAGCGAGGCGCCCACCGGCGGGACACAGCCGGGTGGGACGCGAACGTCGGAGTACGCCGAGCAGCTGATCCGCGGGCGCCGCGCGACCCGCGCATTCCGTCCCGACCCGGTACCCGAGGACACTCTGCGCGAGGTCTTCTCCCTTGCCGGCACCGCGCCGTCCAATTCCAACGCGCAGCCGTGGCGGGTCGAGGTGGTCGGTGGCGCACGGCGAGACCGTCTGGCCGACGCCCTGCGAACGGCTCACGCCGAGCGACGCGTCACGGCCGACTACCCGTACTCCGAGGACATGTACGCCCCCGTCCACCAGGAACGGCGGGCCGCCTTCGGTGCCGGTCTGTACGGAGCGCTGGGCATCGGCCCCGACGACCACCCGGCTCGCGCGGCCTACGACGCGGAAAGTCTGGGCTTCTACGGGGCGCCCCATGCCGCGTTCCTGTTCGTCGCCGGCGACGGCGGGCCGCGACTGGCCGCCGACGCCGGCGCTTACCTGCAGACGCTGCTGCTGGCCATGACCGGCTACGGCGTGGCCAGTTGCCCGCAGGGCCTGCTCAGCTTCTACGCCGACACCGTCCGCGATCAACTCGGAGTGGACGAGGGGAAGCTGCTTGTGGGTATCTCCTTCGGCTACGCCGACGAGAATGCGCCGGTAAACCGGGTCGCGACCGGCCGGGCGGACCTGGAGGCAACCACCACATTCCACACCTAGAGTCGGTCCCGAAAGCGCTGGTCCAGCCACTCGTTGAGGGCTGCGACCAGCACGGTCGCCTCGTATCGGACGGCGAGTTTGTCGTATCTCGTGGCCACAGCGCGGTTCCGTTTCAGCCGGTTGATCCCGCACTCCACGATGTGGTGTTCCTTGTAGTCGTCCTTGCCGAAGGCCGGTGGCCGGCCGCCTCGGGAGCCGAGCTTCTTGCGGTTGCGTACCTGGTCGACCTTCTCCGGGATGGTGCATCCGATCCTGCGTCTGCGCAGGTAGGAGCGGTTCGCGCGGGATCCGTAGGCTTTGTCGGCACGGACCCTGTCCGGCGTGGTGCGCGGGCGTCCGGGGCCGGTGCGAGGCACGCGGATGCGTTCGAGGACGGGCTGGAACTGCGGGCTGTCGTGACGGTGGCCCGCAGTGATCAGCAGGGACAGCGGCTTCTGCCCCTGCTCGGTCACGAGGTGGATCTTCGTCGTCAGGCCACCACGGGAACGTCCGAGCCCGTGATCGTCCGGCTCGGTGTCGACCCCACCGGGCGGCTCACGCTGCAGATCCCCTTTTTGCGGGCACCGGCCGCATGCGTGGGCGCGGGCGATGGTGGAGTCCACCGAGACGTCCCAGGTGATCAGTTCCTCGGCATCGGCCCGGGCCTGCAGCATAGGGAGGTTCCTGAAACACGAGATCCACCAGAGCTAAAGGGCTCGATGTCTTCTGAGGAGTCAGTTGTCGCACCTCAGTGATGAGTCAATGACCGTCGCGGTCTCTCCTCTTCCGACGGGCAGATGGCTGCCTTCGAAGCTGTAATTGGCCTCACTCAGGGGGGGGGCAGCACCACTACCAAGCGGGGGTTACCCCCATTACCTGCCGTGCCTCCACTGCGTAGCGTGCTCGTCGTTCCCAGTTCTGTTCGATTCGATGGAGTAATAGCGACAGTGAGGTACAGGCTTCGTCGGCGGGGCGGTCAGCAAGGGAAGCGCCTCGTGGCCCTGGCGACGGTCACCGCGGCGATTGTTTCGGGGATGATGGTGCCGGGAAGTGGGCCGGCCGTCGCGCACGCAGTGGTGGAGCCATCCGTTCGCAGTGCCACCGCGTCACTGCGAAGTGACCTCGAGAAATATCTGGACGCTCAGGGCACTAAGGACCATTTCTCAGCGGTCTCCCTTCGGGTGACCTATGCCGATCAGCGACCTGATATCTCGGTCGATGCGGGGACGTCCCGCTACGGCGGTGGTCGACCGGTGAACAGCAAGGCGCTGTGGCAGATAGGCAGCAACACCAAGGCGTTCACGTCCGTGCTGCTGCTTCAACTGGAGGCCGAAGGAAAGCTGTCCATACGGGACAAGCTGGGAAAGTGGCTTCCCCAGTATCCGGCGTGGCGCGATGTCACCATCAAGCAACTGCTGTCGATGACCAGCGGCATCCCCAGCTACACCGAGCAGAATGCGTTCCTGAAGGATTTCGACGCCAATCCCTCCACGCGCTTCATGCTGGAGCGCCTGATGTCCTATGTGGAGGGCCTGCCACTGGGTCCCGCGAAGTACGAGTACTCGAATACGAACTACCTCCTCGCGCAGATGATTGTCGAACGAGCGTCGCACGATACTTACCATGAGCGGCTCGCCGAGCGCATCATCGAACCTCTCGGAATGAACGACACCTGCCTCCCCCCGGACTGCCCTCCGGACACGGCCTCGCGCATGCCGACGCCGTACTCCACCCATTCCGTCCTGCCGAAGCATCTCAACAAGTCACTTCCTCGGCTCCGCCTGTCCTGGGCGCAGGGGGCGGGTGGCCTGGTGAGTTCACTGAGAGACATGACGGCTTGGAACAGGGCGCTGTACAGCGGTCGACTGCTGCCCTCAGCGCAGCAGCGCGAGCTGGAGTCCCTGGTCTCGGCGAAGACGAGTAAGCCCATCAAGAGCGTCACGGCCGACGATCCCATCGGTTTCGGGCTCGGTGTCGTGAAGTTCGTCCATCCTGTGGCCGGGACGGTCTGGGCCTATGAGGGGGCCACTTTTGGAAACCGGGTGATACACATGTACTTCCCGAAGACTGGCATGATCATCGCAATTGCTGTCAACAGCGCCGTTGGCGAAGGGGACACGCTGCCCGACCTCGCCGGTACCGTCTACAAGACTCTTTCGGCGCAGAAGGCACAGGCTCTCCCACGGCACCAGTAACCCCGGAGCCGGCTGCGTGACTTCCGGGTAGCCGCACTGCGAGGTCTGAGCTCCCTTCTTCCTGAGCTTGGCCTTTAACGTCGCAGGTCACTCGGCCTGCTGAGGCCCCGGGAATCGGCAGGCCGTGATGCGGCCATTCTTCGCGGTGGCGACGAGGTACGACAAGCTCGCCGTCCGCTATGAGGCGACCGTGCTGGTCGCGGCCATCAACGAATGGCTGTGACCAGCACTTTCGAAACATGCCCTAGTAGCTGTCGTAGCTGGGCTTACCGTTCGGCCGGTAGACGCCGACGATGGTGCCGCCCTTCGTCGTCGAGACGCTGAGCGGCTCCAGCGCAGTGGGAATCGCTCCGTCGGCGAACAACCGCTTGCCGGTGCCGATGATCACCGGATGGATCGTCAGCCGGTACTCGTCGACGAGGCCGTGCCGCATGAGGGTCTGGGCGAGGTCGCCACTGCCCACGACGTTGATATTGCCGCCGTCGGACTCTTTCAGATCGCGTACGGCATCGACGGTATCGCCCTCCAGCAGCATGGAGTTCTGCCACTCGACGGATGTCAGGGTCCGAGACGCCACGTACTTGTGCATGCTGTTCATCCGATGGGTGAACGGGTTGTCGGGATCGGCGGTCGGCCAGTACGACGCGAAGATCTGGTACGTCTTTCGGCCGAGCAGCATCGCGTCGGAGGACTCGTACCAACCGGCGATGGCCGCGCCGACCTCGTCGTCGTCCACCGGCTTCTGCCAGCCGCCATGCTCGAAGCCGCTCTCAGCGTCCTCGTCCGGACCGCCCGGCGCCTGCATGACACCGTCCAGCGTCAGGAACGTGCAAACGATGATCTTGCGCATGGTGCGCTCCCTTCGTCGACAGGTAGACCGCACAACCACCGGAAACTCATCGGCGGAACTTCCGCGGCGCAGCATCAAGGCCGTGGCCTGGATCAGCCGACTGTGAAGTGCGGTACCTCTTGGCCGACCCGAGGGGATCTGGCCCGCAGATGTGCGCACCAGACCCCGCGCCGCCGGGATGGTCCAAATGACAGGCCCTGAAACCGAGTCACCAGGTCGATCCATCGTCGGTTTTCATGATCCGGGCCATCTGCCAGCTCACCGCCTTCCGGTCGCACGGCAGCCGTTTGGGCTGGTCAAGAGAGGGGTAGCACGTGCACCACTAGCAGACGAAGAACCTGCCGGGGCCTCTCCCCGCCCGGATGGCCCTCCATCTCACAGCGGCGGTATAACGACCACGACGGGTCTGTTCGACACTCCGGACAACCGGCTTCTGGCTCGGCTGATCCGTGCCTGCACCTGGCCCAGGCAATCCGCCCCGTTGGGGAGCGCCCGGGGAGAATCGCCCGCATAAGGCAGCACCCCGCTGGTCCACGACCCGGGTGGACAACTTCATGACAAAGTTAAGCGAACACGATCTGAGAATAGCTGGAAGAGGCTCCCGCGTTCACGGATCCACCCGCAGCGGGTGAACAGCATCGCAGGTCGCCGCCAGCCCTCGACAAACACCTTGTCACCCCGCACCCCCATGCCCCGACACGATGCTGCTTCGCGACCAGAACAGGAGATTGGGACCCAGGGGGCTGTACGCAACAACAGCGAGGGAGCATCGGCCTCCTCCCCCACTCAGCCGCCACAGATGGCGCTCAGGCCACGCTGGAGGCCATCGGCTTCTTCTGTTTCGACGCGGAGAAGCCCCGCGTCCCGAATCCCCGCACCCGCCGCAGTCACACACCTTGCAGTCACTCAGAGTTACGCCCTGCCCCCGTCCCAACGGCCTCGCAGCACACCCGTCAGCCACCTTGTGGATACCCCACAATCCGACACCTTTCCCGGACAGCGGAAAAGTGACACACTCCGGCCGCTTTCTTCGGACACGCATCCACGCGTCGAGCACATCGTGTAACTATGACCGGGCGAAACCCGGCTGACCGAGCGGGAGGGACTTCCGTCCCCTCGTCGTTGCTGCTCGCACAAGATTTCGACGCGCGTGACAGGAGTGGAACACCGTATGCCCAGCCCGTCCACCACCCAGCCCACCGCCCAGATCGGCGTCACCGGGCTCGCCGTCATGGGCAGCAACCTCGCCCGCAACTTCGCCCGGCACGGGCACACCGTCGCCCTCCACAACCGCACGTCCGCCAAGACCAAGGCCCTGATCGAGGAGCACGGCCACGAGGGGAACTTCGTCGCCACCGAGACCGCCGCGGAATTCGTCGCCGCCCTCCAGCGGCCGCGGCGGCTGGTCATCATGGTCAAGGCCGGTGCGCCCACCGACGCCGTCATCGAGGAGTTCGCACCCCTCCTCGAAGAGGGTGACGTGATCATCGACGGGGGCAACGCACACTTCGAGGACACCCGGCGCCGGGAGAAGGCGCTGCGCGAGCGCGGGCTGCACTTCGTCGGCACCGGCATCTCCGGCGGCGAGGAGGGCGCGCTCAACGGGCCCAGCATCATGCCCGGCGGTTCGGTGGAATCCTACAAGTCGCTCGGCCCGCTGCTGGAGAGCATCTCCGCCAAGGTCGACGGCACCCCGTGCTGCACCCACATCGGCCCGGACGGCGCCGGTCACTTCGTGAAGATGGTGCACAACGGCATCGAGTACGCGGACATGCAGCTCATCGCGGAGTCGTACGACCTGCTGCGCCGCGCGCTGGGGCTCACGCCGGGCGAGATCGCGGAGGTGTTCCGCACCTGGAACGGCGGCCGGCTGGAGTCGTATCTGATCGAGATCACCGCCGAGGTGCTGGCGCACACCGACGCCGCGACGGGCAAGCCGTTCGTGGACGTGGTGCTGGACCAGGCCGAGCAGAAGGGCACCGGCCGCTGGACCGTGCAGACCGCGCTGGACCTGGGCGTTCCGGTGAGCGGTATCGCAGAGGCGGTGTTCGCGCGCTCGCTGTCGGGCCACGCCGATGTGCGGGACGCCGCGCAGGGGCTGCCCGGGCCCACCGCCGAGCGGCTCACGGGCGAGGCGGCGGAGCGGTTCGCCGATGAGGTCGAGCAGGCGCTGTACGCGTCGAAGATCGTGGCGTACGCGCAGGGCATCCACCAGATCCAGGCGGGCAGCCAGGAGTACGGCTGGGACATCGACCCCGGTGCGGTGGCCCGTATCTGGCGCGGCGGCTGCATCATCCGGGCCCGCTTCCTGAACCGGATCACCGAGGCGTACGGCAAGGAGCACAAGCCGGTCACGCTGCTGGCCGACGACTACTTCTCGCAGGCGCTGGGCGAGGCGCAGGACGCCTGGCGGCGGGTGGTGTCCACCTCCGTCGAGCTGGGCGTCCCGGCGCCGGGCTTCTCGGCGGCGCTGGCGTACTACGACGCGCTGCGCTCGGAGCGGCTGCCCGCGGCGCTGGTGCAGGGGCAGCGGGACTTCTTCGGCGCCCACACCTACCGGCGCACCGACCGCGACGGCTCGTTCCACACCTACTGGGGTCAGGACCGCAGCGAGCGCGGCGCCTGAGGCCGGGCGGTCCCCGCGCGCGCCCGTCCGTGGGCGCGCGCGGGGGCGGCCGTCAGGCCGTGTAGCGCCGGAAGTCGGGCACCGCGACGGCCAGGCCGAGCATCAGCACGGCGACCAGCAGCCCGCCCGCGGCGACCGCGGTGCGGGGCCCGAGGAGGGAGCCCGCCGTGCCGTGCAGCAGATCGGCGATGCGCGGGCCGCCCGCCACCACGACGGTGAACACGCCCTGCATCCGGCCGCGCATGTGGTCGGTGGCCGCGGACTGGAGGATCGCGCCGCGGAACACCATGGACACCATGTCGGCCACGCCCGCGACGGCGAGGAACGCGGCCGCCCACCACAGGCTGGAGCTGAGGCCGACGCCGCTGATGGCCAGGCCCCAGGCCACCACGGCGACGATGACCATGAGGCCGTGGCGGCGGGCCCGGGAGAAGGTGCCCGAGAGCAGCCCGCCGGCCACCGCCCCGAGCGGGATCGCGGCGAAGAGCAGGCCGAGCGCGAAGCCCTCGCCCCAGGGCGCGTAGGTGTGCGAGGCAAGCTGGGGGAACAGCGCCCGGGGCATGCCGAAGACCATGGCGATGATGTCCGCGAGGAAGGACAGCAGCAGCACCCGGTGGGCGGTGATGTAGCGGAACCCGTCGGCCACATCGCGCCATCCGGCCCGCGGCCTCCCGTCCGGTTCGCCCTCCCCCGCCGGCCCCGAGGACGGCAGGGGCGGCAGGGCGGGAAGCCGCCAGACGGCCCACAGGGTGACGCAGAGCGCGACGGCGTCGGTCAGGTAGAGGGCGGGCAGGCCGACGACGGGTATCAGCGCGCCCGCCAGCAGCGGGCCGACGATCATGCCCGTCTGGGCGACGGTGGACTGCAGGGCGCCCGCGGCGGGCAGCTCATGGGCGGGGACGAGCCGGGCGATGGAGGCGTTGCGGGCCGGGGAGTTCATCCCGAAGAACCCCTGCTGGGCGGCGAGCAGCACGATCAGCAGCGGCACCGAGTCGAGACCGGCGAAGGACTGCGCCCAGAACAGCAGCGAGGTGACGGCGATTCCCGCGTTGGTGACCAGCATCAGGGTGCGCCGGTCCATCCGGTCGGCCACCACACCGCCCCACAGCCCGAACACCACGAGCGGCACGAGTCCGGCGAAGCTCGCATAGCCGACCCAGGCCGAGGAGCCGGTGATGTCGTAGACCTGCTTGGGTACGGCGACGGCGGTCAGCTGGCTGCCGACGGCGGTGACGGTGGTGGAGGTCCACAGCCGGCGGAAGGGGCGGTGGCGCAGCGGCCGGGTGTCCATGACCCAGCGGCGCCAGCCGGTCTTCGGCGGGGCGGCCGTGCCGTCGGGCGGGTCGGCGATCGGGTCGCCCTGGCGTGGTTCTCCGGTGTCGTCGGTATTACGCGCGGTTTCCACGGCTGTTGTGGTCTCCTCCTGTGCCCGCTTCGGTCGTCGGACCATGATGGCGGTCCGCGGCCGGGGCCGTGTGCCCGTCTCAGCCCTCGGCCGCCGGGCGCACCGCATGGGGCCCGTGGATGCGGCCGGTCAGCGAGGTGAGCCGGGCGCCGCTGCCGTCCCAGCGGTCGGCGATGATCTCTGCGGCGATACTGACCGCGGTCTCCTCGGGGGTCCGGGCGCCGAGGTCCAGGCCGATCGGGGAGGCGAGCCGGGCCAGCCGTTCCTCGCCGATCCCGGTGTCGCGCAGCCGGCGCAGCCGGTCCTCGTGGGTGCGGCGTGAGCCCATGGCGCCGACGTACGCCAGCGGCAGCCGCAGCGCCTCCTCCAGCAGCGGCACGTCGAACTTCGGGTCGTGGGTGAGGACGCACACCACGGTCCGCTCGTCCACCCGGCCCGCCTCGGCCTCGGTGCGCAGATAGCGGTGCGGCCAGTCGGCCACCACCTCGTGGGCCTCGGGGAAGCGGCGCTTCGTGGCGAAGACGGGCCGCGCGTCACAGACGGTGACGTGGTAGCCGAGGTACCCGCCGATACGGGCCATGGCCGCCGCGAAGTCCACGGCGCCGAAGACCAGCATCCGGGGCGGTGCGGCGTGCACCGACACGAACAGGGTCAACTCCTCGTCGGTGCGGACGCCGTCGTAGCCGTAGCGCAGGGTGCCGGTGCGCCCGCCCGCCAGCAGTCCGCGCGCGTCCTCGGCGACCGCCGCGTCCAGCCGTGGCGAGCCCAGGGAGCCGGTGGCGGTGTCCGGCCGGACCACCAGCCGGCGGCCGAGCCGCCCGGCCGGGTCGGGGCCGTCGACGGCCACGCAGATGACCTCGGCCACCGGTTCGCCGTCGCGCACCGCCGCGGCCACCTCGTCGTATTCGGGGAAGGCGGCGCGGTCGACGCGCTCCACGAAGACGTCGATGACTCCCCCGCAGGTCAGGCCGACCGCGAAGGCGTCGTCATCGCTGACCCCGTAGCGCTCGAGGACCGGTGTGCCGCTTGCGGTGACCTCCTGGGCCAGTTCGTAGACCGCGCCCTCCACACATCCTCCGGAGACGCTGCCGACGGCGGACCCGTCGGGTCCGACCAGCATGCTCGTGCCCGGTGGGAGCGGTGAGGAGTGCCAGGTGGCGACCACCGTGGCCCGGGCGAAGGTCTCACCGGCGCGCCACCATCGGTGCATCTCCGCTTCGACGTCTCGCATGGTTCCCCATTCTCCTCGCCGCGAATGTAAGAGGTTGATACATTCAATGTATGAGCCTCTCACATCGCTCTCCGAGTAGCGACATCAGTTTGCGGATCAACGGCACGACCCACGCTTTGACCATCGACAACCGGACGACGCTGCTCGATGTGCTGCGCGAGCGGGTTGGTCTCACGGGCACCAAGAAGGGCTGTGACCACGGGCAATGCGGCGCCTGCACGGTGCTGATGGACGGCGAGCGGGTGAACAGCTGCCTGATGTTCGCGGTGGCGGCCGAGGGGCGGGAGATCGTCTCGATCGAGGGGGTCGCGGCTCTGACCGACGGTGGGGGGCTGCACCCGGTGCAGCAGGCGTTCCTCGACCATGACGGTCTCCAGTGCGGCTACTGCACGCCGGGCCAGATCTGCTCGGCGATCGGGGCACTCGGCGAGGCCCGGCGCGGCTGGCCGAGCCATGTCACCGAGGACACCGCCGCCGGTGTGCCGGGGGCCGCTGGGCTGGACGAGGCGGAGGTGCGCGAGCGCATGAGCGGCAATCTGTGCCGCTGCGGCGCCTACGGCGGGATCGTGGACGCCGTCATGGAGGCGGCCACCGCCGAGGGCGTCGAGGGTGCCCGGTCCGCGAGCGGTGCCGGAGGCGTGCGGTGAAGGAGTTCGCCTACGCCCGTGCGGGCGATGCCACCGAGGCGGCCGCGCTGATGGCCGAGCGGCCCGACGCCACGTATCTGGGCGGCGGGACCAATCTCGTGGACCTGATGAAGCTCGGGGTGTCGGACCCGGGGCTGCTGGTCGACGTGTCCCGGCTGCCGTACGACCGGATCGAGCACCGCGCCGACGGTTCGGCGCTGATCGGCGCCACCGTGCGCAACGGCGATCTGGCGGGCGATCCGGGCGTCCGGGAGCGCTTCCCGCTGCTGGCGCAGGCGCTGCTGGCGGGTGCCTCCGGGCAGTTGCGGACGGTGGCCACGGTGGGTGGCAATCTGCTGCAGCGCACCCGCTGCGTGTACTTCCAGGACGTGTCCAAGCCGTGCAACAAGCGTGAACCGGGCTCGGGTTGTCCGGCCATCGGGGGCGCGCACCGCGATCTGGCCGTGCTGGGCACCTCCGACCACTGTGTGGCGTCCCATCCCTCCGACATGGCGGTGGCGCTCGTCGCGCTGGACGCGGTGGCGCATCTGCGGTCGGTGGACGGCGCCACGCGCACCGTCCCGGTCGCGGAGCTGTACCGGCTGCCCGGTGACACTCCGCACCGGGAGACCGTGCTCGGCCACGGGGACCTCATCACCGCCGTCGAGCTGCCCCCTCCCCCGGGCGGCGCCGCCATGCGGTACCGCAAGGTGCGCGACCGCTGGTCATACGCTTTCGCGCTGGTGAGCGTGGCGGCCTCGGTGTCGGTGGCGGAGGACGGCACGCTCACGGACGTGGCGATCGCGCTCGGCGGCGTGGCGCCGCGCCCGTGGCGCGCCCGGATCGCCGAGGAGCGGCTGCGCGGCGCCCTGCCGGACGAGGAGACGCTGTGCGAGGCGGCCCGCGCCGAACTGGCACAGGCGCGCCCGCTGCCGGACAACGCGTTCAAGGTGGACCTGGCCACCGATCTCATCGTCGCGGTCATCCGCGATCTCGTCGCGAGGAAGGACCGCGCATGACCACCGCGACCACCACCCGTCAGACCGTCGGCACGCCGATGACCCGGGTCGACGGCCTGGACAAGGTCACCGGCGCGGCGCGCTACGCGTATGAGTTCCCGACACCGGACGTGGGCTATGTGTGGCCGGTGCAGGCCACCATCGCCCGCGGCCGGGTGACGGCGGTCGACGGCGCCCCGGCGCTGGCCCGGCCCGGTGTGCTGGCGGTGCTGGACTCCGGCAACGCCCCCCGGCTGAACACGGAGGCGCCGGCGAGCCCCGATCTGTTCGTGCTGCAGTCCCCCGAGGTGGCCTACCACGGCCAGATCGTGGCCGCGGTGGTGGCCACGTCGCTGGAGGCGGCGCGCGAGGGCGCGGCGGCGGTGCGGGTGAGCTACGAGCAGGAGCCGCACGACGTGGTGCTGCGCTTCGACGACGAGCGGGCCCATGTCGCCGAGAAGGTGACCGACGGCAGCCCCGGGTTCGTCGAGCGCGGTGACACCGAGGGCGCGCTGGCGGCCGCGCCGGTGCGGACCGAGGCCGTGTACACCACCCCGGTGGAGCACACCAGCCCGATGGAGCCGCATGCCACCATCGCCGTCTGGGACGGGGACCGGCTGACGCTGTACAACTCCGATCAGGGCCCGTTCATGTCCTCCCAGCTGCTGGCGGCGGTGTTCGGGCTCGAAGAGGGCGCGGTGGAGGTCGTCGCGGAGTACGTCGGCGGCGGTTTCGGCTCCAAGGGCATTCCGCGCTCCCCCGCCGTGCTGGCAGCGCTCGCCGCGAAGCACCTCGACCGGCCGGTGAAGATCGCGCTGACCCGGCAGCAGATGTTCCAGCTGATCCCCTACCGGGCGCCCACCATCCAGCGGATCCGGCTGGGTGCCGAGCGCGACGGGCGGCTGACCGCGATCGACCACGAGGTGGTTCAGCAGCGGTCCGCGATGGTGGAGTTCGCGGACCAGACGGGCAGCTCGACGCGGATGATGTACGGCGCGCCCAACGTCCGTACGACGGTGAAGGTGGCGCCGCTCGATGTGCTGACCCCGGCGTGGTTCCGCGCGCCCGGCCACACGCCGGGCATGTTCGCGCTGGAGTCGGCCATGGACGAGCTGGCCACCGAGCTGGAGATCGACCCGGTCGAGCTGCGGATCCGCAATGACACCGGTGTCGACCCCGAGAGCGGCAAGCCCTTCAGCAGCCGCGGTCTGGTGGAGTGTCTGCGGGAGGGCGCGGCGCGCTTCGACTGGGCGCTGCGCGATCCGAAGCCCGGCATCCGGCGCGAGGGGCGCTGGCTGGTGGGCACCGGCGTGGCCTCCGCGCACCACCCGGACTATGTGTTCCCCTCGTCGGCAACGGCGCGGGCCGAGGCCGACGGGACGTTCACGGTACGGGTCGGCGCCGTCGACATCGGGACCGGCGGGCGCACGGCGCTGACCCAGCTGGCGGCGGATGCCCTCGGCATCCCGGTCGAGCGGCTGCGGCTGGAGATCGGGCGCGCCTCGCTCGGCCCGGCGCCGTTCGCCGGCGGCTCAATGGGCACGGCCTCGTGGGGCTGGGCGGTGGACAAGGCCTGCCGTGCGCTGCTGGCGGAGCTGGAGCGTCACGGCGGCGTGGTCCCGCACGGCGGGCTGGAGGTGCGGGCCGACACCACCGAGGACGTGGAGCTGCGGGCCTCGCTCTCCCGGCACTCCTTCGGCGCCCACTTCGCGCGGGTCCGGGTGGACACCGACACCGGTGAGGTCCGTGTCGACCGGATGCTGGGTGTGTTCGCCGCGGGGCGCATCGTCAATCCGAAGACGGCCCGTTCGCAGTTCCTGGGTGCCATGACGATGGGTCTGTCGATGGCGCTGCTGGAGATCGGCGAGGTCGATCCGGTCTTCGGCGACTTCGCCAACCACGACTTCGCGGGCTACCACGTGGCGGCCAGCGCCGATGTGCCGAAGCTGGAGGCGATCTGGCTGGACGAGCGGGACGACACGCCCAATCCGGTGCGCGGCAAGGGCATCGGTGAGCTGGGCATCGTGGGCGCGGCGGCGGCGATCGCCAACGCCTTCCACCATGCGACCGGGCAGCGGGTGCGCGATCTGCCGATCCGCGTGGAACGCTCGCGCGAGGCACTGCGGCCGGCGCGCGCCGGGGCGCGGAAGCGCGCGCCGGGGGCGGCTGAACAGGGGAAACCGGTCGGGTAGGGTCGCCCGGATGGCACCCACCAGCAAGGGGCGCGCCACGTACCACCACGGCGATCTCGCCGCCGCGCTGGTGCGGGTGACGCTGGAGATCGTCGACGAGGTCGGGGTGCGCGGTTTCTCCGTCGCGGAGGCCGCGCGCCGCACCCGCGTCAGCCCCGGCGCGCCCTACCGCCACTTCGCCGACCGCGACGCGCTGCTGGCGGCCGCCGCGCTGGAGGTCTCGCGGCGGCTGCGGGCCGGCTATCTGGAAGCGGTGGCCACGGTCGCCTCGCCGCAGGAGCGGCTGGCCACCATGGCGGGCAGTGTCGTGCGCGCGGCCGCCCGCTTCCGGGGCGGCTACGAACTCCTCTACGCACCCGGTGTGCGCACCGCCCACCCCGAGGTGCTCACAGCCAAGCGGGAGTTCGTGGAACTGCTGCTGCCGAGCGCGTTCGAGGTGGTATCGGAGGAGCGCGGCGCGGAGGAAGGGGCGGTGGCGCTGCTGGAGGCGTTGCAGGCGCTGTCCCGCGGGTACGCCACCCTGCTGCTCGACGGCGTGTTCGGTGACCCGGACGAGGTGGTGGAGGATGTCGCCGCCCGGGCGACGCGGTCGGCGCGGGCCCTGGTGGCGGGGTATTCCACCGCGCCCACGGACGGCTGACATCTCCGAAATTCCCCATCCGGCAGGGAAATTCAAGGTTTTCCGCTTTATGGGCGGCCATACCGTCGGCAGTGACGACGGCAACCGCGGCGTGGCCCCATGGAATTTCCAAAATCTCTTCCATATGTTTCATCTACGCGCGTACCTTCGGTGCGGACCGCTCTCCCCACGGAGCACCCATTCCGGAGGAACAGATGTCCTTAAAGGCCGGAAAGGGGCGTCACCGGGCCCCCTCGCGCTGGCGCTCGCCGCATGCCGTCGGCGGTTTGGGGGCCGCGGTCGGCGCCACCGTCCTCGCCACACTCGTCCCCGCGATGGCGTCGACGACCGACACCGAAACCGACTCCACACCCAGCCGCGCCCAGTCCTCGCCCGTCCCGCACCCCGAGCGCGACTGGATGGGCTCGACCCTCTCCGCGCACGAGAAGGCCTCCCCGAAAGCGGCCCCGG
The DNA here is from genome assembly GCF_040631655.1 of Streptomyces sp. NPDC019937. Lineage (NCBI taxonomy): Bacteria > Bacillati > Actinomycetota > Actinomycetes > Kitasatosporales > Streptomycetaceae > Streptomyces > Streptomyces sp. NPDC019937. The sequence goes on from NZ_JBEYAL010000022.1 coordinate 153,225, forward strand.
CGGCCACCCCCGACGCCGCGACGGTGGAAGGCGTCGACGTCAGCAACTACCAGGGCTCGGTCAACTGGACATCCCTTTGGAACAAAAACGTCCGGTTCGCCTACGTCAAGGCCACCGAGAGCACGACGTACACGAATCCGGCCTTCTCCTCGCAATACAACGGCGCCTTCAAGAAGGGCATGATCCGCGGCGCGTACCACTTCGCCCTGCCGGACAAGTCCGGCGGCGCCGAGCAGGCGGACTTCTTCCTGCGCAACGGCGGCGCCTGGTCGGACGACGGCAAGACGCTGCCGCCCGTGGTGGACATGGAATACAGCCCGTACGGCGCGCCCTGTTACGGCAAGACGAAGGCTCAGATGGTCGGCTGGATCAAGGACTTCAGTGACCGGGTGAAGTCCGGCACCGGCCGCGATCCGGTGATCTACACGTCCACCGGCTGGTGGAAGTCCTGCACCGGCAACAGTGGCGCCTTCGCCTCGGAGAACCCGCTGTGGGTGGCGCGCTATGCCGCCACGCCGGGGGAGCTGCCGACGGGGTGGAAGACGCACACCATCTGGCAGTACACCTCCACGGGGCCCGTGGTGGGTGACCACAACCGCTTCAACGGCAGCCTGTCCGCGCTGAAGGCGCTGGCCAAGGGGTAACCCGGCCACCCCGCCCCGCTCCGGGGCGGGGTGGCGAGCGGTCAGCCGCCGAGTGCGCCGGTCAGGCCACCGACCACACCGTCCAGCGTGTTGCCGAGGCCGTCCACCACATCACCGACCACACCCTTCCCCTGACCACCGCCGTTCCCCGACTGCGGCGAATCGCCGGGCTGCCCGCTCGGAGTACCGGGGGTGGCCGGGTCGCCGCCGGGTGTCCGGGTGGGCGACGGGGCGTCGGTGGGGGTCTGGTCCGCACGCTGGTTGGGCGTGGTGGCCACATCGGTGTGCGCGGGCGTGGAGGGCGTCGCGCTCGGTGTGTGCGACGGGGTGGCCGCCGCGGAGGGCTCCGCACCGCCACCGCCCGTACCGCCCGTGCGGTCGGCCCGGTCCGTCTGGTCCACGAGCGGCCGCGGCTTCGCCGACTCGGACGGCGAAACATGGCTGCCCGTGGGCTTGTCATCGGCCGTGGGCTCGATGTCCGGCATCTGCTCCTGAGACGCGTGGACATCGGAACGGGCCTCGGTGGACTTGTCGCCCCCGACCGAGGAGTGCAGGCCGAAGGCTATGGTCCCGGCCACTCCGAGGGCCGCGGCCGCCTTGAGGGATGTGGCTCGGGCCTGCTGGGCAGGGGTGGGGCGGCTGTGTCGGCCCATATCGCTGATGTCTCCCCGTTATCACTGTCAAGAACAAGCCAGATGATAGTCACAGGTCCCCGGTGTGCGAAGGGCCGCACACCGGGGACAACCAGTGACACACCGCCGTTCACGGTGGCACGGTCCTAGCGCGCCACTTCCGGATAGAAGTCCCGCGACTGTCCCTTGGCGTCCTTCAGCCGCCCGAGCAGGCTCGCCGGGTACTCGATGACCCAGTAGCTCACCAGCGCCGCGGCCACCGCCACCACCAGCACGATCAGCACGGCGAGCGGGAACCCCTGCTCGCCCGCGGGCGGCAGCAGTCCGGCCTCGTAGAGACCGAGCATGATGGGCTCGTGCCAGACGAACAGACTGTAGCTGGCCAGTCCGATCCCGGTGAGCCACCGGGCGGACAGCCACGCTTCCAAACGGCCCTGTGTCCGCACATGGAGCGTGGCGAACAGCAGCACGGTCCACAGCAGAGCGGAGAGCGGATGGTAGAAGGTGGTGGCGAAGTCCTCGGGATCCGCGCTGAGCAGCGACAGCAGGTACAGGCCCACCAGCGGCGCCACCCGCAGCGGGATCGCGGCCTTCGGAGCGAGCCGCCCGCGCTCCCCGAGGGCGACGGTCAGCACCGCGAGCCCCATGCCCGCCGCGAACCCGCCGAAGCGGGCCTGCGGCCCGAAGTACACCGGCCATTCGGTGTGCGGCACCTCGAACCCGTAGTGCGCGACGGCGATCCAGACCATCGGACCCACGTACAGCAGCGCGCATCCGGCGGCGCACACCGCCACGCGCGCGGCCCTGCTCCGCAGCCGGCGGCAGGCGCGGGCGGCCAGCGGGCCGAGTGCGACGAGCGCCAGATAGAACATGATCTCCAGCGACAGCGACCAGGTCGGGCCGATGGTGTAGAAGATCTGTTCCTTGTCGAACACCTGGGTGAAGGTGAGATGCCGCAGCAGGTCCGGCCAGTCTCCGGGCAGCGACGGATTGCGGGTCGCCCAGATGAACGAGATGGCCAGGAAGTACAGCGGCACGATGCGGATGGCACGCCGGAAGAGGAACACCCGGGCGGGTTTCGTCGAGCCGCCGTCAATCGCGGCCCGCGCGTACGACAGGGTCAGCAGATGCGCGGACAGGACGAAGAAGAAGTCGATGACCTCGAGCGAGGGGAGCGCGTTCACGTAGCGGTTGGCCACCGGCGCATGGGAGCCGTCCGCGTCGTACGTGAAGTACTGCTGCCACACGTGGTAGACGACCGTGGCCATCGCGGCCAGTCCCCGGTAACCCTGGATCTCGGCGTTGCGGCGGCGCGCGGACTGCGCCGGCTTCACGGCGGTGGCCGCGGCGGGGTGACTGTGGTTGTTGTTGACCGTGGACAGGGTGCTCATGCGCGGGGCACCGCCTTGCCGCCGCCGGACCGCGGGGTGACCCGCCACTGGTGGTCCCGCAGCACCTCCTTGAGCAGCGCCTGACGGGCCAGGATGTTCTTGAAGTGGCTGTAGAAGAAGGTCGACACGAAGAGATACCGCCAGAACCACGCCCTGCGGCGGCGCAGCTCGGGTATCGCCAGCCGCCAGGCGAACAGCGCCTGCACCACTCCGGCGGAGAGCGTGAACAGCGTGGCCAGCAGGCACAGCGGCACGGCCCAGTCGAGTTCGCCGGGACCGCCCGCGCGCCAGGCCGCGTACAGCAGGACGGGCAGGATCTGCAGGGTCAGCCACGGCTGCACCTCGCGCCAGCCGAGGAGGACGAACAGCCCCGCCTTCTGGCGGAAGGTGAAGTCGGGGGAACGCATCGCGCGCCACAGGTACTTGAGCGACACCTGCAGCCAGCCCTGCGCCCAGCGCGACCGCTGGTTCCACAGCGCCTTGACGGTGGTGGGGGCCAGCTCACGGGAGACGAGGGTGCGGTCGGTGGCGATTTTGGCGCCCTCGTGGAGGGCGCGCATGGTGGCGTCGATGTCCTCGGTGAGCATCGAGCCGTGCATGCGGGTGCGGGCGAGCAGATCGGTGCGCCAGAAGCCGTTGGAGCCGCCGAAGACGCCGAAGGTGTAGAGCCGGGTGCGGCCGGGGTGGCTGACGGCGTAGATGGCCTCGAACTCCACGCCCACCAGCTTGGCGACCCAGGAGCTGTCGCCGTTACGGATCACGCAGTGGCCCTGGACGACGTCGTATCCGTGGGACAGCCAGTGCCAGGCCTGGCGGAAGGCGTCAGGGGCCGGGTGGTGGTCGGCGTCGAAGATGCCGACCATGTCGCCGCGCACCCGGGTGACGGCGGCGTTGATGTTCTGCGCCTTGGAGGTGGACCCCGCCACCGGCAGCAGCACCAGGCGCGGATCGCGGCGGGCCATGTCCCGGAGGGTGTCCTCGACGGGCATCGGGTGCGGGGTGTTGTACGCGAGCACGATCTCGAGCTCGTTGGGGTAGTCCAGCCGCAGAAACGATTCGACAGTGTCGACGATGGTCGCGGCCTCATTGGGGAGGTAGGCGGCGATGACAGCGCTGGCCGGTGGATACGGCTGCGCGGGCCGCTCGGGGCGGGACACGGCGTCGAGTGAGAAGAGGCATTCCAGCACGATGAGCACGGCGGAGACGATGAGCCCGCCGACCACCACCCAGTAGGCGGCCGATCCGATGTCCCAGCCCAGTTCGTACGTCTGCTGGTAGAACACGAAGGGGATGGCGACGCCGAGTACGAGGACGAATAAGGGCGAGAGGGCCGAGAGCAGGGCCCGCACCGCCACGGTGAGGCGGCGTCGCCCCCGGGTCGCGCCGCGCATCCAGGCCGCGTACTTCACCGGGCGCAGATCCCGGTGGCGGATGGACTCGGCCACGGCGTCCCGGGCCTGGTCCACGGCCTGGTGGCGGTCGGGGCAGTCGGTGAGCGGGGTCCAGCCGATGGCCGGGGTCAGCCGGACGTTCTCGTCGGCGACCACGAAGCGGGTGCCGGCCACGGTGTTCGCGAACTTCTGCAGATCACGGCGCGCGGTGTCCTCGTCGACGCCCGGCATCAGCATCAGCAGCCGCCCGTCGTCGTCCCAGCCGAGCCGGTCGCACACCCCGCCCAGCTTCTCCGCCACACCGGCCAGCCGCTCGGCGACCTCGCGGCGCACCCGGGGCCCCAGCCGGGCCTCCAGCGCGGCCATCTCGGCGACGCCGACCATGGCCACGACCCCGCCGCTGCGGCTGTCGTCGGCGCGCTTGAGTTCCCGGTCGAGTTCGCCCAGGAAGTGCGGCTGGGAGTAGAGGCCGGTACGCGGGTCCAGCAGCAGGTTCTCGACCGGCACCGGGACCCGGCGCAGCTTGGCCTCGATGCGGGCGGACAGCTCGACGGGATCGGAGGTGTCCGGTACGCAGTCGTCGGCGCCGCCGCGCAGCATGTCGGCGACGCCGGTGGGCCCGGGGTCGGTGGTGACCATGAGCAGGGGCAGGGCCCGGCCCGCGGGGGCGGCCCGGACCTCGCGGATCACCTCCAGTCCGTCGTGGCCGCCGTCGAGGGCGACGATCGCGTCGGGCGGGGTCTGCCGGAGCTGCCGGCCGACTTCGCCGGGCCGGGCGTGGCTCACCTCGTGGCCCGCGGACACCAGGGTCCGGGTCAGCTGGTCGATTCCCGGGCCGGGCGCGCCGACCGCCAGCACATGTCCGCTCGGGCCGCCGGCGATGGCCTGGGGGGTCCCGGACTCGCCGGGTTCGGACGATCCGTCGGACGGCTCTTCGGATGATGCGAGTGACCGCGGATGGTGCGAAATGAGCACCTGAGGAGTTCCTTCCTTGCCAGGTCGTGCGTCACCGAACGGGGCACGGAGGCTCGATGCCGGGCACGCGGACGGTCCGTCCGCGCGGGGGCATGCCGAGCGTGGCCGTTCATGGGCCCGTTGGGGGCCGTGGGGTGGCGACTCGCCGTTGGTGAGGCTTCGCGGGTGGGTTTTCGGGGGTCGCTACGCGGCGGCCGTGGCCGGTCCGCCGCCGTAGGAGCCGGGTCTCCGGCGCTGCACTGGACAGGCGCGTACGGCTCTTGACGGGCCTCGGGACACGCGAACGTGTGCCGGCGAAGTGTGCATGGGTCCCATCCTTGTTCGGATCGTGGGGGGAGGACCGAACGTCACCAGTGCGACCAACCGGCCTTTTGTACGGGCCAGTCGGAAGCCCCAGTCTCATCGATGACAACAGAACGGCACAACACCATCAGGTAACACTCTCATTAATCGATCACTGCCGCCCCGGTACTTCCCTCGGGATCCGGCCTTGTCGGCGGCCTGTCGGTGCCGAGTAGGCGGCGCGTAGGCGCGGTGTCGGTGGCGTCGCTCACTCTTGCCGGAAAGAACGGATGCGGGGAATCGAAAGGGAGTTCACGATGCGGAATATGAGAGTCCTGATTTCCGGTGCCAGTATCGGGGGACCGGCCCTGGCGTACTGGCTGGACCGGTACGGATGCCAGGTCACCGTGGTGGAGCGGGCCGCCCGGCTGCGGCCCGGTGGCCAGGCCATCGACGTCCGGGGCTCGGCGCTGGAGGTGTGCGAGCGCATGGGAGTCCTGGCGGAGATCCGCGCTCACAGCACCGGTCTGCGCGGGATGTCCACGGTCGACGACAACGGAAAGGAACTGTTCAGCACCACCGAACGAACGGTGAGCGGCGGGCAGCTCGACCGCCCCGACGTCGAGATTCTCCGCGACGATCTGGCGACGATTCTCGTGGGCGCGGGCGGAAAGAACATCGAATATCTCTTCGACGACTCGATCGCCGCACTCGCCCAGGGCCCCGATGAGGTGGCCATCACCTTCCACAGCGGCGTATCGCGCACCTTCGATCTGGTGGTGGCCGCCGACGGAGTGCATTCCAGCACCCGAGGGCTGGTATTCGGCCCCGAGGAGACTTTCCTCCGGCCGCTGGGGAGTTATCTGGCGGTGTGGACCGTGCCGAACTATCTCGGCCTGGACCGCTGGCAGGTCGTCTACCCGATGACGGGCGGCGCGTGGGGCGGGATGGTGATGAGCGTCCGCGACAACACCGAGGCCCGGGTCTACGTCGGGTTCGACTCGGACGAGCCGCCCGCCCACGTCCTCGGCAACCGGACCTCCTCGGAGCACAAGCGGCTGGTGGCCGAGCGGTACGCGGGTGCGCGCTGGGAGATGCCACGGCTGCTGGAGTACATGTGGGGCGCGCCCGACTTCCACTTCGACGCGGTCGCCCAGATCCACATGGACACCTGGTCCCGCGGCCGGGTGGCGCTGCTCGGGGACGCGGGCTACTGCGGTTCGCCCGCCTCCGGCCAGGGCACCTCCATGGCCCTGATCGGCGCGTATGTCCTGGCGGGTGAGCTGAAGGCCGCGGGTGGTGACCACACCACGGCCTTCGCCGCCTACCAGCGCGAGCTGCGCGACTTCGTGACCACCAATCAGGAGCTGGCCCTGGTCAACCAGGAGCGGATGGCAGCCGAGGTCGCGGGGGACGGGACCGAACCGGGTCAGGACGAGTACACGGAGGACTTCTACAAGCGGGTCGACTCGCTGGCGCTCAAGGACTACTGACCCTCGAGGGCCACCGCCCCCGGTTTCGGCCGCTAGGGGGTGTCGTGTGGATCAGGCCGGATCAGCGAGCGGCGTCTGGTGCAGGGGGCACCTCCCAGCGGTAGCTGGGGGAGCCTCGCAACCCGC